>JAJDZE010000146.1 GCA_022824805.1 Acidimicrobiia bacterium | reverse complement strand
TCCGCCCCGATCAGATCCTCCGTCGACAAAGTCGACAACATCGCCGTCTGAGCATCAACAGTCCCGCGCATCCCCACAGTGTCCCGCACCCGCAGCCACAACGCGAGCACCAAACCGGGACTTTTTCAGCACCCTGCTAGGCCCCATTCGGGGAGCGCGAGACGGAACTGTTTGTCAACCCGGATCAGGCGATCGCCGCGCTGGTTCTTGATGGTGCCCTCCGAGCCGTGGCCGATCGCGGCGACTAGTTCGGCCGCAGTCATCGGTGTGCAGGTCAGCCTGAGAACACGCTCGGCTTTGGTCAAGAGTGGCCCGTCCCACCGAACCAGCCATCCATCGCCGATGTCGCGCCATGCACCTGACGCGGTGAGTACGCGTACGAGCACTTCAACGTCGCCAAATGACGAGAGGTCTCGACTGAGTTCCGCGACGGACACGAGCCACCGGTCACCTGCCAAGTCGTCGACCTGCCACACGAGTTCGGTGAGCGTTGCCGGCCCGTCGAGAATCCACGCTTCCTTGTAGGAGTAGCCCGAGAGCCAGCGGAAGATCTCGAAAGCGCGCTCGCCAAGATGTCGTCGCCAACGGCGGACCGCCGCAGATTCCACCAGATTGACCCGCCCCACCTCGGCTCGGAATCGCTCCATCGCCCAGCGAACAGAGCGGTACCTAGGGGTATGCAACTGGGTCTTGACCCGTTCGATGTCCTGAACCACCTTCTGTCGCACGCGCTCACGGGTGATGCCCTGCTCGCGACCCAAGACGTCGAGAGTCGGAGGGTCATCGCTGCACTCGCGAGCAAACAGCAAGTCTGCTTCGAGAGCTTCAGCCAGGAGGCTCTCGACGAACTCGGACAGCGCAGCGGCGGGTGGGAGCGGAGAAGCGAGCAGCTGTTCGATCTCGGCCACCACTTCGGCAGGAACCGGCAAGCCATTGTCCAGCTGACCTAGCAAGCCGCCCAGGGTCGTCTGACCGGCAACGACGACGGCCCACTCGGCGGCCGAGACTTGCCATGCGTCATCGACTACGAAGGCCCGGTGCCCACCACGATCCGCGTCAGCGCCGGTCAAGGCGCAACCACCGAGCTCATCGCTCGACGAGTCTTCGCTCCGGCTCTTCGAATCGAGCGGTTCACTCGGCGCGTTCCTTGCTTGCTGTCAGTCATCTCGTCGCATATTCCCGGCGGCCGACGCGACCTGCCCAACGGCACCTGCAGGACATGAGGACACCTCATGAGTTCAGTATCTGTCGCGCTCGGACGCAACAGTAGCGACGGCGACTGGCTACCCGCCCGCCTAGCGGCTGCTTGTCGGCTCGCGCGAGGTCGCGCGCGCAGCGCTCGGGCCGCCGTTAGCGACGTGCTTGCTCGCCCAAGCCGGCAGACCGTGGAGCCGGTCCGAAGAGAGGGGACGAGGACCTCGAAAGAAATTGGCTTGAACACTTCGTTCGGATCGGGGAACATCCTCCTGAGAAGGTGAGGTCCGAGCTGAACGGCCGGACAAGTCCACAGTTCCCGATGATCTGCAGCCAGGCGGTGCCGCATGTCAGAACGCCAAGCCGAGTGGTTTCCGATGACAGAGGTCACAAGCCTGCCCAGCGGCGCGGGACTCTACGCATGGTACGCCGTGCCGGTCACGGGACCCGAAGACGTTGCTAGCAGTTCGGCGCTCGGAAGCAGACTCGCATCGCACACGCTCACGCTTCGACACCCGCCCATCGCGCTTGATGTCCGTTGGCATCTCGGCGCAATGTGGACAGGGGAATTGCCGGAGGGCGGAATCACTGGCTTCGCGCGGCTCATCGAGGATCTCGCGTCTGGGGCGCGTGCAACGCCCGGAGCTGAGTTGTCCCGGGCGTTGCGCGACCCCGTCCACCGCCCAATGCTTGCGGAACTCTTGTTTCATGCAGCCCCACGGCTGGCAGCACCGATCTACGTAGGCGTCGCCAAGGGACTGCGCAAGCGAGGGATGGACCACCGGCGCGACTACGAGAACGCTCGGGCCGACTTGGCGGCCGGAGACGATCCGCTGACCGTAGCGGGTAACACGTTGGGGGCCCGGCTCGCCGTGGCGAGGATTCCGCCGGAGGCCCTGTGGATCGCGCCATATCCCGTTGCCTCGCTGGACAAGCTCACTGACGTCGAATGGAGACACATTGCCGAAGCCGCAGAATTCGTGGTCAATCGATGGCAGCACCCACTGTTCGGAAGGCGATAGCGGATGACCAACCTTGATCCTGTACCACCCGCCGAGTTTCACGAGCGCGTCGAAGGCACATGGGGTGAGTTCGAGACGCTGAGTGGCCGGGTGAGCTACATCATGACGAATGCCCGTCTCGGAGCGATGGGAACCGACTGGGAGCACCGGCTGACGCGAAAGCTGCGGCCGGTTCGAGAGGTACTCGATGTCGCAGACATGAACTTCGGGCAGTTGCTCCAGCGCGACCTCGACGACCACCGCGTGGCGACGGAACTCGTGCCCTACCTCCTGCGCAGCGCGACGACCGGCCCTTCGTTCTTTCCGCCGATTCTGGCGCTCCTGCTCCCATTCGATGACCCGACCACTCCCGGGACGTTCCCGGAGTTGAGTTCTGATCGTCTGAACACGGAAGGATCGATGCAGTACAGCGAGCAGTGCTTCGCCGACGCATTTCGTGTCCAACGCCTGTGGAACCCGGATGCCGATGCCTTGAGCTTGCTGCGCTACGGCCGTTTGAGCTGGAACGATGAGCACGCGAAGGTCGTCGTGCTTGACGGTCAGCATCGAGCGATGGCGCTCCTGGCAATCGACCGGACGATGAACGGCGGTTGGGACGACGCCGGTAGGGGTGCTAGGTATCGCCACTTCTACGAGGACCGAGTGGAGGCCGCGTTCGGCAGCGATTCAGGCGACACCCTTCGCAACGTCCATGTGCCTGTCACAGTCTGTTGGTTCCCGGACCTGATCGGCTCGGGCGCGAGTCCCCATGTCGCCGCTCGCGCACTATTCGTCGACGTGAATCGAAACGCCAAGGCACCCAGCATCGACCGCGTTGTACTGCTCTCTGACGATGATCTGCTGAACATCTTTGTCCGAAGCCTTCTCAACGATCTGCAGACAACGAATGCCGACCAGCCACTTGCCGCGATTGAGTACGACAACCCGACGCGACGCACCGGGCCTCCGACGAAGTGGTCGGCGATCTCGTCGCTCCAGTCATTCGTCCAGATGGTTGAGCGTGTCCTGTTCCTTGGCGAGAAGTACGTCGACAACGTCAACCTGCCGGTCAGGGGCCGCCCGCCTGAACTCACTAAAGACACGTTCCTCCGAGAGCAGCTCGACGTGGCAACGCTCTTCCCGGCGAGCATTGTCACTAGCCGTGGTTCGTTCGACAGGGAGGAGCTCAGTCGCTTCAGCTTCCCGCGCGAGGCAGTGGACGGGTTGACGGAACGGTTCGTCGAGGGATGGGGCCGTGGCCTCCTGCACCTGCTCGGCAACGTGCTTCCGTATCGGGTTCACGCGAAGGTGCTGTCCGCACTCGCTGAGCAATGGCAGCCTGCTGACGAAAGCGCGGTGGACGCCTTGGCGAGGGAGGCTGTCTTTGAAGGCGTCGGCATGTACTGGATTCTCTTGAACAGCTTCCGCCGCTGGACCGACGACGGCGCGGTCGGAGACTCGACGCCGGATGTGGTGAAGGCATGGAATCACCTGACGTCCAAGCGCGACGCGTTCAGACAGCTGAGGGGGACGGAGTACCTCAGCGAGGAGTTCGCCGGAGATGACATCGCCGCATGCGACGACTTCTTCAGTGTGGTCAGCACTCAGGCTTGTCAAGCTGGCCTAGCGCTCACCTTCGCCACGCTTGCGCGAAAGTCGGGCGCCAAGGGCAAGGAGATCGTCGGCGTAGCGCGCAGCCTGACGACTGCCATCAACGCCGGTCTCGCGGGGCGTAGCAGCAGTGGCCGTTCGCGTAGGCTCTGTTTGGCACAGCGCGTCGAACACCCGTTCAACCGCGTCCGGAACATGAATCCCGACCGATCGGTCGAGTTTCGATACCAGTGGCTCGAAATCGCGGTTACGCCGGAAGGACTCGCTGCGTATGCAGAAGCCGGAGGCCGTGTGGACCCCGAGCTCCTACTCGAACTTCGCGACCTTGCGCGAACCCGTTACGCAACACTGCTGATTGACGAGCGTGTCCAAGAGGCTCGAAGGGGCCGAAATCTGAGCAGGGACGATGTTCTGCTGGCCGCCACCGTCGAAGTGACAGCGGCACTGCGCACGGCGCTGTCGGAGTGGTTCAGCATCGGGGGCAGCGAGTTCGACAAGTGGGCTTCGGATGCTGATCTCAGTCTTGCCGAGAGCAGCGACGGTGAGCCAGACGATGACCTCTGACATCCGGCTCTCGTGGGTGCGCACCCCGATGGTGGCAACGGAGTGGTCCGGCCCGCTTGCCGGCGAGCTTCCTCGGGTGATGCGTCAGCCGGCGAGCGTGGCTGTCGGGCGTCAAATGTCGGTTTGCAACACCGCATTCGGCCTTACGACCCACGCAGGTCGTGATTCAGCTGCTGGCTGTCAGGCGGGGTTGTGCGGTTCGACTGGGGCGGCGGTGTAGTCGCCGTGGGGGCCGTCGTGGCTGAACGCGTAGGCATTGGTGCGATTTGCGTCGCCTGCGACCGCGATCACGAACTTCGCCGGCTCCGAGACAATCGGCACCAAGCGGTCGGGATCGTCTGAGGCTGCGAACTGCGACGGCAGATCGCCGGCCGCGACTACGTCGGTGAGCCGGGGCCGGCCTGCTGCCAAGTTGGTCCACTCGCCGATGAGCTTCTCGAAGCGCCATGCCGGGATGCGAGCGTGCTCGAAGAGCGCCTCGGCCAGGTTCGCTTTCGTCCAGCCTGCAGCCGCGCAGGTGCGCGCCAGGATCGGCGACAGCACCAGCAGCGGCCGGTAGTGCATCCGCCCGAGCCCGTACAGGTGCCCGAGGTCCCAGCCGGTGATCCGCGCCAGCCCGTCGGCAAGGTACGGCACGATCTCGTCGGGGGTCGAGCCGAACACGCTGCCGACAATGGCACCACTGTTGAAGCGGGCCATGGTGAGCACGTCGTCGTCGGGGCCGAAGCCGAACCCGGCGCTGACGGGGTCCCAACCGATGTCGGCGAGGGTGGCGGCGTCCTCGCACAGCACGACGCGGAACGAGTTCCCGAAGGTGGACTTGTCGTGCTCGGCCGCAGTGAATCCGAACACGTTGCGTTGGTAGAGCCGCAGCCAGCGGCCGACGCTGGTGTTGGCGCGCACACCGTCGCGCAGTGCCCCCACGCCGGAGTTGAAGCCGAGGCCGGCGCCGCTCGGTCCGTCGAGGATCATCAGCGCGTCGGCGCCGGTGGTGTTGCCCGAGTGCTCAGCGCCGTAGTGCGGGTCGGCCAGGATGCGTGCCGCGGCGAGCAGCACCGGGAGATGTCGCAGCTCGCAGCCCGCCATGACGGCATTGGTTGCCACCGACCACACCGTCATGTCGCGGCCGGTCGTTCGGGCGATGCCCAGCGACTGCTGGGGATCCAAACCCGTGCCAGCCAGGAAGCGCTCGACCCGGTCCACCGTCGGCGGCACGATCGGCAGTCCGTCGGACCATCCCCGCTGGGCGAAGGCGTCGTTGATCTCGTCGACCGAGCCTCTGGCCACGGTGTCGTATGGGGCTGGGTCGAGCGATGCTGAGTCGAGCGTGGAGGGGCCGAGCGAGCGATCGCCGCCCTCGGCCGGATCGCCGAGGGCGGCGCGGCCGTTCGTGCCGTTGCGTGCGGCGGACGCTCCGGTCAGTCCCGCGACGATGGCGTCCACGGTGTGGTCGACGAAGTTGCTCTCCATATCCGAAGCGGACTGGGCATCCACATGGCCCACCGTGACCGACAAGGGCAATCCTTCGAACCCGAACCCGCGTGCGGTCGCGATGGCCTGGCCGTCGAAGCTCTCGCACACGATCGAGACCGACGGCACCCCTGCGGCTTCGGATGCGACTGCTGCCCGCGCCACGGCGGGCGTGCAGCTGCCTCAGCAGCCCATGCCCGACACCACGGCGTCAACAGCCCGCGAACGCAGAGAGTCGGGCAGGCGGTCGATGACGGCGGTCTCGTCGCCGCCGTGGGTGTTGCCGAATGTCTCGTAGCCGACGAACGTCACGCCCTCGTAGCGGGCAGCCAGCTCGCGTTCGAGAATCGGGAACAGCTCGTCTCCCCGGAACAAGTAGTCCCACAGGAACCCGATCCGCTTGCCTTCAAGCGTGTCGAGTCTCGGCGCCAAGTCCCGGTGCTCGATGCCTGAGGGCGCTCCGGGCCACACGACGTCGTAGGACGGTTCGGTCATCGGCGCATCCCCTCCCGGCGCAATGGCTGTTGTTTCCCGCTCTTGTTCCCGATCCTCATGTGATTGGGCTCACGGGCCGCGCGGGCCCGGGGCTCAGCCTCTTGGATTGGGCACGTCAACGTGGACGGTCACGATATCCACCTCGTGATACTGCTGATGATTCACCGACGCGGCGTGATGCTGCAGTATCCGAAGCGAGAGATCTCGTTCGACTGGCCGCTCCACGCTGTGCGAGTCCAGCACGGCAAGCCGGTCCTCGATGTTCTCGCCGCTCGCTGCGGCCACAAACTCGAGAACGGCACCGCCGTCCTGCTTGCTCGCCGTCAACCGCAAGGCGCGACCATCGCCGTTGCTCGCGGGCCGTTCGGCGTCGATCAGTGTCAACAGCGCCTCCTCGGCCACTGCGTCAAGGCGGTCCGACATCACCCGGCTCCAGCCGTTGCGGTCGGCAAAGCGGCCGAGGAACACCCGAACCTGCGGCAATGACTGGGTCGTCAACTCGCAGCGCATCCGCTGGGGGCGAGCTTGGGCGACCTCGGTGAACAGCGTCAGGAAAATGGCCGTGAGTCCGCCGGCCGTCATGCCGTTCTCGAGGAAGCCGCCGGCAAAGCCCGTCAGGTACTCGGGGAAGATCACGCCGTTCTGGAAGCCCACGCCGATCCAGAACGAGAAGCCCGCGATCAGCCCCTTGCGGTAGTCGGTCGCGTCGGCAATGACGATCTGCATACCGGTCACGAACAGCATCGCCAGCAGGATGGTTGCGTATGCCGCGACGACGGCCTCGGGCACCGCCATCACCACGGCCAGCGCCTTCGGCACGAACGCCATCACGATGAACGCGGCACCGATGGCCACGCCCACCCGGCGCGCCGCCACTCCGGTCAGCTCAGTGACGGAGATGCTCATGGAATAGGTGGTGTTGGGCACCGTGCCGGCCAGTCCCGCCAGCAGATTGCCGGTGCTGTCGGCGGCGACGGCGCCTTGCACTGCCCGGTAGTCGACGGCTCTCGGCCGCCGCCAGGACACCCGTTGAATGGCCACCGAGTCGCCGATGGTCTCGATTGCGCCGATGACGGTGGCGAACACGAAACCCGGCAGGAGGATCCAGAACTCGGATCCGAACGTGAAGTCGAACCCGGGCCATCCGCCGTCGGGCAGTCCGATCCAGCCCGCGTCGGCGATCCGATCAAAGTCGTACAAACCGAAGAATGCCCCGACGGCCGATCCGGCCACGATGCCGATGACCGGCGCCCACAAGCGGAGGCTCCCGCGGGCCTTCAGCGCGATCACGACAATGACGCAGACGGCCACGAGAGCACTGACGGGAGCGCTCGCCGCGGCAGAGCCTTCGGGTGAGGCAGCCACCATGTCGAAGATGAGCGGCATCACCGAGACAGCAATGAGCATGACCACGGTCCCGGCCACGGTCGGCGTGAACAGTCGCCGGAACAGGGCGAGCTTGGCAGCCAGCAGGAACTGGAACAGCGACGAAGCAACGACCAGAGTGGCCAGCAGGCCCGGCCCGCCGTCGACGAGCGCCGTGACGCACACCGCGATGAAAGCGCCAGAGGTGCCCATCAGCAGCACGTATCCCGCGCCAATGCGTCCGAATCGAACGGCTTGGAGGATGGTGCTGACGCCGCTGATCGCTGCAGCGGCGAACACTGCCCACGCCAGGTAGGCGTCGGACCCGCCGGCGGCCCGGACCACGATGGCAGGCGTCAGCACGATCCCGGCGATGGCGAGGATGGCGAACTGCAAGCCGAGCCCTGCCGTGAGCGGCAGCGGGGGTGTGTCGGAGGCTTCGAAGCGAATGGGACGATCGGGGGTCGTGGCGGGTTCTTGCATTGAAGGATGCTCGCAAGTCATGCACCGGTGCGCAAGGACTCCGAGCCCATCGGGAGCCTGCGGGGCCGGTAGCTTCACCCGGCGTGATCGATCTCCGCCGGCTTCGAGATGACACCGACTACCGAGAAGGTGCCGTCCGCAAAGGCGCGTCGCCGGAGTTCCTCGAAGACCTGCTTGGGGCCGACTCGACGTGGCGAGAGATCACACACCAGGCCGAGGAGGCGCGCGCTGCGCAGAACGCTGCGTCGCGCGAGATCGGGCGCGCCGCTCCCGAAGACCGCCCGGCCAAGATTGCCGAGGCAGGCCGCCTCAAAGAAGAGGTCGAGAGCGTCGAGACTTCCGAGCGTGCTGCTGCTGCACGCCGTGCCGAGCTGGCGCTGCAGGTTCCGAACCCGGCTGCGGCCGATGTGCCGTCCGGCGGCGAGGAGCAATTCGAGACGGTGCGCGAGGTGGGAGAGCGCGGCGATCCGCCCGCGTACGACCACGCGCAGATCGGAGCGCTGAGCGGTCTGGTGGACTCCGAGAGCGGGGCTCGCAACAGCGGCACGCGGTTCGCCTACATCAAGGGCGCCGCCGTGCGGCTGGAGTTCGCGCTGGTGCAATGGACCATGGATGTCTTGGAGCGCAACGGCTTCGTGCCCGTGGTGCCGCCGGTGCTGGTGCGCGAGGACATGATGGTCGAGGCCGGATTCTTCCCCGCCGACCGCCACCAGGTGTACGAGATCGACGGCGACGACCTGTTCCTGATCGGCACGTCGGAGGTGGCGCTGGCCGGTCTGCATCGGGGCGAGCGTTTGGAGCGAGACGGGCTGCCGCTGCGCTATGCCGGGTTCTCGTCGTGCTTCCGGCGCGAGGCCGGCACCCACGGCAAGGACACCCGCGGCATCTTCCGCGTCCACCAGTTCGACAAGGTGGAGATGTTCTCGTTCTGCGACTCCGAGACGAGCTGGGACGAGCTGGAAGCCTTGCGAGCCATCCAGGAGGAGATCGTCGCCTCGCTCGACCTGCCCTACCGGGTGATCAACGTGGCAGCGGGCGACCTGGGCGCTGCCGCCGCCAAGAAGTACGACCTCGAGGTGTGGCTGCCGTCGGAGCGGGCATACCGCGAGGTCACCTCGTGCTCGAACTACACCGACTACTCCGCGCGCCGGCTGGGCACACGCTGGGTGGACGACGACGCCAGCGGCCTGGTGCACACGCTCAACGGCACGGCCTGCGCCATCGGCCGCACGCTGGTGTTCATCATGGAGAACCACCAGCTCCCCGACGGCGCCATCGCGGTGCCCGAAGTGCTCCACCCCTGGCTCAACTTCACCGAGATCCCCGGTCCCGCCTCGGATTGAGCGGTCGGCTCAAGCGCTGGCGAGTTGTGCAGCAGTCTCGAGCGCTGTGATGCGCTGGCCGTGATCAGCCATGTGGCTGAGTTGCCTGCTGTGCTCGCCGACGATGCCCTCGATGCGCGCAACGGCCTGCTGCAAGTCGGCGATGTCGGCGCGTACGTCAGCGAATTCGGCGCGCATTTCGGCGCGTACGGCAGCGAATTCGGCGCGCATGTCGGCGCGCAGGCCGGTGATTTCGGCGCGCAGGCCGGCGATGTCGGCGCGCACGCCACGCATGAAGACGCCGAGCATGGCCAGAAAGCCAACTCCGAGGACGCTGATGATTGCTGCGATCACGGCAGGGTCCATCGTACTGCTCTCCATCCTCGGGTCGAGTCGACCGGCGCTGTTGCCAAAGCGTTCAGCGCAATATGTAATGAGACATCATTAAAGCTATTCACATAAGCAGAACATCTCAACTCATTTTGCGTTCACCGGCTTCGGTCGGCGTGGTGTGCGCCGCTAGGCGGCGGCCATGCCCGGGCCGCGGCCGCCAGGCCTTCGATGAGCGCCTCGTGATGGGGCACCCGTCCGGGGCCGCGGAATCCTGTCCACATGGGGCTCTTGCCGCGAATGCGCGGCGGCAGCTCGATCTGAACACCGCCGTGGCGGGGCAGATTGCAGGGGTTGCGCGGGTGCTGGCCGGCCAGCGTCTTGGGGATGTCGTCGAGACGGTGGAGGATCTCGTAGTGCGGCAGTCGCCCGATCAGATGCACCGCGACGTGGGCCGCCAGCGTCCGGTTGCGTCCGCCCAGCAGCACCGCTCGCAGCAGCCGGGGGCTGCCGAATCCGTGGACTGCCACCACGACATCCACATGGTCGAGGAACTCGCGCAGCACCGGCGAGTCGGCGGGATCGAAGCAGTGGCTCGGCAGGTGCCACTGATCGTCTGGACCCTGCAGGCACGCGTACACCGAGGCGCCGCTGCGCTCGGCAGCCGCCGCAGCGATGTCATCGGTGACCTCTTCGAGCCAACCACCGTGAAACGCCATGAAGCCGAATCGCGAGCGGAGTCGCAGCATCTCGGTCACACCCGGCCGGGCAAGCAGCTCGGCGAAGGGCCGCTCGGCATCGAGGAGCGTGCGGTCCTTCAGGTGCAGTGCCACAGCGGCTCAGTTCAGCATCCCGGCGGCACTGTCTGCTTGGCGCGGCCCGGAGGACTCGTCGGCGAGGTCCGCCGCCGCTGAGTCGTCATCGCGTCCGGACACGAGCATGGCCATGCCGCCGACGGCCAGCACGATGCTCATCACGAGACCCAGCCGCAGCCCGCCCACCGAGGCGACCCAGTTGCTCAGGCTGCTGCTCCACCGTTCGACCGTCACCACCAGCCCGTCGCCGCTGCGATCTGTCAGATCGACGATCCAGTACCAGATGGTGAAGAAGCCCGCGGCGATCATCAGCACTGCCGCGATGCTGTCGGTGTAGCGCATGAGCACGCGGAGCTTGCTCAGCAGCCAGCCGCGAGCCAGCGCCAGGCTGACCGCCAACGACGTGAGCACTAGGCCCATGCCGAGCGCATACAGCACGAATGACACGATGCCGCCGACGAAGCTGTCGTCGCCGGCCGAAGCGGTGACCACCACCAGAAACGTCGCCAGCCCGCACGACACCGAGGCCACTGCGTAGCTGACGCCGAACAGGAACAGCGAGCGCACGTCGCGCCCCGAGGCGCCCCGCTCGAACTTCGGCAGGTACGCCGTCAGGCGAAAGCCGGCGAGGATGGCGACGCCGAGTGCGATGAGGCCGACGCCGATCACGATGGCTGCCCACGGCACGTAGTCGCGCAGAGCGCTCAAACCCGCCGACAGCGCGATGCCGACGATGCCGAAGACCACGACAATGCCGGTGGTGACGACGGCACCGGTGGCCAGT
Organism: Acidimicrobiia bacterium; assembly: GCA_022824805.1. Classification (GTDB taxonomy): domain Bacteria; phylum Actinomycetota; class Acidimicrobiia; order Acidimicrobiales; family Poriferisodalaceae; genus Poriferisodalis. The sequence continues at coordinate 5,805 of JAJDZE010000146.1, read as the reverse complement.
GCCCGTCCCACGCCGGCGCGCGAGCTGCCCTCGCTGGCGCGGCGGTCGATGCCCAGGAAGAACGACAGGTACGCGGGCAGCATGGCGAAACCGCACGGGTTCACCGTGGCCACGATGCCCGCTGTGAAGGCGAAGGTGAGTCGAGCGCTGTTCATAGCCCGCTGTGTCCTTTCTTCGGGCTACAGCCCGCTGCGCTGGTTGCTTCGGCCTAACGGCCGAAGTGCTCCTCTGCTCGGGTGGTGATGTCTTCGAGGGTGAGCAGGCCGCTGTGGGTTTCGAGAATCTGGCCTTCGGGTGACACGAACACCGTGGTGGGCATGCCCAGCCCGCCGAAGTCGATGAACAGCTCGCCTTCGTCGAGCCCGGTGGGATAGGTCACGCCACGGTCGGCCACCGTAGCGATGGCGTCTTCCAGCCGATCATTGGCTGCCAAGCCCAGCACGGCAACCCGCGTGCCGTGGGTGTTCCAGAAGCGCTCGAAGTCGGGCATCTCGGTGACACAGGGCACGCACCACGACGCGAAGAAGTTCACGATGAGCGGGCAGCCTGCGTAGCCGGCGAACGCTGCGGGTTGTTCTTCGAGCGTGACGAATCCCAGCGCGTGCACTCCGGTCAGGCCCGCATCCACGTTGTGCTCGACCGGGTCGATGTCATTGCACGCCGGGGGTGGTTCCGGCGCCGTGGTCGCTGTGGAAACCGGTCCGGCTGCATCAGTCGCAGCTCCGTCGCCACTGGGCGGATCGACTGAGCTGGCTTGGCTGGCATCGGGTGCAGCTTCGCCGCCTTCGACCTCGGCTTCCATCGCCACCAGCGAGGTCATGGCGGGTCGACCGCCGCCGGCCACCAGGAACACCGTCGCGCCGAGCGCGTAGAGGCCGAGCAAGGCGAACAGTCCGCCGCGCCAGCCCCTGAGCTGTGCCCGCCAGCGTGCGCCGCCCGGTGATGCCATGCACGGGCGAGGCTACTTGTGCCCCTTGCCGCGATTGGCTCGGAGGCTGAGCCGCATGGCGAAGCCGTGGCCTGAGCGGCCCGTGAGCCCAATCACATGAGGATGGGGAACAAGAGTGGGAAACAGCTAGCGCGAGCGGCGTCGGCCGGACCGCTCGACGGCCCGCCCCGGGGCTGTCAGCCGCCCATTTCGGGCAGCCTCAGTCCGCCGGGGCGGGCCGTGGAGATGAGGCCTGCGGGGGCAGTGCAGGCCACGGCGCCGGGTTTGCCGGAGGGGGTCGGCAGACCCAGCAGAGGGACCCGTCGCAAGGGCCGGGTCCACTCGGAGGACGCGCCTGAGCAGGGGAAGACTCAGGCGCGGGCCAAGTCGGGAGGCAGCGGCACCTCCTCGATCATGAGTTGCGGGTGGCCGCTTATGGGCGGCCGGCCGCGCGGGCGTTTGTCTCTGCTGACGCGCCCGTTCTCGAAGAGCTCGCCGCCCCACACGCCCCATGGCTCGTGGCGTGCCTTGGCGGCGTCGAAGCACTCGCTCATCACCGGGCAGGCCGAGCAGATGGCCTTGGCGCGAGCGATCTCGTAGAAGTTCTCCGAGAAGAACAACGGCGTCAGGGTGCCCACGAGATCGCGGCAGCGACCCCGTGAGCGCCAGCCCTCATTGGTGAGGGCCGCTGTGCTGTCGGTGTTGTCGATGACCAGTTCCAGCATGAGCATTCTCCTGTGTGGTGTGGGTTGCGAAGTGGTTGTGGTTCGAGGGCAGTGGTGTCGGTGCGTGCACCGGAAACGCAAAACGGCCGCCGGGTTGTCCCAGCGGCCGTTCGGAGAGTTCTGGTGTCTCAGTGGACTACATCAGATACTCCGAGGGCCGCAGGCGGTGACGCTTGGTCGTTGGCGTCGGGTCGGCACCGTGATCGCGCACCGCATGCTGGAACATGACCGGCACCCGACCCACTGCCGCGAGCAGGCCGATGGCCGTGCCGCGCGCCCCCATGCGCGTGACGGGCCGCCAACAGCGCACGCCAGTTGCCGGCACCCGTACGCGATACCCGCAGGCACGCGCTGTGGTGTAGGCGCCGTGGTCGAACATTGGGGATCCAATCGGGCGGAAGGTCGGGGCTGGTGGCCGGCTGCGGATTCCCGACGATAAGCCGCAGCGGCGCCAACAGCACCACGTCACGGCAGGCCGTGTCAAGTTATTTTCAGTCGAACTCGTATTCGAGGACGTCATCGGGGCGCCGGGAGACGCTGACTTCGCCGATGTAGCGCAGATGCTCGAGGTGAGCGAACGTCTCCGACTCGGCCATCGGGCCCCACGAACGCTCCTTGAACAGCTGCTTCATGTAGTCCTGTACGGGAGCACGGCCGAGCCGGTCCGAGGAGCTGCGCAGCAGGTCCAGGCGCTCGTTGTGGTGACGCTTGATGTCCTCCACCCGTCCTGACAGGTCGGTGAACGGCTGGCCGTGGGCCGGCAGGCCCAACGTCACGCCGTCGAAGCCGGCGACCCGGTCGAGGCTGGTGAAGAAGTCCTTCAGCGGGTCACGCGCCGTGGTGATGCCCGAGATGTGCGGCGTGATCGTGGGCAGCACATGGTCGCCGCAGATCATCAGCCCGCCCTCGGGATCGAACAGGCAGAGGTGGTCGATGGTGTGCCCCGGTGTGTGCACCGCTACGAACTCGCGCCGCGCCAGCTTGATCCGGTCGGCGTCTTCGACGTGATGTGTGGGATGCGGCGTGGCGAACCAGCGGCCGCCCCACCCGTTGCGCATCGCCCAATAGCCGAGCTTGGCCCGGATGGGCATCTTGTAGCGCTGACCGCCCCACGGCGTGGGGCCGCCCGGTCCGGTATCGCGCCCGCCGTACACCGGGTCGGCAACGAGCTCGTTGTTCTCGCCGTCAGATGACACCTGCTCGAGGGCTTCCTCGTCTTCGTCGGCGGTGTCCCACCACAGCCGGAACTGCCTGTGAGTCACAACATCGGCGCCGTACTCGCGGTGGAAGCGCCCCGCGGCGCCGAAGTGATCCGGGTGGCTGTGGGTGACGATGATCGAGTGGATGCGCTCCGGCGGCACCTCGGCTTGGGCCAGCCCCGCCATGAGTGCCTTCCAGTTGGCCGGGCCCGGCAGACCCGGATCGACGAGCGCAGCGCCGCGATCGTCGTCGAGGATGTAGCAGTTCACATGCCCGAGACCGGGCATCGACATCGGCAGCTGCAGCCGGCGCACGTCCGGCGCGAGCTCAGTGATCTTGCCGTCGGGCGGCATCTGCTCCTCGCGAGTCGGACCTGACACGGGGTGCAGACTAGCGAGCCGCCCCAACCTTCTAAGGAGCGTTCGATTCTGTGCCGGACTCCGCGGCTGCCTCAGTGGCCGGCCCAGTCGCACTCGGCTCGAGCCACTGGTCGCGGTAGAAGCGCAGTTCGTCGATGCTCTCGAGCACGTCGTCGAGGGCTCGGTGCTTGGTGGTGTTGGCGCGGACCTTGGCCAGTGCGGCCCACGCCTCGGCAACGTCGGGCCGCCAGCGTTTGGCGAGTTCCTTGATCGACGACACGTCGACCACCCGGTAGTGCAGGTGTTCTTCCAGCGCCGGCATGTACTGGTCCAAGAAGCGGCGGTCGGTCCCGATCGAATTCCCGCACAGCGGCGCGGTGCGCGGCTCGGGAACGTGTTCGGCCACGAACGCGAGCGTGCGTTCCTGGGCTTCGGCCACGGTGATCTGCGACGCCGCGATCTCGTCGAGCAGCCCGGTGCCGGCATGCATGGTGCGCACTACAGGTTCCATCGCGTCCAGGTCTGCCTGCGATGCCCCGATGACCAATGACGGTCCTGTGGCAATCACGTCGAGCGCATCGTCGGTGATCACTGTGGCGATCTCCACGATTCGATGGCGTCGATGATCCAGTCCGGTCATCTCCAAGTCCAGCCAGACCATCACATGCTGCATGGTAGGCACGACCGCCGCAGCTGACCGCAATAGCGTTCAGTCGATGAAGGGGGTGCTGCGACGGCGGCGGTCGCGTCGCGGCCAGCGACGCCGCGGCGGATCACGTCGGCGCCTGGTCTCTGGCGGGCTTGAGCCCGTCGAGCGGCTCATTGCCGGCCTCTCGGTGCTCGTGGTCATCTTGGCGGCCGGCACGACGGGCTATGTGCTGCTCGGGCTCGGCGCGCTCGATGCGCTGTACCAGACCGTCATCACGGTCTCGACGGTCGGCTACAGCGACCCGGCGGGCACGGGCGGCCGCTACCAGATCTTCACGATCGCCCTCATCCTGCTCGGCACCGGCACGTCGCTCTACACGATCGGCGTCGTCATTGAGATGCTGTTCGAGGGACGACTCGACGACCACATCAGGAGGCGGCGCATGCAGCGTGCCATCGACAGTCTTTCCGGCCATGCGGTGGTCTGCGGCTACGGCCAGGTCGGGCAAGCCATCGCCGCGGCCATGATCGACGCAGGCACCGATGTGGTGCTGATCGACCGCGACGCCGACGTCGATCCCGGAGATCTGTATCTGGTGCCCGGCGACGCCACCCATGACAGCACCCTGCGGAACGCCGGTCTCGAACGGGCCAGCGCGCTGGTGGTGGCCTTGGACTCCGATGCCGACAATCTCTATGTCGCCTTGAGCGCCCGTGCGCTGTGCTCCGAGCTGTTCATTGTGGCGAGAGCAAACTCGGGCGACGCATTGCCGAAGCTGCAACAGGCGGGTGCCGACCGTGTCATCAACCCGCACCAGATCGGCGGAGCGCACATGGCCGCGGCCGCCTTGAGCCAGGACGCGACCGAAGCCGGCGCGAGCCCGTTGGCGTCGTAACGGCGACTGCACGACTCAGTCGGCCACGAGCTGCAGAGCGCGGCGGGTCTGCTCGATGCGCTCGTAGCCCTCGGTGTCGGCGAGGTATCGACGCTTCGCCAGCCGTGCCCGTGCGCGGCGCCTGCGGGTCTTCACTGCTTCGGCGCTTGCGACCCTTCGGCTTGCGCGAGCGACAGCAAGGCCACCGGTTGCCAGCCCCGTGCACGGGGGTCCCGACGGCGTCTTGGCGGTGCGGTCGGCTTCGAATTCGAACTGGGAAGCATCGAACAGGGTGAGCGGCGGCTGTGTGGGCGGGCTGGTGGCCATGCCCTCATGGCTACCGATGGGGTGTGACAACCGAAGCGGACGATGCCTGGCTTCAGCGGCCTGAGTGCCCGAACCCTCCGAGGCCCCGCTCGGTCTCGTCGAGCGCTTCCGCCTCGTGCCACTCGGCCTGCTCGACGCGCTGGATGACGAGCTGGGCGATCCGGTCGCCGCGCTGGATCTCGTAGGGCTCGCTGGGATCGGTGTTCAGCAGCAGCACCCGCAGCTCGTCCCGGTAGCCGCTGTCGATCAGGCCGGGCGAGTTGACGCAGGTGACCCCGTGCCGCCATGCCAGCCCGCTGCGCGGCTGCACGAAGCCTGCATAGCCGGGCGGAATGGCCACAGCGATGCCGGTGGGCACCATCGCCCTGCCGCCGGCTGCGGCCAGCGTGACCGTCTCGGCGGCCAGCAGGTCGCATCCTGCGTCGCCGGGCTTGGCGTAGGCCGGCAGCGGAAGGTCGGGATCGAGGCGTCGTATCGGAACTGCCACCACGGCGAGCACTGTAGGTGGGCAGCGAGCAGCGTCGGCTGTCGATGGCACCAGCTTGGCTCGCATGCGGCGGAACGGCACTTCACGAGTTGCGTGTGCAGACCGCCTGCGGAAGGAATCACATCGCCGGCTCTCGGGCCGTGAGTGCCCGCGCGAACGCAGGGGCGCTGCCCTGTTGTGGGCAGGCCCCTGCGTTCGCGTGGTGTCGGGTGGCTGGGTTGGCTGGCTCAGCCGCGGTCAGTCAGCTTGGAGGCAT
>JAJDZE010000131.1 GCA_022824805.1 Acidimicrobiia bacterium | reverse complement strand
CGCTTCTAAGCTTCACCACGGAGATGCCTTTCCGATCTGCACGACGTGTGCCTCCACAACACACATCGTCGCAGGTCAGAAAGGCTTTTCCGCGGACGCGAAAACCCCGCCACCCCAATTCTCATGAATAATCGGGGTTAGTGTCAGGGACCGCCGTCGAGCCGACATGACAGGGGGAACCATGAGCGACGCCACCGAAACGTGGTCGCCGATGACCGGCGAGGAGTACATCGAGAGCCTGCGTGACGGGCGCACGGTGTACTTCCAGGGCGACAAGGTGCGTGATGTCACCACGCATCCGGCGTTCCGCAACAGCGTGCGTTCCATCGCCCGGCTGTATGACGCGCTGCACGATCCTGCCCAGCAGGACGTGCTGACCACCGAGACCGACACCGGTTCGGGCGGCAGGACCCACAAGTTTTTCCGGGTGCCGCACAGCGCAGACGACCTGGTCGGCGCGCGAGACGCCATCGCAGGCTGGCAGCGGCTGACCTACGGGTGGATGGGCCGCAGCCCCGACTACAAGGCCTCGTTCCTGGGCACGCTGGGTGCCTTCCCCGAGTTCTATGGCGACTACTCCGACAATGCCAAGTACTGGTACCGCCGCAGCCAAGAAGAGGTGTCGTACTGGAACCACGCCATCGTGCACCCGCCGGTCGACCGGCACCTGGGCGCGGACCAGATCGCCGACGTGTGCATGCACGTCGAACGCGAGACCGACAACGGCCTCGTCGTGTCCGGCGCCAAGGTCGTGGCAACCGGCTCGGCGCTCACGCACTACAACTTCATTGCCCACTTCGGCCCTGTTCCGCTGCAGGATCCCCAGTACGCCATCGTTTGCACAACGCCGATGGACTCCGAGGGCGTGAAGCTCATCTGCCGCAACTCCTACGAGCTGCAGGCCGCTGCCACCGGCAGCGTGTTCGACTACCCGCTGTCCAGCCGACTGGATGAGAACGACTCGATCCTGGTGTTCGACCAGGTGCTGATCCCGTGGGAGAACGTCTTCCTGTACGGCGACCTCGACAACGCCAACAACTTCTTCCCGGCATCGGGTTTCATCCCGCGTTTCACCTTCCACGGTCTCGCCCGGCTGTGCGTGAAGCTGGACTTCATCGCCGGCCTGCTGTCGAAGGCGCTGCGGGCCACCGGCACCCGTGAATTCCGGGGCGTGCAGGCCAACCTTGGCGAGGTCATCGCCATCCGCAACCTGATGTGGGGCCTCAGCGACGCCATGGCCAAGAGCCCCGACCCGTGGGAGAACGGCGCCGTGCAGCCGTCACTGCTGTACGGCATGGCCTATCGCACGTTCACGCCGTACTTCTACCCACGCGTCAAGGACATCGTGGAATCGGTGGTCGGCTCGGGGCTGATCTACGTCAACTCGAACGCGAAGGACTTCAGCTCCGACGAGATCCGGCCGTACCTCGAACGCTATGTGCGGGGCTCGAACGACATCCCGGCACTCGAGCGGATGAAGATCATGAAGCTGCTGTGGGATGCCATGGGCAGCGAGTTCGGCGGCCGTCACGAGCTGTACGAGCGCAACTACGCAGGCAACAACGAGCAGATCCGCTACGAGAATCTCGATGTCGCCGATTTCGAGATTCCCGGCATGGGCTCGATGACCCAGATGCTCGAAGGCTTCGCCGAGCAGTGCATGGCCGAGTACGACCTCGACGGCTGGAACCTCCCAGGATTCTTCAACCCCGACGACGTCTCCATCGTGGGCCGCGACTGGGACTGAGCGCGCACAGCGCAGACGTCATAGCTGCGGAGGCGGCGGGAAACTCTGCGACGTTGCGACCTGCCGGATCGCGGGAGCAGAGGGTTCTGGCGCCTCCGCAGCGGGCGCGCCCGATGACTACGCAGAGTCGAACGCGGAGTAGATTTTCTGGCGAGCCGCAAGGAGCACGCCGTGAAGTCGATCTTCTTCCATCTGATGCCCTACCCGGAGCTGCCGCCGGACTTCCCCGAACAGCATCGCTCGGTCTGGGTCGACATCGACCCCAAGCTGTATGACCCCACCGTCGGCCACCAGACCTACAACGCGTATCTCGACCAGCTCGAGTTTGCAGCACAGTGCGGGTTCGACGCGGTAGGCATCAACGAGCACCACTCCAACGGCTACGGACTCATGCCCAGCCCGAACATCATCGCTGCGGCGCTGTCCCGCAACTGCCCCGACACCAACATCGTCGTGCTGGGCGACTCGGTGGCGCTGTACAACCCGCCGCTTCGGGTGGCCGAGGAGATCGCCATGCTCGACGGGATCACCGGCGGGCGCATGATCGCCGGCTTCCCGGTGGGCTCGCCGATGGACACCATCTACGCCTACGGCCAGAACCCGGCCACGCTGCGCGAGCGCTACCACGAGGGCGTCGATCTCATCCGCCAGGCGTGGACGTCGGACGAGGTGTTCAGCTTCAACGGCAACTACAACAAGCTGCGCTATGTCAACGTGTGGCCCCGTCCGGTCCAGCAGCCCCACCCGCCCATCTGGATTCCCGGCGGCGGCTCGGTGGACACCTGGGACTGGTGCGCCGCCGAAGACCTCGTGTACTGCTACCTGAGCTACTTCGGCTACAAGGCGGGGCTGCGCACCATGCAGGGCTTCTGGAAGAAGGTCCAGGAGCTCGGCAAGGAGACCAACCCGTTCCAGGGCGGCTTCGCGCAGTTCATCGCTGTGGCCGACACCGAGGCTGAGGCCTGGGACCTGTACCGCGAACCTGCCGAGTATTTCTTCAACACCTGCCTGCACGTGTACGCCGGCTACGCCGACCCGCCCGGCTACAAGACGCCCAACACGGTGCGTGCCGGAGTGGAGGGCATGGTGGAGCGTGCAGCGCGCGAAGCCACCGCCCGGCGCGAGGCCAACGCCGCCGAAGCCGCCAAGGCCGGCGGCGCCCGATCTTCAAGCCCCTCGGCCTCGTACGGCTCGAAGAAGCTGAGCTTCGAGGACATGGTGGAGAAGGGCTACATCATCCTGGGCAATCCCACCCAGGTCACCGAACAGGTGCACGAGCTGGCCACCACCATGAACGTGGGCCATCTGATGGTCTTCAGCCACTTCGGCAACATGGATCCCGAGCTGGTGAAGATGAACACCGAGATGTACGCCACCAAGGTGATGCCAGAGGTTGCCGGTCTGTTCGAGGACGACTACGAGGACCACTGGTGGCCGCAGGCCGACCACCAGCTCGCGCCTGTCGGGAGCCGCGCCCAATGAACGCAGCCGTACCGCTGGCCGGCCATTTCGCACCGGGCACGCTGCCGTATCGAGACGGGCACATCGGGGTCGTCGAGCTGGGCGAGGGCCCGACCGTGGGCTACTTGCACGGCATGCTCGGCAATCCCGGCGTACACGCCGTGCTCGAGGAACTGGCCGCGGCAGGACACCGCGTGGTCGCGCCGAGCCTGCCGGGCTTCACCGGCTCCAGCGAGCCCGACGGTTTGCGGAACCTGCACGACTGGGTTGTCGCGACGAGCGAGGTCGTCGATGTGGCTGGGCTCACCGGAGCGCCGCTGGTGGCATCCAGCGTGGGCGCGATGCTTGCGCTGGAGCTTGCGGCGGTGCGGCCCGAGGCGTTCGGCTCGATGGTGCTCGTGGCGCCGTTCGGCCTCTGGGACGACAGCGATCCGGTGGCCGACCCGTTCGGCACCACGCTGAGCGTCCAGCGGGCGATGCTGACCGAGGACACAGCGGCCTCAGCGGCATTCTTCGACGACCCGTCCGACCTGCCGGCCGACATGGTGGTGGAGCACGGCGTGCACCGCTACCTCACGCGCACGGCCGCGGCGCAGCTGATCTGGCCGCTGCCGGAGTGGGGGCTGGCAGACCGGTTGCACCGGGTGCGCAACCCCGTGACGCTGGTGCACGGCGCCAAGGACCGGATCATCCCGGCGTCGTACCTCGAGCGCTGGGCCGAGGCGCTGCCGAACGTTGCCGGCACGCACCTGCTCGACGATGCAGGCCACCAAGCCGACTTCGACCAACCCGCCGCAGTCGCCCGCATCGCCGCTGCCGCCTTCGCCTGAGAACTCAACGGCGCCAGCCGCCGCCGCAGCGGTAGCGCCGGAGCTAGGCCGACCGATCGCGGAGCGCCCGGCGGGCCTCGCGATCCGTCTCTCGCTTCCGGATGGCCTGCCGCTTGTCGTACAGCCGCCGGCCCCGGGCAAGGGCGAGTTCGAGCTTGGCCCGCCCGTCTCGGAAGTAGATCTCGAGCGGGATGAGCTGCAGCCGGTCCTGCTCAGTCCGCGCTCGCAGCCGGTTGATCTCGGCGCGGTGCATGAGCAGCTTGCGAGGGCGCTCGAGCTCATGCCCCAGAATCGGCGATGCATGGCTCCACGGGGCAATGTGCAGGCCCATCAGCCACATCTCGTCGTCGCGCACCCGGGCATAGGCATCGCCCATCTGAGCGCCCCCGGCGCGCAGCGACTTCACCTCCGTGCCGCGCAGCACCATGCCGCACTCGAAGGTGTCGAGCACCTCGTAGTTGCGCCGCGCACGGCGATTCGACGCCACGACAGTCCGGCTGTTCTGCACCCTCCCGAGGGTACGGCTGGCGTGGCCCGTAGAATCTTGAGTCAGCGGGTCAGGAATTGCCGAGGCGGCGTGCACGTTCCTGGCCGCCAATCACCCAGCCGCCGAAACGGGAGTTCCGATGGCTGTCACCGTCCGCCTGCCGACCGTCCTGCGTCCCCACGCCAATGGGCAGTCGCGGGTTGCCGCCGAGGGCAGCACCGTGGCCGAGGCCGTGTCGTGGCTGGTCGGCGAGTTTCCGGGCATCGCCCCCAACCTGCTCGCTGACGACGGCAGCCTGCACCGCTTCGTGAACGTCTATGTCAACGACGAGGACGTGCGCTACCTCTCCCAGATGGACACTGCGCTGTCCGACGGCGACGAGCTGTCGATCCTGCCGGCAGTCGCCGGTGGCTGAGCCGGTCCGGCCTCGCTCCACTACGCACGACTGAGCCGGCGCGTGGCCGTCTATCGCTCTGTCGACGAGCTGATCGGCGCCACGCCCACGCTCGACGTCAGCCGTCTCAGCCCCAATCCGTCTGTCGAACTGTACGCCAAGCTGGAAGGGCAGAATCCGACCGGTTCGGTGAAAGACCGGGTTGCGCTGGCGATGCTGGACCGTGCTGAGGCCGAAGGCCGCCTGGCACTCGGTTCGGTGATCATCGAGCCCTCGTCGGGCAACACCGGCATTGCGTTGGCCATGCTCGGGCAGCGCCGCGGCTACCGGGTCAAGATCGTGCTGCCAGGCAACGTCACCGCCGAACGACGGCAGATGCTCGAGATCTTCGGCGCCGAGATCATCGACAGCCCGGCCGAACAGGGCTCAAACGGGGCTGTGCGGATGGCAGCGGAGCTGGCCGAGGCCAACCCGGCTTGGACGATGCTCTACCAGTACGGGAACGAGGCCAATCCCGAGGTGCACTACCGCACCACCGGCCCTGAGATCGTCGCCGACGTTCCCGGCATCACACACTTCGTGGCCGGGCTGGGTACGAGCGGCACGCTGCTCGGCGTCGGCCGCTATCTCAAGGAGCACTCGCCGTCGGTGCAAGTGTGGGCGGTCGAACCGCCGGCGGGCGAGCAGGTGGAGGGCCTGCGCAGCCTCGACGACGGGTACGTGCCGCCAATCTTCGAGCAGTGGGGCGGCGTCGATCTGCTCGATCGCAAGATGATCGTGCGCCCGCGCGAATCGATCGAGGCGACGCGGATGCTGGCGGCCGAAGGCGTGTTCTCTGGCATCTCGGGCGGCGCGGCGCTGGCCGGAGCACGCAAGGCGGCTGCCCGCATCGACGAAGGAGTCATCGTGTTCGTGGTGAGCGATCACGGGTGGAAGTACCTGTCGGTCGGCGCCTGGACCGACGACCTCGATGCTGCGGCCGCATACGCCGAGAATGTCATCTACTTCTGACCGCCTCTGCAGTCGGTTCGGCAGTTGATTGTTTGAGACGCTGTCGTACCGTTTCCGGCATGAAGGGCGCCGGATCCGGTTGCCGGGCAACGGTGGTGGCCGTCGTGCTGGCGGTGGCCGCGGGTGCCTGCACGGGTCCGCCTCTGCGGGTTGCACCCACTCCGCCGTCCACCATCGCCCTGTCGCTCGACATCACCGCGACGACGCTGCTGCCGACGCAGACATCATCCGAGCGCTCTGCCGCAGTGCTGGTGACAGCTCCGGCTGAAGGCGATGCGGGCACATCCGGCGACGCTGCGGCAGCGACAACGACGCCTGTGCGGCTCGGCGGGGCTGCAGTGCCCCGTCCCCAAGGCGTCGTGCTCGCGAGCGACGGCCTCGGACTCGTGCCATTCGGCACCGACGCGCAGGCCGCCGTTGACATGCTCACCGTCGCGCTCGGCCAGCCGGTCGCCGACAGCGGCTGGACCGACACGTTCTCGATCTACGGCGACTGTCCCGGCAGCCGGCTGCGAGCAGTGGAATGGCCAGGCCTGCTGGCCCTGTTCGGGAATGCCGAAGACGGCCACCAGCACCGCGACGCCGGCGATGAGCACTTCATGACTTGGCGGCTGGGAGCGTTCGGGCCCGATCCGTACATGCTGCTGACGGCTGAGGGGATCGGTGTCGGCGCCGGGCGTGCCGAGGTCGCCGAGGCATACCCGGCGGCCACATTCCACCCCGCAACCGCCGGCGAGCCGGCCTCGGTATCGCTCGCAACCAGCGGCGGGCGGCTCGTCGGCGTCTTCGACGAAGCAGGCGTCCTCCGGTCGCTCGAAGCAGGAACGCGCTGCCCGATCGGCTGAAGTTCTGCTGGGGCGGGCACCATGTGAGAAGCCTCGCCTGCCTGCGTAGTATCGGCCCCCGTGAGCAAGCTCTCGGTGACGGTGTTGGGTTGTTCGGGCAGCTACGCCGCCGCCGGCGAGTCGTGCAGCGGGTATCTCGTGCGCAGCGAAGCCACGACCCTGTGGGTGGACTGCGGGCCCGGCACCTTCGCCAACCTGCAGTCCCATGTGCCGCTGGAAACGGTGGATGCGCTGCTGGTGAGCCATCACCACCCCGATCACTGCGCGGAACTGCCCGTGATCTACAACGCAGCAAAGTGGTACATGGGCTTGGAGAGCATGCGGGTGCTCGCCACCGAAGGCGTGCGCGAGGTCACCGAGGTATACGGCGACAGCTCGGATCTCTTCGGCTGGGAGATGGTGAAGGACTCGTCGGAGGCGCGTATCGGCGACATCGATGTGCTGTTCTCCCGCACCGATCATCCGGTGGAGACCCTGGCGATGCGCTTCGAGTGCGATGGCAAGTCGATCGTCTATACGTCCGACACCGGTCGTGGCTGGGCACTCTCTGCGCTCAGCCGTGACGTCGGGCGGCCGTCGCCGGATCTCGTGGTGGGTGAGGGCACGCTGCTGCACGCGACCGACAGTCCCGAGATCCCACATGTCAGCGCAGCTTGGCTGGCGGCCGACGCCAACGACGTCGGCGCGCGACAGCTCGTGGTGACCCACGTACCGCCCGGTTCGGATCCGCAGGATCACCTGGCCGAGGCGGGCGAGGTGTTCGACGGCGACGTGGCAGTGGCACGCACCGGCGCTACGTTCTGGGCGTGAACGCCGTGCTTTCCGTGATTGCAAGGACCGGGACGTGACGCGCGCCGACGGCCGGACGCCCGGCGCGCTGCGGCCCGTCACCTTTGAACGCGACTTCACCGACCAGACACCGGGCTCAGTGCTGGTGTCCTTCGGGCGCACCAGGGTGCTGTGCACCGTGTCGATCGACGACGACGTGCCGCGCTGGATGCGCGGCCGGGGGACCGGCTGGGTGACTGCCGAGTATGCGATGCTTCCCGGCTCGAGCGGCGAGCGCGTCGGCCGGGAGTCGAAGCGAGGCAGGCAGAAGGGGCGCACGCTCGAGATCGAGCGTCTGATCGGGCGGGCGCTGCGGGCCGTGTGCGACATGGCAGCGCTGGGCGAACGCGAGGTCACCGTCGACTGCGACGTGTTGCAGGCCGACGGGGGCACCCGTACGGCTTCGATCTGCGGCGGCTATGTGGCGTTGCACGATGCATGCACCCGCCTGGTCAGCAGCGGCGCCATCGGCCGGCATCCGCTCATCGACGAGTGCGCGGCCATCTCGGTGGGGATCGTGGACGGCGAGGCTCGCCTCGATCTGCCCTACGAGGAGGACTCGCGGGCCGAGGTCGACATGAACGTCGTGATGACCGGACAGGGTCGCTTTGTCGAGGTGCAGGGCACCGCCGAGGGCGATCCGTTCGACGACGCCCAGCTTGGCGCAATGCTGGCACTGGCCCGTTCGGGCATCGGCGAGATCGTTGATCTTCAGCGAACGGCACTGGCTACGCCGCCGACGTGAGGGTCTGTGCCGCTGCGCGAACCCCCGCCCAGGCTGACCGCCTGCTCCCTGCGCTTCGTTAGTCCGTACGTGGGCCGCCGGTGTCATCGATAGCGGAGCGCTGAGGGGATGCGTTTGGTGATGGCGTCGGCCAATCCGCACAAGGCTGTCGAGATTGCTGCGGTGCTGGCTGAAGCGATGCCCGATGTCGAGATCGTGCCGCGGCCCTCAGAACTCGGCGATGTGGCTGAAGACGGCGATACGTTGGCGGACAATGCGCTGATCAAGGCGAGGTTCGTGCGGGCAGCGGCCGGCGAGCCCTCCATTGCCGATGACACCGGGCTGGAAGTGGATGCGCTGGGTGGTGCCCCTGGCGTGCACAGCGCCCGCTATGCGGGGCCCGAGGCGGACCCGGTGGCCAATCTGGCCAAGCTCATGGCTGCCTTGGGCGAGGTGCCACTGCCTCAGCGGACGGCGCGTTTCCGGACTGTGGTAGCGGTCGTGCTGGCAGACGGCAGCGAGATCCTGGCTGATGGCGTTGTCGACGGGACGATCGCTACGGCGCCGCGGGGCGATAGAGGGTTTGGCTACGACCCCGTCTTTGTTCCCGATGAGGCAGCCCCGCTGACCTTCGCTGAGATGCCCGCCGAAGCCAAGAACCAGATCAGCCACCGCGGCCGCGCCCTGCGCGCCCTGGCGGCGCGGCTCTGAGTTCGTCTCGCTCTTTCTCGGACGCAGTCGGCGATCGCGCTCCGGCTGGGCTCGAAAGCCGCGTCGGTAGCCTGCGCCCATGACCGACCTTCCATCGATCACCGTCCCGGCGCCGGGTGCGCAGCGAGCGTTCGACGCCAGTGGCGTCTCGGGCTGGACCCAGATATCGAACCGGCTGCTCGACGACCGCATCGTGTTCCTGGGCGACGAGGTGGACGATCAGCTGGCCAACGTCGTCTGCGCGCAGATGCTGTACCTGGAGGGTCAGGACAGGGGCCGCGACATCTCGCTGTACATCAACAGCCCGGGCGGTTCTGTCACCGCCGGCATGGCCATCTACGACACCATGCAGTTCGTGGCTTGTGATGTGGCCACCGTCTGCCTGGGGCTCGGGGCCTCGATGGGGCAGTTCCTGCTGACCGCGGGGGCGCCGGGCAAGCGCTATTGCCTGCCTCACGCCAGGGTGATGATGCACCAGCCGTCGGGCGGGGTGCGGGGCCAGGCATCGGATATAGCGATCCAGGCCGAGCAGATGGCCTACGTTAAGCGCCTGATGGCCGAGCGCACGGCGCTGCACAGCGGTCAGGACGTCGAGCAGATCCTGCTCGACTCCGAGCGGGATCGTTGGTTCACCGCAGAGGAAGCGAAGGGCTACGGCTTGTGCGATCACGTGATCGTCAAGCGCGGCGAAATGATCTAGCCGGGCCCAGCAGTGCTCGTGCTCCTGGCTCAACCAGGCCCAGCAGTGCTCGTGCGCCTGGTTCTGCCGGGTGCAGCAGTGCTCGTGCTGCTGGCTCAGCCAGGCGCAGCAGTGCAATGGCGGGTGACGTAGTCGACGACACGCTGGGTGGCGGCATCCTGCGTCTCGAGGAACGGGTCCTGCGCCGCTATCACCGCGGCGGCGCGGTCGAACGTCTCGCGTGAAGCTGTCTCGGCGACAGCTTCGGAGAGGGCAGCAGTCAGGTCGGCCAGCAACACCATGTCGGGGCGGATCTCCGCCGGCGCCGCCGCAGCGGCATCTGCGAACTGGCGAGCGGTGCGGTCCATTGCCTCACGCGTGCTCGTGTCGTCATTGGGGTTGACCGTCAGGCTGAGCTGATCGACGACCAGCAAGTGAGCGAACTCGGCGCAGAACTCTTCGACGGAGGGCTCGCCGCTGTCACGCCAGAGCGTCAGTCGCAAGCCAAGAGCCACCGCTACGACGGCGGCGGCGATGAGGAGCCAGCGCCGGCGAGCTGTCACGGTCATCACGCTCGGAACGCAGCCTCCGCACGGCAGCGCAGGTCCGTGACACCGTGCGCGAGCCCCTCCTCATAGCGGTACAGCGCGCTGCCCGATACGAGGACATTGGCGCCGGCCGCAGCAGCACCGCCGATGGTCTCGGCCGAGATGCCGCCGTCCACCTCGATGTCGATGCCCGCGCCCGAGGCCCCGGCCGATTCGCTGGCCGAGATGAGCTGGCGCAGTGCAGCGATCTTGGGCGCCATCGTGGCGATGTAGGCCTGCCCGCCGAATCCCGGGTTGACGGTCATGACGAGCACCATGTCGACCAGGTCGAGCACGTGCGCCACGGCGTCGATCGGCGTCGAGGGGTTGATGGCCACCGCCGGCCGCGCGCCCAGCTCGGCAACCCGGCTGAGCGTCCTGTGCAGGTGCGTGACCGACTCCGCGTGCACGATCAGCATCTCGCACCCGGCGTCGACGTAGGCGCCCAGCATGGGGTCGGGGTCGGCGACCATCAGGTGCGCCTCAAACATCACGCCGGCGTGGGGGCGGCAGGCAGCGATGACGTCGGGGCCGAACGTCAGGTTCGGCACGAAGACGCCGTCCATGACATCCCATTGGATCCGGTCGACGCCTGCCGCCTCCAAGGCAGCGCACTCGTCCCCGAGGCGCGCAAAGTCGGCAGGCAGGACAGACGGGACGATCTGGATGGACCGTGGCGCCCTCGGCGAAGACGTGTTCACCGGGCCAGTGTTGCCGACGCGCCGCCTCGAAGCGCGGCAGTTATCGGCGATCTAGTTGAGGCGCTCCACGATCATCGCCATGCCCTGACCGCCGCCGACGCACATCGACTCGAGCCCGAAGGTCTTGTCGCGGTCGGCGAGGCCGTTCAGCAGCGTGGTCATGATGCGGGCACCGGTCATGCCGAACGGGTGGCCCAAGGCGATGGCGCCGCCGTTGAGGTTGAGCTGATCGACCATGTCGATGCCCAGCTCGTCGGCCGATGGGATCACCTGGGCAGCGAAGGCCTCGTTGATCTCGACCATGTCGATGTCGCTCATCGTCATGCCCGCACGGGCCAGCGCCTTCTTGCACGCCTCGATCGGGCCGAGGCCCATGATCTCGGGGTTCAGCGCCGATACCGCCGATGAGATGATGCGCGCAAGCGGCGTGATGCCCAGCTCCTCGGCGCGCTTGCGGCTCATCACCATGACCGCCGCAGCACCGTCGTTCAGTGGGCAAGCATTGCCGGCGGTGACCCGACCGTCCGGACGGAACGCGGGCTTCAGCTGCGAGACCGCCTCGTAGGTGACGCCCGCACGGGGGCCGTCGTCGGTGCTGACCACGCTGCCGTCAGGCAACTCGAGCGGGGTGATGTCCATCTCGAAGAAGCCGCGGCCGATGGCAGCCTCGGCCTTGTTCTGGCTCATCACGCCGTACTCGTCCATGGCCTCGCGGCTCACGCCCTTGTGCTCGGCGACGTTCTCGGCCGTGTAGCCCATGGCGATGTACAGGTCGGGGAGACCGACCGGCGGTGTCCAATCGCCGTGGCCGCCTTCGCCCCGCACCTTGGTGCGTTCGCCTGGGGCCTTGAACTTGGGGTTGGTGGTGCCGGGCAGGCTGTCGGAGTTGCCCTTTTCATACCGGCTGACGCACTCGACGCCGGCGGCGATGAAGGCATCGCCCTCGCCGGCACGGATGGCATGTGCCGCCATGCGGATGGTCTGCAACGAGGACGAGCAGTACCGGTTGACCGTGGTGCCGGGCACATCGTCGAGGCCGGCAAGGATGGCCGAGGCACGTGCGATGTTGAAGCCGGCCTCGCCGCCGGGCTGCCCGCAGCCCAGCATGAGATCCTCGATCTCGCCGTGGGGCAGCTCGGGCACCTTGTCGAGCAGCTTGGTGACGATCTGCGCCGTCATGTCGTCGGGACGCATCTCGGTCAGCGAGCCCTTGAAGGCACGGCCGATCGGGCTGCGGGTGGTCGCGACGATGACTGGATCGGTCGCTGCATCTGTACTCATGTGGTGTCCCCTCTGAGGACGCGCCGAACCCGTCTGCCGGGTCGGTCACGCTGCGTGTGCGAGCACAGAGGCTACGTCATTGCCGTCGCTGCTGGCTGAGATGCTCGCGGAGCCTGACGAGCGGCCGCGCATCGCCCGCATCCACCACCTGCGCCAGTCTCGCCTCGAGTAGTCCATGCAAGAAAGACCAACGCGTTAGCCACAGCGTGTCTATCGGACCCCGCCGGATGAGATGATTCCACAATCTGCGGGCCATTTGCTCCATAAAATGCGGGTCTGGGTTCCCATAATCTGCGGGGTTTCACTAACATTATGACCTTACAGTATATTTCCTTGTGGAATGTCTGGCTTTCTCACACCCGCTGGTTACCGACCGCGCATCGCTGAGAGCGCGGTCGGCGAAGCACCGTGAACTGACAGCTTTCGGGTTCCTGTTCGAATCGCTGGTGGTGCGTGATCTGCGCATCTACGGCCAGAGCGGCGATGCCGTCGTCCACCACTACCGCGACAGCGACGAGCTTGAGGCCGACGCCATCATCGAGACCCGTGACAGACGATGGATAGCCGTCGAAGTCAAGCTCGGCGGCCAAGCGCGGATAGAAGAGGCCGCCCGGTCCCTGCTCCGCCTCAAGAACAAGGTCGACACCGAACGCGTCGGCGAGCCGTCCAAGCTGCTCATCATCACCGCCACCGGCTACGGCTACGACCGCCCCGATGGCACCACCATCCTCCCCATCACGGCGCTCGGCCCCTGAGTCCTGTCGATGCAGACAACGCTTCCGACCTCGACGTGTGATGGCCCGCGCGTTGTCACCACGTTCAACTTGGTGCACATGGTGTGCCCCGTCATGATTGATCCCGTGCGAGTGGGACGGATGAGCGACTGTCGTTGCCGCTCAGCGCGCGCTGCGCGGGGTCAGGCGCTCTGGAGTGCTCGCCAGACGTTCTGGGGGCTGCAGGGCATGTCGATGTGGTCGATGCCCAAGTGGGCCACCGCATCGCACACCGCGTTGTGCACCGCCGGCGTGGAGCCGATCGTGCCCGACTCGCCGATGCCCTTGGCGCCCAGCGGGTTGCGGGGGCTGGCGGTCTCGGTGTTGGACACCTCGAAGCTCGGCAGCTCGGCAGCCGACGGCACCAGGTAGTCGCCCAGACTCGGGTTGCGGGGCTGGCCGTCGCCGTCGTATTCGACGTGCTCGTACAGCGCCTGTGCGACGCCTTGGGCAATGCCGCCGTGCTGCTGGCCGTTCACGATCAGCGGATTCATGATGGTGCCGCAGTCGTCGACGGCCACGTGACGCACCAGCTCGACCTCGCCGGTGTCGCGGTCGACCTCGACGACGGCCACATGGGAGCCGAATGGGAACGTGGAATCGGTGCCGTCGAAGTTCTCCTCGGCCATCAGGCCCGCCTCGAGACCTGACGGGCGGGCGGAGTCGTCGTTGGCCAGCGTCGCGATGTCGGCCCAGCTCACCGAGCTGGTCGGCACGCCGGCAACGGCAAGGCCGCCTTCGGCCACCACGATGTCGTCGGCAGACGCCTCGAGCAGGTGGGCGGCGAGCTGCTTGCCCTTCTCGAGCACGGCTTGGCTCGACAGGTACACGGCCGATCCAGCCGTCTGCAGCGAGCGCGAGCCCAGCGTGCCTGCGCCGGAGGGCACCTCGGCAGTGTCAGCGTCGAGGTGGGTGACCTGGTCCATGGGGATGCCCAGCACCCCCTCGACGATCTGGCTGAACGCCGTGTCGTGGCCCTGGCCGTGGCTGGAGGTGCCCACCCGGATCGTGGCTGTGCCGTCTTCGTGCACCTCAGTGCTGCCGTACTCCACGTGCAGGCCCACCGGAGCGGTGATCTCCACGTACGACGACACCCCGATGCCCAGCAGCCTCGAGTCGCCGGCGTCGCGTCGGGATTGCTGCTCGGCTCGCAGATCGGCATAGCCGGAGGCTTCGAGCACAGCGTCGAGCGCCCGCTCGTACTCGCCGGAGTCGTAGCTCACGCCCGTCTGCAGGGCGGTCGGGAAGACGTCGGGCTGCAAGTAGTTCTTGCGCCTGATCTCCGCGGCATCCATGCCGATGGCGGCGGCCGCCTTGTCCAGGATGCGTTCCACCATCTGGGTCGCCTCAGGGCGCCCGGCGCCGCGGTACGCACCGATCGGCGTGGTGTTGGTGATGACCGTCTGCGAGACGAAGTCGATGACGGGAATGTCGTACACGGCCTGGCTGAGCATTCCCGTGAGCATCGGCAGGATGGCACCGATGATCGGGTACGCTCCGGCGTCGGCGATCACGTGCGCCTTGAGGCCCACGATGCTGCCGTCGTTGCGCACGCCCATCTCGACGTTCATCACCATGGCGCGGCCCTGCACCATCGACAGCATGTTCTCGGTGCGGTTCTCGGTCCAGCGGGTGGGGCGGCCCAGCGCCTGGGCTGCCTTGCCGACCACGATGTACTCGGGGTACACCGCGGCCTTCGGGCCGAAGCCGCCGCCGACCCACGGTGCGGTCACCCGCAGCTGATCCGGTTCGAGGCCGAGCGCGGGTGCGAGCGCCTCATGCTGGGAGTGGGCGTTCTGCACCGACAGGTGCAGGGTCATGCTGCCGTCGCCACCCGGCACGGCCACGCACCCGTTGGGCTCCATCGGAGCACCCGCCAGGCGCTGGGTGACGATGCGCTCCGACACGACCTGGTCGGCGCCGGCAAGGGCATCGACCCCCGGCCGCTCGCCGGTCTCCTCATCTGGGCCCGGGATGGCGAACGGGAAGCACACATTGGATGCTTGGCCGTCCCACACGACGGGCGAGTCGGGATCGGCCGCCCGCTCGAAGTCCGAGACGACCGGCAGGGGGCTGTAGTCGACGTAGACAGCCTCGGCTGCGTCATTCGCCTGCGCTTGGGTCTCCGCGACCACCGCCGCCACCATGTCGCCGACGAAGCGCACCCGGCCCGCCGCCAACGGAGGGCGGTTGAAGTCGGGCGGCATCATCGGGAAGCCTTGGAACGCATCCATCGGCAGGTTCTCCGACGTGTACACCGCCACGACGCCCGGCATGGAGGCCGCCTCGGAGGTGTCGATCGAGACGATCTCGGCGTGAGCCTCCGGCGAGCGCACGAATGCGACTCGCGCCGCGTCGACGTCAAGGTCGTCGACGTAGTGATTCGCCCCCGTCAGCAGCCCCGGATCTTCCTTGCGTTGAACAGGATTTCCCAGGATCGAACCCGATGCGGCCATCGCTTGCCCCCTTGTGGCTGGCACCCACTCCTGGGTACCGGATTGCGTTCAGAACGGCGTGCCCGGCCGCGCACGACCGGGCGTCAGCCGCGACAGTAGCCCAACGCCCAGCCGGCGCTGTGCGCCGCGAGATGGGCTGGCGGGCAGGCTGCTCAGTCGCTGGCCCGAGCCGCCGCGGCTCTGTCGAGCGATGCCAGCCAGCTCGCCACAGTGTGCGCTGCGAGGCCCGGCTTCTCGCACATCCACCAGTGGCCCACGTCCAGCAGCTCGGTGACCCTGGCGCCGGCGCGAGTGGCGATGCGTCGGTGCATGACACCGCCGCCGGTGAAGTGATCGCCGGCCGCCAGGATGCACAGGCCGGGCCGTTGACCGGCCGCGGCGATGTTGAAGCCCAGGTCGGCCATGGCGGGCTGGGCAGCATCGCGGTACAGCGCCAGGATGCACCGGCCCATGTCGGCGTTGACGTGCGGCACGACGGCTTCGGCAACCTCGGGTCCCATGCCGAGACCTGCATAGAAGGCGACTCGCTCGGCGTCAGGACGGCTGATCATGCGCTCGATGGAGGCGTCGCCCTCCGGGGTCTGCCAGAGCTGTGCCGCGTCGTGCCAGACGTAGTCGGGATCGAACAGGCCGATGACATCGGTGCACCACGAGCGGATCAGGTCCGGCCGCTCCATGGCGATGCGCATGACATGGCCGCCGCCCCAGTCATGGCCCAGCAGGTCGATGTGCTCGGCGCCTGCCGCGAGCAGCTGCTCCAGCTCGGCTGCGAGCCAATCGCGGTACTCGTTCATGGTGGCGCCGAAGCCGTCGGGCGCAGGTACGCCGAACCCCGGCGGCGACAGTGCCACGACATCGGACGGGCCGATGCCTTGGCGCTCGAGGGCGGCGCGCATCGGATCCCAGATGGCGGTTGTCTCGGGGTTGCCGTGAACGAGCACGAGCGTCATTGCGAACGTCTCCCTGTCGGGGAATATGGACTCTCTGCGGGGCGGTCTTGCGGGGCTCAGCTTCCGGGCTTCAGGCAGTCGACGCGGCGGTCGGGCCGTCCGCACGAATTCGGGCGGTGGCTTCGACATCGACTGATCGGCCATCGTCGCCGATCACCACGCCGTAGTCGCGGCGGGCGCCCTCGATGCTGACGACTTCGTCCATCACGTCCCGCAGCACTGCGCTGGGTTCACGCTCGAACGCGTCGCCCCAGCCGCCCCCGCCGGGGGTGTCGGCGATCATGCGTGCCGGCCCCATGCGCCTCACGCCGTACTTTGGCGGCACGAACGTCGGCCCGTCGTGCTCCACGTCGACGGGCACGATCCACTCCAAGCCCACGCCGCCAGTGCCGCCGCCCCGCACACCGTGCCCCGACGGCGTGTCCAGCCCCTCGGCCCGGAACGACCAGATGGCGGGCTCGAGAATGTCGGCTTCGTAGCGCACCCCGGTGCCGCCGCGCCGCTGGCCCGGCCCGGCGTTGTCGCAGCGCTGTTCGTGGCGCGCATACCGGACGGGATACATCTGCTCGTGAAACTCCAGATTGGGCAGGTCGAGGCCGCCGAGCGTGATGAGGTGCCCCATCTGCGGGAAGCCGTCACGCTCGGCCGTCGCGCCGGGCGCGGCCATGGCATGCCACTGGTACATCACCCAGGTGGTGCCGTCGTCGCGGCGCCCGGCCACGTGACCGTGCATGGTCTTGGACCACGCGGCACAGGCTCGGTCGGGGTCGGCTTGCGCCAGCGCTTGCCAGACGGCGATCACGATCTCGTGGGCAACGAAAACCGTGTTCATCGTCATCGGCGCCGGCGGCAGTGCGTTCACGATGCTGCCTTCGGGGGCGATGATCGTCACCGGTCGGTAGGTGCCCTCGTTGCGGGGGATCGACGTATCGAAGAACGACGACACCGCCAAGTACACCGACGAGTAGGTGTTGGCCAGCGAGCTGTTCTTGAAGCCTTCGATCTGCGGGTCGGTGCCGGTGAAGTCGAGCGTCATCTCGTCGCCCTCGACGCTCAGGTGCACTCGTACGGCGATGTCGGCCGGGCCGAAGCAGTCGTTGTCGGTGCGGTCCTCGCCGTAGTAGGCGCCGTCGGGCAGCTCCGTGATGGCGGTGCGCATGCGCCGTTCGCCGTGGGTGAGCACGCCGTCGAGGTAGGCCAGGTAGGGCTCGACGCCGAGTTCGGCCACCAGGCCGAGGACCCGTTCCGCGCCGATGCGTGTGGAGCCCAGCATCGCCAGCAGATCGCCGTCGAGCAGTTCGGGCGTCCGGCAGTTGATGAGCAGCAGCTCCCACAGGTCGTCGCGGACCGCGCCGGCCTCGATCAGCTTCATCACCGGCAGCCGGATGCCCTCCTGCCAAATCTCGGTTGCTTCGGGGTTGTAGGTGCCGGCGAGGCCGCCGCCGATGTCGGACTGGTGGGCCCGGTTGCAGCAGAAGCCGACAAGCGTCGGCGCATCGCTGTCACTGCCCCCTTCAGTGCTCTGCCCATGCTCGCCCTCCCGGGCGACGAAGACGGGCCGAGCGATGACCCAGTCGGGCAGGTGGTTGCCGCCGGCCACATACGGGTCCGACAGCAGGAAGACGTCCTCGGGGTTGATGCGGCCCTCGTAGCGCTTCAGCAGCGCACGCACCGCGAACCCGCCGCCGCCGGTGTGGATGGGGATGCCGTCGGCATTGGCCACGAGCGTCCCGTCGGGCGTGGTCACGTAACAGGAGAAGTCGTGGCTCTGGCTGAAGATCGTGCTGCGCGCGGTGCGTGTCATCACCCAGCCCATGTGCTTGCTGATCTGGTCGAGCCGGTTCTGCATGACGGCAAGCACGATCGGGTCGAGCTCGACCCCGTCCGGCGCCGTCGCCACGCCGTTCGTCTCGCTGCGAGCCCGGCCGGATCGGACGCTGCGGGAGACCGCCGCATCACTTGACCCTGTGGTGCTCTCCGTCCCGTCGGCGGGTGCCAGGTCGATGAACAGGTCGCCGTTCGCGTCCACCCACAGGCGGTCGCCCGGCCGGGCCACGACGGTCGTGGTCAGCTCCTCGACGAGCGCCGGTCCCATGATCGTGTGACCGCGCTGGAGCACCTCGCCGTCGAACACCGGTGTGTCGCACCAGCCGAACGGGCCGTGCCAGACCGAGCGCCTTTCGATGGGCGCCGGATCACCCTCCGCCGGCGCCGTCACGGAAGTGGCCACGTCACCCGTGCTCGCCCGTGCAACCAGGCGAAGCGAGGCCACCATGATCGTGCCGTCCTGCTGGACGTGGCCGTACAGCCGCTGGTATTCGGCTTCGAAGGCGCCTCGCACCGCTGCCGCGTCGATCTTGGACGGGTCGTCGCCGTAGGCGGGAACGCGGATGGTCCACAGCTGGCCGGGGTGATGCAGCTCCAGTTCGCAATCGAGCGTCACCTGGCCGGCCGCGAAGCCCTCCCCGTCCATCACGCTGAGGGCTTGGGAGCGCAGGCCCTCGAACCCGGCGTCGATCTCGGCGAGATCCAGCTCGTCGAGCGAACCCATCAAGAAGCGGGTGAAGTCCTGACGGACGTCGGAATGCAGCATCCCGATCGCACAGAGCGCGCCGGCGTCGCGAGGCACGTACACGCGCTCGCAGCCGAGCCCCGCGGCCACCGAGGCGCCGTGCATCGGGCCGGCGCCGCCAGCGGCCACCATCGTGAAGCGCCGGGGCGAGTGGCCTCGCTCGATCGAGATGTGCTCGGTGGCGCTGAGCAGGTGCTGCTCGACCACCTCCACGATGCCGGCGGCTGCCTCGTCGACGGTCATGCCGAGCGGTTCGGCGACCTGGGCGCGGATTGCCTCACGGGCAGCGTCGATGTCGAGGTCGAGCGTGCCGCCCGCCGACTTGCCCGGCCGCAGCCGGCCGAGCACGAGCTGGGCATCGGTGACCGTCGGCAGCGTGCCGCCGTGGCCGTAGCAGGCAGGGCAGGGATCGGCCCCCGCGCCCTGCGGCCCCACGTAGAGCAAGCCGGCCTCGTCGACTCCCGCGATGGTGCCGCCGCCCGCGCCGATCGTGTGGATGTCGATGGCCGGGGTGGAGACGTGGTAGCCGGCGATCATGATGTCGTCGCGTGTGTCCACCTCGCCGCCCGACATCAGCAGCACATCGCACGACGTTCCGCCGATCTCCATCGAGATCAGGTTCCCGGCGACCGCCGAGGTGTTCTCGTCGGTGACGAGCGCAGCATCGGTGGCGTCGCGGTACAGGTTCAGCGCGCCGATTGCGGCAGCGGGGCCGCTGAGCAGCAGGTTGACTGGCCGCTCGGACACTTGGTCGACCGACGCAGCGCCGCCGTTGGACTGGACGAGCAGGATCGAGTGGCGCAGGCCCGCCGCAGCGAGCTCGTCGTTCAGCTTGCGCAGGTACGACACGATCTTCGGCGACAGCGAAGCGTTCACCACGGCGGTGGACGTTCGCTCGTACTCGCCCATCAGCGATGAGACCGCTGTCGATGTGGTGACCCACGTGCCGTCCCACTGCTCGCGCACGGCGTCGGCGGCGGCGCGCTCGTGGGCGTCGTTCACGAACGAGTTCATGAAGGCGATGGCCACGGCCTCGACTTCGTGGCTGTCGAAGTGCTCCAGCACCGGGTCCAAGCCTTCGAGGTCGAGCGGAGCGTGCTCGCTGCCGTCGGCATCGATGCGCCCGCCCAGCGTGGCCCGCAGGTAGCGCGGCACGAGCACCGGGGCAAAGGGCGCCCGGTGGTCCCACTGGTCCTCGCGCAGCCCACGGCGGATCTCCAGCGAGTCGCGGAATCCCTCGGTGGCGATCAGCCCGACGACCGCACCGGTGCCCTCCAGCATCGTGTTGGTGGCCACGGTGGAGCCGTGCACGAACAGGGCGCAGCCGGCAAGCACCTCGTCCA
>JAJDZE010000008.1 GCA_022824805.1 Acidimicrobiia bacterium | reverse complement strand
TCGAATTGCTGCTGGTGACAACGGTGCCGCCGATGTTCGTGGCCGAACGCGGCGTGCCGCCGGTGGCGCTGATGCTGTTCACCGTGGTCGGCGGCACGCTGTCGGCGGCCGGCGCCAACACCTTCAACATGTACATCGATCGCGACATCGACGCGACGATGGCTCGCACGGCCCACCGCCCATTGGTGGTGGGCACGGTGACACCGCGCGCTGCGTTGATCTACGGCGTGGTGCTCGAAGCAGCAGCGTTCGGAATTCTGTGGTGGGGCGCCAATCTGCTTGCAGCGGTGCTCGCGCTGGCTGCGTGCGTGTTCTACGTGTTCGTGTACACGCTGTGGCTGAAGCGGTCGTCGGCCCAGAACATCGTCATCGGCGGTGCAGCGGGCGCCGCGCCGGTGCTCGTGGGCTGGGCGGCCGTGAGCGGCACGCTGTCACTCGAGGCCTGGATCGCGTTCGCAATCGTCTTCTTCTGGACGCCGCCGCATTTCTGGGCGCTGGCCATCCGCTATGCCGACGACTACGACGTTGCCGAGGTGCCGATGCTGCCCTCGGTGGCCAGCGAGCGCTCGGTGCTGATCCAGATGACGCTGCACACCCTCGCGGTGATCGCGCTGTCGTTGTGGTTTGCCGTGGCGGCCGACGCCGGAGGCCTGTACTGGGTGGCCGCGCTTGCCGGCGGCGCCGCGTTCGGCTGGCAGCTCGTGACGCTGTGGCGTGCGCTGACGCCCCAGACCGCGATGCGTGTGTTCCACACCTCGATCGCGTACCTGGGGCTGCTGTTCGCAGCGATGGCGGTCGACGTGGTCGTTCGGCTCAGCTGGTGATGAAGCCGTGCTGCGAACAATCTGGTTGAGGGGGCCGCGGGTCGCTAGAGTGCGCCGTTGGCGTCGCCCCAAAGCGGCGCTGGCAGCCGAGTTCGGGAACCACATCGCCGCATGACCGACGCCACTACCGAAGCGGGGCATACACAAGGACCTTCTGTGTCCGGACATGCAGCAGGATCTGCCGGGGCCGTCCCGGCAGAAGACCCGACGGCGTTCGGCTGGCTCAACACTGCCGACCACAAGCGCATCGGCCGGCTGTTCATCGCCTGCTCGCTGCTGTTCGCCTTGGCCGGCGCGGTTGCAGATCTGCTCGTGCGATTCGACCTGGCCTCGTCCAGCGGGCACACCGTCCTGAACGCCGACTCGTTCGTGCAGGTGTTCACGTTCACCCGGGATGCCCTGGTGTTCGGCACGCTCATCCCGCTGTTCCTGGGCATCGCCATCTATGTGGTCCCGCTGCAGGTAGGAGCGCCGAACATCGCCTTCGGGCGGGCGGCCGCCCTGTCGTTCTGGGGCTGGCTGGTGTCGGCCGGGGTGCTCGTGGGGGCCTACATCGCCAACGGCGGTCCTGGCGGCGGTTTCTCGGACGGGGTGGATCTGCACCTGCTGGCCCTTGCAGGGCTCGTGATCTCGCTGCTCACCGGAGCGATCTGCGTTGCCGTCACCACGCTCACCATGCGTGCGCCGGGCATGTACATGGACCGCACCCCGCCGTTCGCCTGGTCAGCACTCGTCACGGCGTCGATGCTCGTGGTCAGCCTCGGCGTGGTACTCGGCCAGATCGTCGTGCTCTACATCGAGCACCGCTACGGCCCCCGTTTTCTCGGCGGCAACTACGGCATCTGGTCGCGCATCGACTGGATGTACCGCACGCCGCAGCTGTTCATCTACGTGGTGCCGGTGCTGGGCGTGGTCGCCGAGATCATGCTGGCCGCCGCTCGCCGCTGGGTCTTCGAGCCGCTGGCGCTCTATTTCACGATGGGACTCGTCGGGCTCTTCGGCTTCGGTGCGTGGGCCAACTTCGGCATCACCAACGAAGGCGCCGACATCGTCGACGGCCTCGAGGGCATCGTGCTGGTCGGCCTGTATGCGGGTGCCCTCGCAGGAGTCTCGGGCCTGCTGGCGCTGCTCGGCTTCACGCTGTGGCTGAGCCGCAACCGGCCGCGGCCTCGCAGCGGCGCAGTGTCACTGACGCGACCCAACACGGCGGTAGTCGCGGCGTTCGGCGCCGGAACGCTCATCGCTGTGGCCGCACTGGTGGGCCTGATCGGCGCCGGAGTGGACTGGCTGCAGATCGCGGGACGCGGCACCGATGGGAACGCCCCGCTGAGGTTCACCACCTGGATCACCGGCCAGCAGAGCCTGCTCGTCTACGGCGCCGGGCTGCTGGGCGGGCTGGCTGCGCTGCACTGGTGGGCGCCCAAGATCTGGGGCCGGCGGCTGTCAGAGCTCGCAGGGTTCGCCAGCCTGCTGGCGATCGGCGGCGGTGCCCTGGTGGCGTGGCTGGGCCCGACGCTGTCAGGCGTCTTCACCGAACAGCCGCAATTCGTCTATGGCGCGCCGCTGCTCACTACTCGCTATGCCAGTCAGGTCGACGATTCGGGCGCCGAAGGCCTGTCGGCGCTCGGTGCCGTCGGTGTCGTCATCGTTCTGGTCGGCGTGGCGCTTGTGGTGCTGAACCTGCTTGTGAGCGTGGCCATGCGCAAAGGCGCCGCAGCCGAGGCCGACCCGTGGGACGGGCTGACGCCCGAGTGGCTGCTGCCCTCACCGCCCCCGCTCGGCCCTGCTGCGGCCTTGCCGGAACTCGCCTCGGGAACCCCCTTGCTCGATGCTGAGCTCAACGGCAACGGGCTCAACGGGACGGGGGCCGCGGCCGAACGCGACGCAGAGGAGGTGCCGGCCTGATGTCGGACGCGACGAGCACCGTCGAAGCTCCGCAGCCGGGGCGCTACAGCGTTCCAGGCCCGCCGCCGCGCCCCCGCAGCCAGCTCGTCGGCACCGGCTTCGCCATCGCGGCCGGGGCCATGGCGGTCGCCGGGGCACTGGGCCACTACATGGCTCGCCGTCATGCGTCGGGCATCGACCCCGGCCACGACTGGCTCGCTGGCCAATCGGTGCCGAATCCGCAGCTCGTCTACGCGCTCATCACCCTGCTGGTCTCGGTTGTCACGGCGCACTGGGCGGTGTGGGCAAGCGGCCGCGGCGAGCGCGGCCACACCTGGGTGGGCATGGCGCTCACCTTGGTGATGGGGCTCGCTTTCTTCAACATGGTGATGTTCAGCCTGAACCGCATGGAACTCGAGATCGGCTCGGGCGAATGGGCGACCTTGGCGTATGCGGTCACCGGGCTCTCGCTGGCCATCTTGATCGTGGGGATGTTCTACTTGGGCTTGATGACACTCCGTTCGCTGGGCGGCAGCGTGGGCCGCGACCGTTCGACGCCGCTGGGTGCAGCGGTTTTCTTCTGGGACTTCGCCGTGCTTGCGTGGGCTGCCACCTGGTACGTCGTGTACGTGGTGAAGTAGGGGATCGATGGTCGGCATCGCCAGCAGGTATTTCGCCGGGCGCATCGCGCTGGCCGCCGCGGCCGCAGTGGCGGTCGGCGTGCTCACGGGCATGGACGGCACCGGTCACGTGGTCATGTACGCCACGATCGTGCTGGGCGTGGCTGCCGGGGCCTTCGCCCTGCTGTTCGCTCTGGCGCTGACGGTGGGCGACGGCGACTCGCTCGACCGGGAGCACTCGCACGGGCACCGACCGACCCCGGCCTACTGGCCGATCATGGCAGCGGTCGGCATGGGCGTGCTCATGGTGGGATTGGTGACCGACTCCCTGCTCACGATCGCGGGCGTGGCCTTGCTGCTGATCTCCGCCATCGAGTGGACCATGAGCGCATGGGCGGAGCACCTGTCCACCGATGCAGAGTCGAACGCGGTCGAGCGCGCCCGATTGCTGCGGCCCTTCGAGATCTCGCTCTACGGCGCGCTGGGCATCGCCATACCGGTGGTGCTCGCATCTCGCATCTTCCTGACCGTCAGCAAGACGGCGGCGAGCTATGCAGCCATTGTGATCGCAGCGGTGATCTTGGCGTTCGCCTTCCTGGTGTACGCGAAGCCGCAGCTGCGACGTGCCGTCACGGCGTCAATGCTGGTGCTGGGCGGCGTTGCGCTCATCGTCGCGGGCATCACCTCGGCCGTGATCGGCGAGCGTGAGTTCCATCACATCGGCGACCACGCCGAGGCCGACGGCCACGGCGAAGCCGATGATCACGGCGTCGGCGACTCAGGCGAGATGAGCGAATCGGACGGAGGGCACGAGTGATGGGCGCTCGCTTTGTTCGACGCTGGCGCCCGGAGGCTGAGCCGACAGGCGAAGCCGTGGCCCGAGCGGCCCGTGAGCGCAGCGAACAAGAGCGGGAAACAATGCGTTCAGCAGTGAGAAGGCGTGCCGACCCGCGCTGTTTCATGGCCGTACCGGCGCTGGGGGGCTTGCTGCTGGCAGGCTGTGCCACCGGTCGCCTCGATGCCACCGATCCGATCGGGCCTGAAGCCCGCGAAATCGACGGCCTCATGCGCCTGTCGGGCTGGATGGCGGTCGGCGTCGGCATCTTCGTGGCTGCCGCAGTTGCCACGATCATCGTGAAGTTCCGAGCCAAGCCCGCCGACGACCCCGACGACCTGCCGCCGCAGATCCACGGCAATCGCAAGGCTGAGCTGACCTGGACGCTCATCCCGACCGCGATGCTGGTGTTCCTCACGATCTACACGCTGCCGACGGTGTTCGAGCTCGCCAGAGAAGGCACCGGCCCCACGATCAAGGTCGAGGGCCAGCAGTGGTGGTGGCAGTTCAGCTACGACCTCGACGAAGACGGCCACTACGAGATCGTCACGGCGAACGACTTGGTCATTCCCACCGGCAAAGAAGTCAACCTCGAGATCCACTCCAACGACGTCATCCACTCGTTCTGGATCCCCCAGCTGAACGGCAAGAAGGACGCCGTGCCCGGCCGGATTCACGATTGGCGGATCAGCTCCGACGAGCCGGGCATCTTCTACGGCGAGTGCGTGGAGTTCTGCGGGCTGAGCCACGCCAACATGCAGATGCGCACCATCGCGCTCACTCCGGCCGACTTCGAAGACTGGAGGCAAGAACAGCTCGACGGCACCGAAGCGGCGCAAGCGGCGCCCGCTGCTGAATCGGCCGCAGCGGCTGGTGCCGCACTGTTCGAGACCCACTGCATCAGCTGCCATGTCGTCGACGGTGCCTACGAGAGCGCGGCCGGGGGCAATGCGAACCTGCTCGCGGGCATCGCACCGAATCTCACGAACCTGATGAGCCGCACGGCCTTTGCCGGAGCGCTGTACGAGACCTATCAGACCGGTCCCGACGGCGAATACCTGCGAAATCCCGACGGAAGTCTCAGGCTCAACGTTGCCGAGCTGCGTGAGTGGGTGCGCAACGCGCCCGACATGAAGCCGGCTCGTGCCGACAACCAGCAGGGCATGCTCGACTTCTCCGAGGTGCTGACCGACCAAGACCTCGACAATCTGATGGCCTATCTGCAGACGCTCGGCAGCCCGCCGGTGCTGCCCTGATGAGCAGGGCCTAGGAGAACGACCTGATGGCAATCATCACCGATCAGCCGGAGAGCCCTGATCTCCCGGACAGCTCAGGACCGGGCATCGAGCTCGAGGTGGCCGAGCCGGACCCCCACGGAGACGGTTCCACGCGTACCGGCGTCTTCGCCCGTCCCACGCACGCAACCGGCTGGCGCGAGTGGCTCTTCACGGTGGACCACAAGAAGATCGGGATCATGTACGGTGCCCTCGCGCTGTTCTGGTTCCTGATCGGCGGCCTCGAGATCGGACTGGTGCGCCTGCAGCTGTGGGCGCCCGACGGCGAGGTGATCAGCGCCGACTTCTACAACCAGCTGTTCACCATGCACGGCGTCACGATGGTCTTCCTGGTGATCATGCCGCTGGCGAACGCGTTCGCGAACTATCTCGTGCCGTTGCAGATCGGCGCCAGGGACGTGGCCTTTCCCCGCATGAACGCGCTGGGTCTCTGGGTTTTCTTCTTCGGCGGCCTCTTCCTGAATCTCAGCTGGTTCCTGGGCGGCGGCGCCGACGGCGGCTGGTTCGCCTATGCGCCCAACACCGGCATGTCCTTCAGCCCCGGCCACGGCATGGACTTCTACGCCCTGGGCCTGCAGATCGCCGGCATTGCTTCGCTGCTGGGCGCCATCAACCTGCTGGTGACCATCATCAACATGCGCTGCCCGGGCATGAGCCTGCTGCGCATGCCGGTGTTCACCTGGATGATCCTGGTGGTGCAGTTCCTGCTGGTGTTCGCCCTGCCGGTCATCACGGTGGCGCTGATCCTGCTGACGTTCGATCGAACCTTTGATGCCAACTTCTTCGATGTGGCCGCGGGCGCCGACCCGCTGCTGTGGCAGCACCTGTTCTGGATATTCGGCCATCCGGAGGTCTACATCCTGATCCTGCCGGCATTCGGCGTGGTGTCTGAGACGCTGCCGGTGTTCAGCCGCAAGCCGCTGTTCGGCTACCCGATCGTGGTGCTGTCGGGTGCGGCCATCGGCTTCATGGGGTGGGGCGTGTGGGCGCACCACATGTTCACCTCCGGCATGGGGCCGGTCTCGGTGGCGGCGTTCTCCGCGACCACCATGTTCATTGCGGTGCCGACGGGTGTGAAGATCCTGAACTGGATCGCGACCATGTGGGCGGGCAAGGTCCGCTTCACCGTGCCGATGATGTTCTCGGTATCGCTCGTGGCCATGTTCACGATCGGCGGCCTGTCCGGCGTCATGCATGCGATCGCGCCTGCCGACACCCAGCAGACCGACACGTACTTCATCGTGGCGCACTTCCACTACGTGCTCGTGGGCGGCGCCCTCATGGGCATGTTCGCCGGCATGTACTACTGGTGGCCCAAGGCGTTCGGCTACCACCTGAACGACCGGCTCGGCCGCTGGCACTTCTGGCTGATGCTCTTGGGCTTCAACGTCACGTTCGGGCCGATGCACATCGTGGGCTTGCAGGGCATGGCGCGGAGGCACAGCGTGTACGGGGAATTCGACGGTTTCGAGTTCTGGAACAAGATCGCCACGATCGGCTACTTCTTCATGCTCACGGCCATGGTGATCCTGGCCGTCAACATCTTCCGTACATGGGGGCGCTACCGCCGCGGTCTGGAGCCGGGGGCCGGCGCCGATCCGTGGGACGGCCGCACGCTGGAATGGGCCATTCCGTCGCCGACGCCTGAGCACAACTTCGACTACGTGCCCGTGGTGAGCGATGTCGACGACTTCTGGCACAAGAAATACCAGCCCGATGAGACCGGCAAGCTGCGACGGATTGCCTACGGCAACGACATCGCCCAGCTCGGCGATCAGCACCCGCACCTGCCGTCGCCCTCGTACTGGCCGATCGTGCTGGCGGCGGGCATGCCGCTCATCGGGTTCGGGCTGATCTACAACCTGTGGATCGCCGGCATCGGCCTGCTGCTGCTGGTCGGTTCCATGTTCGGCTGGACCCTTGAGCCGGCCACCGATCCCGACGCGGGCCACGGCCACGACGGGAATGGCGACCACCACGATGACCACGGCGGCGACCCCGACGGCCACGACGACCACAACGGCGTGCTGGCAGCCAGCACAGCAAACGGGGAGGCCGCTGGTGACTGATACCCCGACGACCGCCGGCACGGCAGCCGCCGTCGAACCGGCCGAAGGCGACGATCCGCAGATCGCCTACCCGCGCACCGAGTGGGACGACTACGAGATCGTTCCGCCCACCACGAGCCTGTCCAACGAGAAGCTGACGATGTGGACCTTCCTGGGTTCGGATTGCCTGCTCTTCGGGGCGCTGATCTCGACGTACTTGCTGCTGCGCAACCGTCAGCCGCTGTCGGGCGAGGAGTCGCTGCGGGCCGCCGACCTGTTCGACATCCCGTTCACCTCGGTGAGCTCATTCGTGCTGTTGATGAGCTCGCTCACCATGGTGCTCGCGGTGTCGGCAATCGCCAGGGGCGAGATGGAGCGCTGCAAGCTGTGGCTGCTGACCACCGCAGCGCAGGGTGCTGTGTTCATCGCCGGGCAGGTGTACGAGTTCACGAGCTTCTACCGGGAAGGCCTCGGGTTCACCGTCAGCATCTCGTCGTCGGCTTTCTACACATTGACCGGCTTCCACGGCGTGCACGTGTCGCTGGGCATCATCATGCTGGTCACGCTGTGGGCCATGGTGAATCGGGGGATCATCGGTCCTGAGCGGGCGGAGACCGTCGAGATCATCGGCCTGTACTGGCACTTCGTCGACATCGTCTGGATCGTGATCTTCGCGGTCGTCTACCTGATCCCCTAGGAAGTGCAGCGATGAGCACCGCCACCGAAGCCGCATCCGGAGAGATCCACGATGCCGACGAGGCTCACGACGACCATGACCACGGCCTGAGCGACTTCGGCTACATCAAGGTCGCCCTGCTGCTGGGCGTGCTGACGGCCGCCGAGGTCCTGCTCTACTTCGTCGATACGGGCCCCATAGAAGTGCCTGGTCTGCTGATCCTGATGGTGGTGAAGTTCTGGATCGTGGTGGCCTATTTCATGCACCTGCGCTTCGACAGCAAGCTGTTCACCTGGATGTTCGTGGGCGGCATGGTGCTCGCTCTCGCCGTCTACGCGGCGATGGGCACCTCCATGCTGTTCTGGACCGACCCAGCCGGCTGCGACCTCAGTCCCAACCTCAACTGCTGAGCCTCTCCGCGGATCAACTCCAAGTCCTCGCTACTGGTTGCGGGTTGCGAGTGAGATCATCCCACTAAGCGACTTCGTGTCCTCGTCACCGATCAGGTACTTGATTCCTCTGTGTATGTGCAGCCGGAACTGATTGGCGACAGCGTCTGGCGTCTGTTCAATGCCGTCCGCCTCGCAGCGCGCTCGGACGAGCGCTGCATAGAGGTCAGCCGATGCTCCTCCGAAGGTTGACCATGACATCTCGACGTTCGACATCGTTCCGATGCCTTGATCCGCTGGTGCCGACTCCTCGGCGAGAGAGGCACACAGGGCCCAGCGGCATAGCACGTTCCAGTTCTTGATTCCCGTGCGGCGCTTGAGCGTCGTCAGATGGATCTTCGCGCGATCATCCACGCGGACCACATCGACGGGTGCTCCTCTATTCGTCAAAGTAGCCCTCCGTCACAGACGTGGAGCCTTCGATCTCGTCAAAATCGAGGCGATACTGCGCGCCGATGTGGGGCAGCAAACGCGTCAGGTGTCCGCCGACGATCTCTTCGTCCGTGGACAGGAGAACGACTTGACGGGACGCCTCGGGGAAGTAGTGGTCGACGAGGTTTGCGCGGTGAGACCGGTCGAGACGCCCGACTGGCGAGTCGATGACAGTCGGAAGGGCCATCCCAGTGCATTGCGACAGACCCCAGAGCACGGCAGTAGCCATGATCTGGCGTTCGCCTGCGCTCAGGCGCTTTGCATCCAAGGGCTGGTCACACTCGTCGAGCAGGGTTACGGACAGTTCTGACGGGTCGATCGACACGCCGTAAACCAGACCGT
The DNA here is from genome assembly GCA_022824805.1 of Acidimicrobiia bacterium. GTDB lineage: Bacteria > Actinomycetota > Acidimicrobiia > Acidimicrobiales > Poriferisodalaceae > Poriferisodalis. Next base: position 10,309 of record JAJDZE010000008.1, on the reverse strand, counting down.
CCTTGCGCAACAGGTCGCGTAGGGAGGAGTTGATCGCGTCGGTGATGCGACCGAGGTGTTTTCGGATCATGTGATCGGCAAACTCAGTCAGCACTTCATCGGCGGCCGTGACTTCACGAGCGACGCGAGCGACATTCGCGTCTGCCGCTCCTGCATCGAGGATTTCGTGAGCGAGATTGTCGACGGCTCGCTGTTCCTGTTCAACTCGTCGGCTCGCGTCGCCGAGACCGAGAAGTGCGTTCTCGACGGCCCGTTCGGCGACACGGAGTTCGGCTTCGATCGTGGCCACGTTTTGCACGACGGACGCGATGGCGTCGCTCGTGGGCGCGGCAGCGAGTATGCGTTCTACGCGTTCTGACTCAGCGTGGTGTTCGGCGAGAGCGTCGACGAGCCTGCGCGCATCAGCCTGAAGCCCACGCCTTCGGTTGCGCAGCAGCGATTGCGATGTCTCAGCCGCATCGTGGGTGGGGATAAACGCCGGCGGTGATGGAGACTCAGTGCCGTCAAGGTCGGCTTTGAACAGATGCCGGACTGCCGTGGCCTCAGCTCTGTTTAGGCCGAGTTGGGTTTCCAGCTGTTTCGCCATGTGTTCATCCCGGGACTCCATCCGGGAGCGAAGCTCGCCAGCAAGAGTGGCCGCTTCGTGCTGGTCGCGGGCGGTCGTGACCGCCTTTAACAGGCTGGGAACAAGAGTCAGCGGTAGGTCACTGGCCGCGAGTTCGAGAAGCTCTCGTTCAACGATGTCACCCGCCACGCCTGACTCGGCGAGGCGGCGATTCAGGGCCTCGCGTTCGGCGTGCAAACCACCACCGGCTCGGGCGAGTCTGTCCGTTGCCTGTTGCAGTTGCGACTGCAGATCTGACCTGAGGCTCTGTGCCGCGTCGAGGACCTGTGCAGCAGCGTCCCGCTGTTCGGTGGCGTCGGCAAGTGCGAACTCCGCGTCACCTAGCCTGAGTCGAAGATCGTTAGACGCCTCGGAGTCGTGGGCCTTGGCGGCGCGGCGTCGATAGTGCTGCAGGTCGCTCCGGAGTCGGTCGACTAGGTCGAGACCAAGCAATCCAAACATGCTTGTACGTAGCACCGCCGTCGAGGACGCGGGATCCGCGAGCGCCTCGATCTTCTCCCCGTCAAAGATTGCGAGTTCGGCAACTGCCATTGGCATGATGCCTTCGACATACTCGGGCCATGCCCCGGTGAGGTCCGATCGTGATTCGCCGTTTGTCGCGACGAACAAGTGATCGTTGGACCGTCCGCGGCTGGTGCGCCGCCAGCTGCGTTCAACGACATAGTGGACGATCCGTCCATCCTCGGCGCGGTCGAACTCGAGGGAGACCGAGGCCGCTCGTTCACCGTGATGGACGAGACCGTGCAAGTACTGGCCATAGGCCATGCCATTGAGGATTCGCCGAGCCCGATTTCCGTAGAGGACTAGGAGGATTGAATCGAGCAGCGATGTCTTGCCGGTTCCGTTTTTGCCCCCGATGAGCGTGATCGGTTGTGTCGTGAGTGTCGAGAACGTCACGGTCTGCGTGCCGCGGTAGACGCCAACGTTGTTGAGGGTGAGCGAGTGGAGGCGCATCACGTGCTCTCGTCGGCAGGTCCGCCTTCGATCACCTCGGTCAACGTTGTGCCGAAATCGACCGACACACCGGCACCGACGGCCTGGCGACCGCGTGTGAGGGCCCTCACTAGGTCGATTGCCTCATCGGCCGAACTGAACCCTGATCGGTTGAAGGCCGTGTCGATGTCGCCCCAGATGCCGCTGCGGCGGGCGGCCACGCGATGACTGTGCTCGACGGCAACCAACTCGCGCAGCAGTTCGTACTGGAGGTCCGATCGGCTGAGTTCACGAAGTGCAGCGAGATCCTCGGTGTCGAATGGAAACTGGTCGTCGTACTTTGTCTGGCCCGGGAACGGGTCGCCCGTTGCCTCTTCATAGATCGTGGGCAGCAAATCCTCGTGTTCGTGCTTCTCGCTGACCCATATGTGCCGGATGAGATGCAATTCTTCGAGGTTGATGAGTTCGATTTCTCTCACATCATCTGGCCCGTTCGCGCGTACCCAAGTCTGGGCTTCCAGCACGAGCCGCAGCCAGTGGGCCCGTCCTTCCTGGGTGTAGGGACCAAGAACGTGCTGACCGTTGAAGAGCGATACCCGACCGTTGAGCCGACGGAAGTCCCGACGATTGCGGCCTTCACTGGTGTCGGCAAGCTGGTCGCGAATGTCGAGGAGAGGCTGCATCCACTCTTTCTCGGTATCATTCTGAATCATCGCCGACATGGACTTGTCCTTCTCGACGACCGTGCAGGTCCAGCAGCCGAAGCGGGAGCTTCCGCAGCTCGGCGTCGAAGTATCCATCACGACGGGGCACTCGGCATCCGGGGACGCGGTTCGGTACATCGTCAGCAGCTGCTTGTTGTCGAACCCCCATGGATTGGCCACCTGCATCAGGTAGAGCCAGACGTCATCGTCGGTCCAGTCCACAATCGGCCGATACACCAGTGCTGAGGCCAAGTCGTTGTGGGGCGACAGGTTCTGCCGCACGGACTGCTTGTCCCACTTGTCGATCCGAGCAGCGCGCGCGGCGGACTCGGCACGGCGCGCGCCCAGCACGATGATCGCCTCGCCGTTGTCCTTCACTACGGACCGAATGAATCTCGTCGTTGGGTTGATCTTCATCCGCTCGGTGCACCACCGAAATCGACGGTTCGGAGCCGGATAGCCCCGTCCAATGAGGTTGACCCAGAAGGTCTCGTTCACCTCCGGCGAGAGCACATGCGTCGAGACGGGCAGCCCGTGGTCGGCCGCGGCGATGCCCATGGCGATATGGGAGCGGTGAACCCAGGCCGCAACGGTGGGATTTTCGACGAAGGTGTCGTTGGTGATGACATGGACCTGCTTCGCTCGATCCTCGGGTGGCAGTTCTTGGAGAGCCTTCCAAATGACCTGCAGGGTGGCCGTTGAGTCCTTGCCGCCGGAGTAGCCGATGACCCAGGGGATTCCGTCGGCTAGGTACAGCGCCTTGACCCGCTCGACGAGTTCAGCGACCGTTGCACGGAGTCCTCGCTCTGCAAAGGCTGAGCCGTTTGATCCCGCCGTGCCGCTCCTCACTTCGACTGGTGTGCCGGTCATGAGGTCCCTCATTCGAGTTGCGGAGGCCAAGGGGGAGGCGACGGTTGCTCATCTACCTGTTGCCAACACATCGTAGGCTGAGACTGACTTGGGGGAACGGGTGCTGATGATCACGGCCGCCTACCTGGACTTTTGTGCGACCACACCCGTCGACCCACGAGTCGTTGCGGTGGTGCGCCGCTACATGGAGGACGAGTTCGGGAACGCTGGATCCCGAACCCACGAGTACGGGCTAGCCGCCTCGCGGGCAGTTGAGGCAGCGCGAGCACAGGTGGCCGCAGTGTGTGACGCCAAGCCAGAGGAGGTCACATTCACCTCGGGCGCGACCGAGGCGAACAACCTGGCCCTCGTTGGGCTCGCCCCACACGCTCATGACAGCGGGCGTCGACACATGCTTGCCCTTGCCATCGAACACAAGGCCGTGCTCGATCCCCTCGACTCGATTGCGCAATCCAACGACATCGATGTCGAACTCGTCCCCGTTGGACAGCGAGGTTGGGTTGACCCCGAGGAGATCGAGAAACGTCTCCGTCCGGACACAGTTGCTGTCAGCACCATGCACGCCAACAACGAGACGGGCGTGATCCAGCCTCTAGAGGAGATCGCTGCGGTGCTCGGCGATCATGTGGCCTACTGGCATGTAGACGCCGCGCAGACCTACGGCAAGCTCGATGGGCTCGGCAACCGTCGCATCGACCTCATCTCGATGTCCGGGCACAAGCTCTATGGGCCGATGGGTGTCGGCGCGCTCGTTGCACGCCGACGCGGGTATCAACGCCCTCCGCTGAGCCCTCTGATGTTCGGCGGTGGTCAAGAGCGAGGCCTTCGGCCCGGGACCGTGCCAGTTCCGCTCGTCGCCGGGATGGGGGAGGCATGCCGCTTGGCGACCATCGAACAGGCGAGTCGCGCTACCGCGTGCCAGGCACAACGCGCGCAGGTCACCGACGCGCTCTCGCAATTCTGTCCTCAGTTCAACGGTGACCAGAACAAGACGCTCCCACACGTGTTGAGTGTCTCGATTCCGGAGCTTGATGCTGAGGCAGCGATGATGATCCTCCGTGATCTTGTGGCCATCTCCAACGGCTCTGCCTGTACGTCCAGTTCTTACGAGCCATCGCACGTGCTCGCTGCGATGGGGCTTGGATCGGAACGAACTCAAGGAGCCCTACGCATCTCTTGGTCGCACGAACCGATGGGCATCGACTGGGCCTCGGTCGCGCAACGGCTCTCCGACGCGCTGCGCTGACTGTGGCCGCCACCGAACAACGGCACCGGACAGCCATTGTCCGCGGTGCGCTGTCGCGACCGGTTCGCCTCGCTATCGACCTCGGCCTCGTAGACGTCGATGCGACAGTCTTCGACTACGGCTGCGGCTACGGCGAAGACTTGCATGAGCTGACCAAGGCCGGCATCAGCGCTGCCGGCTGGGATCCTCACTTTCGGCCTGACAGTCCGAAGAAATCGGCTGACGTCGTCAATCTCGGTTACGTCATCAACGTCATCCCAGACGCGGCCGAACGTCACAGGGTCGTGCTTGATGCTTGGCGACTGTCGGAACGCGCGCTCGTCGTCGCTGCCCGGCTCGACAGCGAACGTCGGAGCCTCAGCAACGGCCGCCCCCACGGAGACGGGTTCATGACCGCGCACGGGACATTCCAGAAGTTCTTTGGGCAAGGCGAGCTTCGTGGCTGGCTCGATGCTGTCCTGGAAGTCGAGACCATCGCCGTCGCACCGGGCATCTTCGTCGCCTTCAAGGCCGAGGAAGACGCCAACGAGTTTCTGCTCCGAACCCACCGCCGTCGGCGTCTCGCGGTTCGCGTGTCACGCAGCGACCGCATATATGACGAACACCGAACAGCACTCGACGCACTCATTGCATTCTTCGGAGAACGTGGGCGGCTGCCGGCCAAGACGGAACAACTGGAACTCCAACGGCAGCTCGCGGACGCTGTCGGGTCGGTCCGGAGAGCGTGGCGTGTCGCCGTTGCTGTGACACCCGATGTCGACTGGGACGCCGTTGCCGCTGAGCGCCGACAGGACTTGCTCGTCGAACTGGCACTCCTGAAACTCAACCGGCGCCCGACCTTCACCAAGCTTCCCGAGACCACGCGCCATGATGTGCGAGGTCTCGTCGGCCCTTACAAGCAGGCCACAGCGGATGCTGACGAGTTGCTCTACAGCGCCGGCAACACTGCTCTCGTCAGCGAGGCTGCTGATCAGTCTCCGGTCGGCAAGCGATTGCCGACGTCCCTCTACGTTCACGAGTCCGCGCTGCAAGACCTGCCACCTGTCCTCCGTGTCTACGAGGGCTGCGCACGTTGGCTCGTCGGCGAAGTCGATGGTGCCAACCTCATCAAACTGGCCACAGACAAGCCGAAGGTCTCCTACCTCGAATACCCCGACTTCGACCGCCTTCCGCACCCAGTGCTCAGAAGGACCACATTCGTACGCGTCGGAGCGCTAGACGTCGACCAACGCGATTACTCCGACTCGGACAACCCGCCGGTTCTTCACCGCAAGGAGACCTTCGTGGGACCTGATCATCCGCTGAAGAGCAAGTTCGAGCGATTGACGGTCCAAGAAGAGAGGTTTGGGTTGCTCGGGGGCGATACCAGAACGATCGGCAACCTACGTGGTTGGCAGGAGCGGCTTCAAGAGATGGGGTTGACGCTTCACGGCCATCGCGTAGTACGACGACGATCCGGTGCCGACAGTCCCACTGGATCCGTCTAGGTCGTGTGAGCACCTCGGCGGCGAGTAGCGGGATCTCCTTACTGGCGTGCGGGTGCCTGAGCGACAATGGCTCGATCAGGCATCGTCGTCAAGATCGACCAAGTCCCTGAGATCGGCAACCGAGCTGTCTTGATCGGCACCGCGGATGACCGCCTCGACTGCGTCCCGTGCAGTCCTGGTCTTCGCAAGCGTCATCAGATGGTCCAAGCCTCCACAGGCGTAGCGCATGAAGGTGTCGAGTCGCTCCTGGAGTTTCCCGGCCTCGAGTACTGAGTCGTCGCCAGCATCCGCTACGGCGATCATGTCGCAGAGCAAGCGGTCCTTGCGGTCGGAGACATTCATCACGACTTCGCCGCCACTGGCCTTGTCGTTGCTGTTGACGGCGATTGCGCCCTTCTCGTTGCGCGTGAACCCGATCGCAGCTGCGAAGCACAGCAAGTCGAACGCGGCTGGGAAGACCGCTTGGTTCGACCGGCCTGCTCGCCGAACGAGAGTCATCAGCGGTTCAAACCGTTCGGGGATGAAGACGGCGGGGCGGACAGGATCCGACTGCGAGGTCATCTCAAGGTTCGATTCGTTCAAGGCTGGATCGGACAGCTCCATCGCTCTCCGATGCGTAGGTGTAGGTCTCGCCTTTCCAGAGGAAGGTCTGCTCGACTCCGTCCGCAAGTTCGCCTTCGTAGTGAACGAGGTACACCGCGTCAATGACATCTGCCGATGCCTCAAGGATCTCGATGTCGGCCGACTCGGTGAACATGATCACCTGGCTGAAGCCCTTGGCCATGAGTTCCATCACCCTACGCTTGTACTCAAGGCCGAGATTGCTGAATGGGGCGTCGACGACGAGGGGGATGTTCTCTACCTCTGCGAATTCGGGTGTCGTCGTGAGCAACTTTTCGAGGGTCTGGTACTGAGGGAGCATCTTCGCCGCCGCGGCTGCGAAGGCGTAGGTCAGTAACGCGGTCTCCGCTCCGGAGATGTCGCCGACGGGCTTCTCGATCTCCTCGCCGCCCGCGCGGTCCAGAACCTTCACGCGCAGATCTGCGTCAACTACGGCCTCCATATTGTTCTTGTAGACGACGTAGTTCTCGTTGATGAGCGACTGAAGTTGCGTGCGCGCCACATCCGCCTGCTTGTCTGCGATTGCTTCGAGTAGATCCTCCATCTGGTGTGCGATGGAGGCCGCTCGATGTACATCGCGGTGATCCTTCGGGGCGCTGCTTCGCTTCTCGGCCTGCTTGCGCTCAATCTCGGCCTTGTCGTCCTCAATCGCCTGTTGCAAACTGCCTAGTCGCTGCGAGAGCTTTCGGATGTCGCCATCCAGCCGCGAACGCTCACCGACGAGGTTGGTCTTGTCGACTTGCTCGAACTGATCGGCTCCCGCCTCGGTGAGCTTCGCCTCGGAGGCTGCGCGAGCCTCGATCGCTACCTTCTTCGCCTCAAGCGCCTCGCGCAGACCAACGCTCGCCGCGTCTACCGCCATCCGGTCTTCCGCAGAGTTACGCAAGCTCGTAGCGTGGCTGGTCAAGGTCATCATGCGAGTGATCACAGAATCGTCGGTCGGGGAGAGCGGTTCAAGTCGCTCAAGCATCTCCGCCGTGAGTTCCCGACCGCATATGCACTCCATGGTCTCGCGCAGCTGTTCGACCAGACTGCTCGACACGTCACACGGGTACTTCCGCTTTGCGAATACGTCAACGACGGCGTCGAAGACCGGAGTGGCGGCTACGAGATACGCCCCGCCCAGCGCGTCCGTGAGTGCACGTTCCGCGGCATCGACGCCGAGCTGGGCCGCCCTCTCGTCTGCTCGCGCTCGTTCCGCCGCAGCGAGAACATCTTGGAGAGCGTCCAGTTCCTCAAGCTGGCGAATTATGCCATTGAGGTTGTCATCCGCAGCCTCGAGTTCCGCCTCGACCTTGGGAAGCTCGGCTTGGTTCTTGGCGAGTTCGGCCTCAAGTTCGTCAATGGACTTCTGAAGCCTCTTGGTTGCTCTGTCCGCTTCGCCGTGCGCCTTGGACTTGGCGTCGAGCTTCTTCCCGGTCTCCTTGATCCGCTCCCGGAACGGTTCGAATTTGCTGCCGCCGGAAATCTCGCGGAGGAAGCCCTTCAGGAGGCCGATGCTCTTCTTGTCGTTTCGGAATGGGAATGACAGCGTCTCGCCTGGATAGAAGAAGTACTTGGCCAAGCCCTGTGGGAGCAACTTCTCGATGACATCCTGCGCTGCGCTGCCTTCGAACCTTTCAAGCGTCGACCCCTGCTGAACGAATGCCAGCGCCGCATCGTCTCCGGTCCGATAACCGGCGTGCGGTTTGACCCGCTCCACGACGATTCCGTTCTGCGCCTCTCTCCGGTTGCCCCCGCTGTCCCAGGCACTTTGTCGCCTCGATATGCGGTAGAGAAAGTCGGTGCCACCGCTCGGTCGCGACGCATACGTTGTCACGACGGCATCCACAGGGCTGTCCTTGGTGGTCATCGCCTCTTGCGCTGCATGGTCGTTGACCAGGTTTTGGTCGCCCTTCCCCTCCTCCAAGTCCATCGCGCCGTAGAGGCACCAGTAGACGGCGGTCAGCAGGGACGTCTTGCCGCCTCCATTTTTTCCGAAGACCAGAGTGATGGGTCGGCTGTCGGACGAGGCGAAATCCATGGACGAGTGGCCCTTGAAGGGTCGCCAGTTCTCGACTTCGACACGGAGAAACTTCATGCGTTGGCCTCCTCGTCTGCTGTCGCTTGCGCGGCCGCCATGATCGCGTCCTCGAGTTCGATCGCCTGCTTTAGCTCACCGCCGAGTAGCCGCACAACGAGCCTCTGAACCTCCGTGGGCCAGGGCGCCATCACGGGAGCGTAAAATTCGGCGACGGATTCTTCAGATGCAGTCATGCGTAGTGATCTCCAAGTGCGTCCCAGAGGTTGTAGCTGTCGAGCAGCGGCCGCAGCGCATTGATCGCTTGGTTGTGGTTGTCAGCGGCGTCCGCCATTGCCCGGGCACGGAGTATCTCTTGCGCGACGAGGCGACGCTCCATGTCGAAGTTCTCGCCGACGCCATTTGGGTGTGCGATGTAGTCGAACACGACAGCGTGCTTTGATGAGCCATCCTTGGGCTGGCGCAAGATCCGTCCTCGCCGCTGGATGTACTGCCGCGGGTTCTTCGTCGAAGCAAGAAAGTGGGCAACGCGAGCCGTGGGCACGTCGATTCCTTGGTCGAGGCACTTCATTGCCACGAGACCGTCAACCTTGCCGGCTCCCAGCTGTTCGAGCAGAACCGCACGCTCATCGAGCGGGGTATCGCCGATGAAGTCTCTGTATGCGAGTCCGAGGTCGCAGCCAACACCGTGAACGAGGGGGGCCTGTCGCCCGTTCGTGAGTGGGGACTCGCCCTCGGCTGTGTAGATCAGCGAGAAGCCCCGTTCTTCAGTTGGCAGCGACTCCAGTACGTCGCGAAACGCGGCGACCTTGCCCTCGGCATGCCAGAGCAGACGTGCTCGCTCGATGAGGAGCATCTTCGCGGAGTCTTCAAGATCGCTGATGCTCAGGCCCTTGGACCGGCCGACACGCCTGCCGATGTCGCGGCTGAGCCGAGCGTACTCGTTCATCTCCTCGTGGGAGAGCGCCACCAAGATCGGCGTGTAGGTGTAGTGGCACAGGGCACCGAGTTCGATGGCTTCCTTGATGCCGATGTCAAGAAGCACGTCCCCGAAGTAGTGCCGAAGCACCTGTGTGCCATCAGGGTCGAGGTGCCGGTCGACCGTCGCCGATAGCCCGAGCCGGTAGTGGAAGTCGTCCGTCAAGAGCTTCTGATTCTCAGTGCTGCCCATCGCGTGGCACTCGTCGGCGACGAGGAGACGGGGACTGGGGAAGTCTTGGAGTGTGGTGAAGAACTTGGGATTCGCCGCTGACTGCGCTGTCCACACGGCGACGCTGGTCCCGCCGTGCACCCGCTGGGCCTGAAGGGTCTCGCGGAGCCGGGCCAAGGCCGCGGGCCGAGTCGAGCAGATTGCCTTGATGCCCCACGCTCGGAGTTCTTCCTCCCACATGTCGACCAAGCTGTTGTCCGGAACAAGCACGACAGCCGTCATGCCGGGAGCCTGTTCATACACGCGGGCGATTCGTTCGATCGCGCCGAGGGCCGTGATCGTCTTTCCGGTACCCGTGGCCATGGACAGAATCCCGCGGCCCTCTGATTTGAGCCATGACCGAACGGCAGCGCTCTGGTAGGGGCGGAACTCGACGCCAAGCGGTGCCTCAGGAAGACTCACCGCCCCAGTATTCCCGGTCGCTCTGCTGCCTGCGATTGATTTCGGCGGCCGCCTAGTGGTCCGTCGTTGATTTGGTTGGGGCGCGTAGTGTTGGGTGTGTGACTTCGGGATTTGTTGTGTCGGTCGAGGACCGGGCTGCGCTGGAGCGGGTGGCGCGTTCGGGCTGCGAGCCGTGGCGTCGGGTGCGTCCG
>JAJDZE010000197.1 GCA_022824805.1 Acidimicrobiia bacterium | reverse complement strand
GTGCAATTGACCTCGCTCGCCTTCTCTTCGTCGTCGGCCGCGTTGTCGCCAGCGGCGGCAGCTCTTGGCGGTATGCCGTTCGGGACTGTGCTGGTGGTGGGTGTGCAGCCGCCCGTCTTCTCGCCGGCGGCAGTGTCACCGCAAGCAAGATCATGAGCGGCCGTAGGCGCGGAGCCGGCGTGGGTGAGGATGCGGTCGAGGGCGTCAGCCATGCGCTGGTCGCGAGTGCGCACCGCGGCGCCGGCTGCCGGACCGTCACCTGCCGCGCCGGTGTGCTCAGCGTCGGGGCCGTCTGTGCCGTGCGGCCCTGCGGCGGGGGCGTCTGAGTTGTCGAAGCTCGCCTCTTTAGCAGCGCGCTGCAGGCGGCGGTCGGTTTGGCGGAGGCGTTCGGCTTCGTCGCGGATGCGGGTTTGGATCCGGGCGCCCATCTCGGCATCGAATGCGCCGCGCATCTGCACGGTGCCGTCCTCGCCGTTCCAAAAGCGCACGTTGCGATTGCGCCGGTTCCGGCGGTGCTGCTCGGCGAGGCTCGCGGCGCTCTGGTGCTGTACGGTCCAGCGCGCCGATGCCTGGGCGAACTCATCAGGCGGCAACGTCTTGGCCAAGTCCACCAGCTCGGGATCATCCTGCACTGCTTCGGGGCTGGTCTGGCGCGCGGCGCGGGCGAGGCGCGCGGCGTTGGCCATGCACATCTCGCCTTCGGCCAGTGCGGTCTGGGCTCCGGGCAGTCGTTCGAGATCGACGGCGGCGCGCACGTTGCGCGCCGCGTCGCTGCGGGGAACCGCGGCGATCTGGTGCAGTACGCCTGCGCCGCCGTCGCCGTGGCGCTCGCGTCGTGCGATCTGCGACGCAACGGCGGTCTCAAGCGTCTCAAGCCGGGCGCGCAGCGGCTTGGCCAGCCCCAGCGCCTCGCGCAGCTCGGCGGTGGGTGCATGCTCGACACCGTCGAGGGCCGCTGCGAGCGAGTCGAGCGCCTGCCGCACCTGAGAGAACATGCGTTCACTCTAGCGGTGCGGTGCGACATACGAACGTTTATGCGTGACAAGATAGATTACAGTTATATGACATTTGTTCTCATGTCTGAGAATTATTTTTCAGTATTTTCCAATATGAGCTCGCGGCCGACGCTCACCACAGGTCACTCGCGTTCAGAAACGGTGTTCGTGCCGAGGCCGCCACGCAGTTCGCCACTGCCGAACGCACGGCCACAGCGACGGGGCTTGCTCAGCTGGACGGGCTGAACTGAATCGGGAGGGGGTGGCCGGTGCGGGTGAACAGGTCGTGCAGCATCCGCAGCGTCATGCCCCAGATCACCCGCCCGTGGCCGACTTCGATGCCGGGGAAACGCTCGTCAGGTCGCGGCGGGTAGAGGTAGTCGATGTGGTGTCGAGGGTCGGCCAGTTCTGCCACCGACACCCAGAACGCGTCAGCCACTTCGTAGTTCAGCGTCAGCGCGGGGCGGGCGCCGTCGAGCCAGCACACGTGCGGCGTCACCCGCAGTGCCGCACCGCGCCAGCGCGGGTTGCCTTCGAGGTCGTTGAGCCGGCCGAGCCAACGCACGCCTGCGTGCGCGGTGATGTCGAAGCCGATCTCCTCGCGGCTCTCGCGCACCGCCGTGTCGAACGTGTCGTCGTCGTCGGGTTCGGTGCGCCCGCCCGGAAACGCCATGTGGCCCGACCACGGGTCGCCGTCGCGGGTGGCTCGTTCGATGAAGAGCATCTCGGGGCCGCTGTCTCCCGAGCGCACCACTGCGGCGACGGCTGCCGTCGGGCCGTGATGGGTTGTGTCGAGGTCTTGGCTGAGCACTGCCGACAGGCGTTCCGCTTCGAACGCCTCACTGACGGAGTGCAGACCGATCACGGCCTTGCAGCGTAGGTGGCCGAGCACCGTTGGCTCTGGGCGGCTCTCGAGCCTCACAAGCCTCGCTCGCAGCAGCCCGATCTTGCAGCACAGTGGCCGAGCTCCGACACGAGCACATGACTTTCGCCGCGAATGCGTGAAGCGATCCCGCCTGCACCGAGACCGGGCTCCCCCGCGAGAGCCGCTGCTACCGTCGCCGCGATGAGCGCCGCCGATCCTCACACTGCCGACACTGGATCAGGGAACCTTGACGAACCCGTCCAAGGCATGGATGCAGCGTGTTTCGAAGCGTTCGTCGGCGAAGTGGCGCTCTTCCGCGACACCGTCGTGGTCCCCAACGTGAACCGCTGGGAGAGCGAGAAGCGCATGGCGCCCGAGGCCCTCCAGCAAGCGTCCGAGATCGGACTGCTGGCGATGGAGGTGCCCATCGAACTCGGCGGTCTGGGGATGAGCTTTGCCCAGAAGTGCCGCATCGCGGAGGTGCTGAGCGCCGTGTCGATGCCCTTCGCCTTCAGCCTGGTGAACACCGGCAACGTCGCAGCGCGAGTGGCAAGCCTCGGCAGCGACACCCACCGTGAGCGCTACCTGGCCGATCTGATGGCCGGACGACGGTTCGGCTCCACGGCACTGACCGAACCGGGCGCCGGCAGCGACTTCGCCAACATCGCCACGACCGCGACGCCTGTCGATGGCGGCTGGCGGCTCGATGGCGCCAAAGCCTGGATCACCAACGCCGCGCACTCCGACGTCATCTTCTGCTACGCGCAGACGCAGCCAGGCGCCCGGGGTCGAGGCATTGCGTTGTTCCTGATAGACGGCACCCAGCCCGGCTTCGAGCGGCTGCCGCCGTACGAGCTGGCCGGAGGCCACCTCATCGGCACCGGCGGGTTCCGACTGGATGGCTACGTCGCCGCGGCCGAAGATCTTCTCAGCCCTGCGGGGGAAGCCTTCATCGCAGCCCTCTCGAGCGTGAACGGTGCCCGCACCTACGTCGCCGCCATGTGCTGCGCCATGGTGGAGGCCACCCTCGCCAGCGCAGTCCGCTACGGCGCCGAGCGCGAAGCGTTCGGCAAGCCCGTCATCGCCCATCAGGGTCTGGCATGGAAGCTGGCGGGCGTGCAGAACCGCCTCGAAGCCGCCCAACTGCTCACCACCCGAGCCGTCGGCGCGGTCACCGAGTCGCTGCGCACCGGCGACGCCACCGGCGCGATCCTGCCGGCGGCTCACGCCAAGAAGTTCGCCACCGAGACGGCCGAAGCCGACATCGCCGCCTGCATCCAAGCCATGGGCGCCGAGGGCCTGCGCAGCGACCACCCAGGTGGCCACCACCTCATCGGCGCCCGCATCGCCAACTACGTGGACGGCAGCACCGAGATCCAGACCGACCGCATCGCCCGCTCACTCGCTGCCACGTACGCGACCGGCTGAACGCTGCGCATCACCGCTCCCGGCTTGGTCTCGACAGCGGCGGACGAAGAAACGGCTCTTCGTATGAGATCCACATCTGCCAAGGTAAGCACCGCTAGCGTTGACACGTCACAGTACCGATTTAGGGATCATGAGAGGAATTGTTGAGTGATCAAGTACCTCGGCTCAAAAAGACGTCTCATACCTACTCTTGTTGACCTATTTCTAAAATCAGGCTGCCAAACCGCACTTGATCTATTTACAGGCACCACCCGTGTGGCCCAAGCACTCAAACGCAGCGGAGCATCAGTCACCGCCGTCGACACAGCGCGCTACTCCGAGATATTCGGTCAATGCTGGATTTCGCTGAGCGCCTGTGAGATCAACGAACGTGAGTTGGATGACGCGCTCAACTATCTTTCTAACTTGCCACCAGTTCACGGATATTTTACTGAGACATTCTGTATCGAATCCAGATTCTTCCAGCATCACAACGGCATGCGTATCGATGCCATTCGCAACGCACTCGAAGAGCAGTTTCGTGATTCCGTGTTGTTCCCCGTATTGCTGACCTCGTTGATACTCGCATCTGACCGAGTCGACTCAACCACTGCTGTACACATGGCCTATTTGAAGAAGTGGTCGGCTCGTTCACACAAGGATCTTGAGTTACGAAAGCCAGAACTGCTCGACGGCCGTGGCACGACCATAAGAGGCAATGCGATCGAGCTAGCGCCACAACTCGGCAGTTTTGACTTTGCCTATCTCGACCCACCCTACAACCAACATCGCTACTACACAAACTACCATATCTTTGAAACGCTAGTAGCATGGGATGCGCCAGAGCATTACGGCATCGCCTGCAAGCGCATCGATAGTCGTGACGACACCACAAAGAGTGATTTCAACAAGAAACGCCAGATGCCAGTTGCGCTTCGGGCCACCATTCAACAACTGGATGCAAGAGTTCTCGTACTCTCCTACAATAATGAGTCTTGGCTGACACTCACCGATCTGATGGACTATTGTTCAAGCTATGAGTGCGTAGTGCCGCTTGCGTTCGATTCCAAACGATACGTCGGTGCACAAATCGGCATCCACTCTCCTGCTGGCGTACGCGTTGGCGAGATTACACACTTGCGGAACGTCGAGTATGTGGTCGTTGCAGGCCCGCGAGAGACAGTCCGAGCAATGACAGAGCCATATGCACACTCATCGAATGAGGTATTGACTGCGTCTCACGCTGGGGCCCTACAACGCGGTGAACTCAGCTTGTTTTGAGTGGTCTCATGGGTCGATCCAATCACCGCATCGATCCCTGAGGAAGTTCACGAGAATCTCGGGATCATAGTCTTCCCACAGGAAATACTGGTCCTGCTCAAAATAGAACGGTATCTTTCGCGTGTAACGCGGATTTATGGCAAGGGCTTCACAGAATACCGTGACGAACGGATGATAATCGTAGCCAAATCGCTCATGTAGAGTGCGGTAGAATGCAACTGTATGGTGTTTACAAGCGCGTTCCTCGGCATTCCCACGGTCACCTTGCTTCTTGACCTCAAAAAAGATTCGACGCTGCGTTTCTCTGTTGATGATCACTGCCTCTGGCTGAATCCCCAGCACTCGGTCGTCGGACAGTGCCCTTGGAAAGAGGTCGCGTAGCTCACGGGGTTGCTCTAACACTTCGTACATCTCGTTATCGAAATGCTCCTGTACTACTTCTATGAAGTTACCTTCTGATTCGCGGTATGTTTGGTCGTGTCCTGGTTGTTTTTCGCGATTACTCAGCTTCTCGCTATCCATCGGTACCATGTCGTATTCCTATACTTGGATGCAAATCGGCACTTATCCTGTCGCCATTCGATCTATCATTCTGGTTCAGCTTGCACCTCTCAAATTGTTCCACAGTCTCTTTGCCGTGTATCGCGCGAACAGATCTACTTTGTGAGCATTGGTTAACATCGAATCGATTCGGCGACGCACCGTGCGTAGCCTAGTGGTCCGTCGTTGATTTGGTTGGGGCGCGTAGTGTTGGGTGTGTGACTTCGGGATTTGTTGTGTCGGTCGAGGACCGGGCTGCGCTGGAGCGGGTGGCGCGTTCGGGCTGCGAGCCGTGGCGTCGGGTGCGTCCG
>JAJDZE010000074.1 GCA_022824805.1 Acidimicrobiia bacterium | reverse complement strand
CGCTGACCGGCGTTGAGCGGTGCCAAGATCGGATCGTCGCCTGGGTTCATCGGCACGGCGCTCATCGACTGTGGGCTCACGGGTTGCAGTTCGGTCGGCGCAGGCTGCGCCGCGGGCGAAGGACGAGCGCGCGCCTGCTCACGTCGTGTAGTCGGCGTTGATGCGGACGTACTGGTCGGTCAGGTCGCAGCCGTAGGCGGTGAACGAGCCGGCTGTGCCATCGGGACGAATGCCCAGGTCCACCGAGATCAGCACCTCGTCCGACGCCAGGTACGCCTCGAGCTCGGCGAGGGCTTCGGGCGTCGCGGGCGTCGGGTACACCTCTTGATTGCCGAAGCGGATCCTGACGCGATCTGGATCGATGTCGGTCTCGTCGCTGCACTTGCCGATCGCCATCGCGACCCGGCCCCAGTTGGGGTCTCGGCCGTGTACGGCGGTCTTGACGAGCGGCGAGTTCACGATGGCCTTGGCGACACGCTTCGCTTGTGCGTCGTCGCGGGCGCCGTTCGCGGTCACCACGATGAGGGTCTCCGCTCCCTCGCCGTCGAACGCGAGTTGACGGGTGAGCTCCAGGCTGACGGCGCCGAGCGCGGCCTCCAGTTCGGCCTCGTCGACCGGCCCGGCAGCGCCGTTGGCCAGCATCACCACCATGTCGCTGGTGGACGTGTCGGTGTCGACGCTGAGCGCGTTGAACGTCACATCGCACACCCGGCGCAGCATGGCGTCGAGCCGGTCGGGCGCGATCTCGGCATCGGTGGCGATCACCGAGATCATCGTGGCCATGTCGGGCTCGATCATCCCTGAGCCCTTCGCGATGCCCACCACCTTGGCGGCACCCGCTGAGGCGCTTGCCATCTTGGGATGCGTGTCGGTGGTCATGATCGCCCTCGCAGCCGCGGTCGCGTCTGTGGACCAGCCCCGGCGAACTCGGGGGCTCTCCGGTGGTGGCGGGATCATGTCCGCGCTCCGCGGCGCGAACCGCTCTTCGCTGTGATGCGCCTCCACCAGCCGGTCGAAGTACTCATCCACCTTGCCGTGCGGATAGCACACACCGATCACGCCAGTGGAGCCCACCAGCACTTGGCCATCCTCACAGCCCACGGCCTGCGCCACACGCCGCGCGAGGTTCGCCGCATCCTGCTCGCCCTGCACTCCCGTGGCCACGTTGGCGTTCTTGGACACCACGACCACCGCCTGCGCTCGCCCATCGGCCACGTTGGCCTGGCTGAGGCGCACACTCGCCCCGGCAAACAAGCTCTTGGTGAACACCCCTGCTGCTGTCGCAGGAGCACGACCAATGCTCGTCAACACCATCACATCGTCGGTGTCGTCCTTCATGCCGATGTTGCCCACATGGCAGGCGAACCCCGACGGCAAGTCCACCGATGCAGCCGCATTCGCGGCCCCTGCTGAAGTCATGATCGGCCCTTGTCACACGCTTCCCGCGGCCCGGCCGCGGCTGTGGGGCCAAGGTAGTTGCGGCAGTGCGCAAAGACCCTGCCAATTTTGCGAGGCGTTGGCTGGAACGAATGCGTTCAGCGGCGTCCGGCCCACCGATTCGCAGATTCGGCGGGCACCTTGCGGGAGAATCGTCGAAGACTGCCATATGGAGTCGAGTTATACTAATTCGACTTCT
Organism: Acidimicrobiia bacterium; assembly: GCA_022824805.1. Lineage (GTDB taxonomy): Bacteria > Actinomycetota > Acidimicrobiia > Acidimicrobiales > Poriferisodalaceae > Poriferisodalis. The sequence continues at coordinate 4,263 of JAJDZE010000074.1, read as the reverse complement.
ACTAGATGTGCATGACGCCGATGCCGAGGGAGGGGTTGCGGTGGCGGTGAAGCCGGAGAGTTTGTTCGATCGGGAGGCCGAGTGGGCCGATCTGACCCGGTTCGCGTCACCGCTGCACCCGGCGCTGCGCTTGGGCATCGTGTACGGCCGCCGTCGGTTCGGCAAGAGCTACCTGCTGCGGCGGCTGGTGGAGGCCACCGGGGGCGTGTATCACTTGGCGCTGAGGGAGGAACGCCGCTCGGCGCTGGACCGTTTTGCTGCCAGCGTTGGCCGGCAGCAGCGGTGGGTGCCCGCGGCACCGCTGCGAGATTGGAGCGACGCGCTCACCCAGGCGGCGACGCTGCTGGGCACGACAGGCACGGCGCCGCAGGTGCTGGTCATCGACGAATACCCCTACCTCCAGCAGACCTCGCCCGAGATGGATACCGCCGTGCAGGCCCTGATGGACGAAGCTGCAGCCGGCTCACTGACCGACGGTTGGTCGGCACCGGTGAGCATCGTGCTGTGCGGCTCGGCGATGTCAGTGATGACGCGCATTCTCAGCGGCACATCTGCCCTTCGAGGCCGGGCCAACCTGGATATGCCGCTGGCGGCCTTCGACTACCGCACGGCCCGTGGCTTTTGGGGCATCGATGATTCCGCTGTGGCCTTCGCCGTCGATTCGGTGGTGGGCGGCGCCGCCGGCTACAAAGACCTCACCGCCGACGCGGGTGTGCCGACGCGCCTCGACGACGTGCCCGAGTGGCTGTGCTCGACGGTGCTCAATCCGTCTCATGCCCTGTTCCGCGAGGACGACTACCTGCTGCGTGAGGACCCCCGGGTCACCGACGAAGCCGTCTACTACTCGTTGCTCGGCGCGATCGCGGACGGTCGCACAGCGCCGAAGCGGATCGCAGAGGCGCTCGGGCGGACCTCGACCGAGATCGGCCACCACATGATGGTCATGACCACCGCCGGGTTCGTGACCCGCCAAGACGACCTGCTGCGGGCGCGCCGGCCGGCCTACCGAGTGGCCGACCCGATCGTCCGCTTCCACCACCTCGTCAATCGCCGCCACCGCGCCCGGCTCGAAGACCGCATGGCTCCTCACGTGTGGTCTGAGGCCACGGCGACCTACCGCTCCGGCATCGTCGGACCCCACTTCGAAGCGATCTGTCGCCGATGGACCGACCGCTACGCGTCAGCGGAGACACTCGGCAGCGAAACCGACCGCTCGGCTTCACTTCAGGTGGACGATCGTCGCAGCCGCCAGTCGTTCCAACTCGACGTCGTCGCCCAAAAAGCAGGCACCCGCAGCGACCGCACCAAGCCGATCCAGCTGCTCGGAGAGGCCAAGGCCCGGCGGCTCGGCACCGAGGATCTGACACGCCTGGACCGCCTCGCCGATCTGCTCGCGCAGCGAAACGACGCAACGCTCGCCCCCAGCACGAAACGCCTCCTGTTCTCACTCGAAGGCTTCGACAACGACCTCGTCAGCACCGCCGCGACGCGCCCCGACGTCGAACTCGTCGACCTGTTCCGCCTCTTCGAAGGCGACTGAACCGAGCCGCGGCCATCGAGGGGCCGAAAGCATGCGGAAAGACATGGACAGGCAGACGCCATGCCCGAAGCGAGGCTTCGTTCGAGCAGGACGAGCAGGCGCGCGCCGAATCCGACACCCAGCGTCACCGTTTGAACAGATCTCGCTGGGCGGCCTGCTTCGACCACGTTCGATGACGACGCTTCTCTGCGATCCATCGGTACACACCGCGCCCGATCTCGTATGGCAAGAGGCTTCCCAACATCAGCCGTACCAGCAGCAGAACAATGCTGACGGCTCCAACAGCAACTGCCGCGACAAGACCCCACGAGTTGACGCCCGAGCCGGCCGACAAGAAGATCACGCCGACGGCCGACGCGAGAACTATGGCGGTCACCGCCAAAGCAGACCATCGAAGAACTCGTCTGCGGCGTTCAGCACTGTTAAAGGCCGTTCGGACATCGCTCCATGTCGGCCCGAGTGCATCAGCTGAACGGTCAGGCTTGCGCCACATCACTCTCCAAGCCGTCTTCGGGGCCTGACGCGCCCGCGGGATTCGCTACCACCAGTGCTGGCAGCATCGCCAAGATAAGCGGCATCAACATCAGCTTGCGTCTCGTCATCGACGGCATCATATGTTTGCTATTGAGCCTTCGCGGTTTTTGGAGATGGGGCTGCTGGGCTCGGTGTTCGGGGGCGGGTCTGTCGGCGTTTCATGCATTTTATGTGCAGATAATCATGCAATCATCGCTCTGTAAATCATGTAATTTGTGTTGCGGAGATCAAGGGGCGTGACCCGATGGCTGCTAGCGGGTACAGGTATCGGAGAATCGTCGAACGACTTCTCAGCGACGAGCTCCTGCCGATCTTCCCGGCGGTCCATCTTGTGGGGGCGCGTGGTTGCGGCAAGACGACGTCCGCGACGCGGGTTGCAGATGCGGTGCTGGACCTCTCCGAGCCGGGAACACGCCGCGCCGCCACGGAGAGTCCTGACGGTCTGCTGGCAGCCTCGCACGGCACCGTGCTCATCGACGAGTGGCAAGAGGCTCCAGAGATTCTCGGAGCAGTCAAGCGTGCTGTCGACAGAGACCTCGAAGCCACACCGGGCCGGTTCGTCATTGCCGGATCGGTGCGCGCCGCGCACCAGGCCGCGACGTGGCCCGGGACCGGTCGGCTCATCCGGGTGCGGATGTATGGGCTCGCTCACACCGAGATGGAAGGAACCGACGCCTACGATCCCGTCGCTCGGTTCTTCGCGGGAGACACCGATGGTTACACGCGTTCGGAATGGGACCGCGCCCGCTACTGCGACGCCATCGTCCGCGGCCGATTCCCGGGCGCGATGCGCTTCGGCGAGGCTGCTCGCGACCGTTGGTTCGCCAGCTACGTCGAGCAGCTGGCCGAACGCGATGCCGCGCAGCTGACCCTGCGGTCGCCGCAAGCGCCCAAGCTGCGGGCAGTGCTCGACTCGTGCGCCGCGCGAACGGGTCAGCTGCTCAACAAGCAGGCGGTGGCTCGCGACTCCGCGGTCGATGTCCGCACCGCCGACGCGCATGTCTCGCTGCTGGAAGATCTTTCGGTCGTCGTGCGCATCCCTGCATGGCATACCCAGCGTGTCAAGCGGCTGACTCGCTCGCCCAAGGTGCATGTGATGGACCCAGGCCTCGCTGCGCACCTGCTCGGCGCAGATGCCCGTGCGCTGAGCCTTTCCGAACGACTCGTCGGACAGCTCTTCGAGACGCTGGTCGTCACCGAGATCTTGCCACACCTGCAAGCATCATCAACGCCGACCAAGCTGTTCCACGCCCGCGGCACCGACGGCAAGGAAGTCGACCTCGTCCTCGAACGACACGGCAGCATCGTCGGGCTCGAGGTCAAGTCATCTGAGAACGTCGGCCGCCGCGATGCCCGTGGACTGATGTGGCTCCGCGACATCACCGGGGATGCATTCCACATGGGCGCCGTGCTGTACGCAGGCCAGTGGCCCTTCGAACTCGACGACCGCATCTGGGCCCTGCCCATCAGCACCCTCTGGCAACCACCCCACGCAACCTCCTGACGTCCCGCTGGCGAGCGACACGGCAAACGCACCTCACGGCGGATCACGAATACGCCCGCACGGCTCTTCGCGATTTATTGGGATGACGGTGGGTTGAGGGCCCAACGGCCACTGTCCCCAGTTCTTCGGCGACCGAACGCCAGGTCAACCACTCGCTTCAGCAGCGTTGACATCGGTGCCGTCGGCAGGCAACGGCGCCAGCTGTTCGACAAGGATGCGCCCGAGCTCTACGAATCGCAGAACCTCAGGCGGCCAATATCTGCTGCGAAGTTGCGCACGTGCCTCCTCGAGCAGTCTGTCGACACCTGCCCGTGGGACCTTGCCTTGAGCTGCCGCTAGTGTCCTGAGTTGTTAGTTGCTCGCGTTTATGTTTGGGATGCGCCATCATGGGGTCTTCGGCGATGATCGGAGGCTGTTATGGGTGCTCGACGGGGACGTCCGGCGGTGCGGGTGGTGCTCGACGGCGAGGAGCGCGAGACGCTGGAGCGGTGGGCTCGCCGTCCCAAGTCGTCGCAGGCGCTGGCGATGCGCTGCCGGGTGGTGCTGGGCGCGGCTGAGGGCCGTTCGAACAAGGAAATAGCGGCGCAGGTCGGGTGTCATCCGGCGACGGTGTCGAAGTGGCGCAAGCGGTTCGCCGAGCGCCGTCTGGACGGCCTGGCCGACGACCCGCGTCCGGGCCAGCCGC
>JAJDZE010000092.1 GCA_022824805.1 Acidimicrobiia bacterium | reverse complement strand
ATGTACTCATCGGGGTCCAGGTCGCCGCGTGCCATCCTCCTTGCCGCTTCGTTTACGTCGTCATTGTCGAAGTCGCCGTCGCCGTCGAGGTCGTCAGGATCGCTGCCGCCGTAGCCGCCGCCGCTGTCCGAGCCGCCGCTGTCCGAGCCGCTGTCCGAGCCGTTGTCCGAGTCGTCGTTGTCCGAATCGTCGTTCGAGTCGTCGTCGTTGCCCCAGTTGCTGACGACATGCATGGCGTAGTTGACAGCACCGCCACACACCAAGGCGCCACCCACCTTGGCGCTTTTGTGGGCGGCAATCCACGCGATCCAAGCCGGAGCAGCCGCGCCACCCGTAGCGGCAGTGGTCGCAGCAATGGCCTTGCCTAGCGCTATGCAGGCAGCAGCTGACGTCAAGCCTTTGATGAACTGTTTCGCTCCCTCGGGTGTTTTGTCCCAGAGTTCCTCAATCTCCTTGCCAAGCTCCGCGTACCCCTCACTTGTAGCCAGCCCGGCTTCGCCTTGGTATTCCATCACTTTCTTGAGCGCGTTGGCGATTCCCGAGCCGAAACGGGCAGCAGCATTTCGCACCACTTCCGCTATCTCCGCGGCGGTCATGGCCGGGCAGCTCGCCGGGCGGGCGGGCAGCGGGGTGCTGTTGGTCTTGATCGCTGCGATCAGAGCATCTACCCAGTCGCTGCAAGTGTCGTAGCTGGTGCGCGTGGTGTGCTCGTCCGCGACCGGGTGACAGCCGTTGCCGCCGTAGTGAAAGTGGCGGGTCTTGTGCGTGTGCGATTGGCTGCCGCAGTAGGTGACCGGCCCTGTCGCGTGGCTCGCGTCGCTGTAGGTGCACGCGGGCCGGTCGACGCGCTCGTGGCCGTGGCCGGGATCCCATTTGCCTACCCCGCACGGCGGCTCATGGTCGGGATGGCAGGTGCCCCCCACCGCGTGACGGTGATTGTTCGTCGCGCACTGCGCCTGCTGCGTGGTCGTCTTCTTCACGCAGTTCGGCGGGGTTCCGGTCTCCCCGGCGGGGCACACCGTCGGCGTCGTGTCCGTGCCGGCGCCGCCGCTGTCGTCGTCGACCGGATCTGAGTCGGAATCAGTGTCGGCGTCCGAATCTGAGTCAGTGTCGGGGTCGGTGCTGTCGTCGTCGCCGGTGCTGTCGGGGTCGGGGTTGTCACCGCTGCCGCCGCCGCCGTCATCGGAGCCGTCGTCGTCTTTGTCGGCGTTGGGGTCGTCGTTCTCGTTGGTGGACGGTGCGGGGTAGCAGTTCGGGTAGGTGCCGAGCATCCCGTCGCCACATTTCAGATTTCGCTGAACGGGCGTGTGGTAGTGGTTGAAGCTCGTCTCGTTCCAGCACTGATTGCCAGCGAACGGGTCATAGGCGCAGCGGCGCACAGTGACGCCGTGAGCGGCTGCGGGCTGGGCGGCCACAACGGTGAGCGTGGACGCGGCGACGAGCAACGCGGCGAGCGCCGCCAAGGTGCGCTTGGCTGATCGGCGCGCTGCTGATGCTGCTGGCCGTTGCTGCGATGGGATGGGTGCCGCGCCGGCCCCACGGGGGGACCCATGCAACTGCTCGCCGCCTGTGCGGCCGGCGCGACTCGATTTCTTGTTCAGATATGGCAATAGCGGAATCAAAGATCAGCGCTACAGTGCTTGGCCGATGAAACCTGAGTCGCCGGCATGCCAGCTCTCCGCTGATGTCTTCGATGCCGTGTCGGGGGACTTGGCCCCGCAGACGCGTCGCGCATACGCGATGCGTCTGCGCTTGCTCAAGACCGAACTGGGCGGCGCGGCGCTCACCGACTCGTCGCTCAGCGAAGTGCTGGCCTCCATGGCAGACCGAGGGCGGTCGCCTTCGACGCTCGCGCAGGTGGTCTCAGCCGTGCGGTCGGCTGCGCATCGCCTCGACGAACCCGACCCGGTGGGTCCGCTGTGCGACATGACGCTGCGAATCCACCGCCGCGCTGCAGGGCCGCCGCGTCAAGCCGCCGGGGTCGACTGGACCGCATCAGACCTAGCAGCCGACACAGCCGCCACCCGTGGGAACGCCATCGGGTTGCGCGATGCCGCGATCATCGCGGTGATGAGCGATGCGCTGCTGCGTGTCGGCGAGGCCGCCGCGCTTGAAATCGCTGACGTCGGCCGGGCCGACGACGGTTCTGGCCGCATCGCGGTGCGACGGTCAAAGACCGACCAAGAAGCCAACGGCACATTGCTGTTCTTGCGCCGCGCCACCATGACCCGCGTCGACGCGTGGCTCCAGGCCGCCGCCATCGACGACGGGCCGCTGTTCCGAAGGATCCGCAAAGGTGGCCATGTCACACCCGAACGGCTGAGCGCGCGCAGCATCCGAGCGATCGTCACCGCCAGCGCCGCAGCGGTCGGCATCGACGGCGCCTCAGGCCATTCGCTGCGCATCGGATCCGCCCAATCGCTCGTGCGTGCCGGCGCGCAACTGCCCGAAGCGATGCTCGCCGGACGCTGGACCACGCCCGCAATGCTCAGCCGCTACGCCAAAGCCGAACTCGCGCAGAACGGCGCTGTTGCACGACTCCGACCCGACGATCCCACGCCAGTCTGACACCGGCGCACCGGCACAGCCCAGGGACCGTCGAGCAGCCATGCGCCCCGGTGCAGCGCTGTCTGGCACGATGTACCGCCGTGGCAGCGGACTCGGCACCAGATTGCACTTCGGCGGATTCAACTGAGGGCGGTGCTGAGCTGAACTACATCGTTCATGGGGCCGGGGCGATCGGCTGCGTGCTGGGCGCTCGGCTGGCCCAAGCAGGTCGCCGGGTGGCGCTTGTGGCACGGGGCGAGCACCTCGAAGCCCTCCAACACGACGGGCTGCGCATCTCGGGGCGCACGGAGGGTCGCTTCCGGCTGCCGGCTGTGCGCACCGCACACGAACTAGAACTCGATGCGAACAGCGTGGTGCTGCTGACGATGAAGACACAGCACACGTTCGAGGCGATCGAACAGCATCGTGAGCTGTATGCCGACGTGCCGCTGTTCTGCTTCCAGAACAGCGTCAGCAACGAGGAATGGCTGACTCAGGAGGGTCTTCGGGCCTATGGCGTCATGGTGCGCATCGGCGCCCGCATCGACGAGCCCGGCATTATCACCCATACCGGTGCGCGCCGGGCCGACATCGGCTGCTGGCCCGCCGGTCACGACGACCTGTGCGCGCGCGTGGTCGACGATCTGGTTGCCGCACAGATGCGCGCATCGCTCGTCGAGCGGGTCGTCGATCTCAAGTGGGGCAAGCTCGTCATGAACCTGACGAATGCCTTCTCGGCGCTCGTCGATCTGCCCGTTCAGGAATGGTTCTGTGCTGAGGAAAACCGCTTCTTCATGGCCGACATCCAGCAAGAAGCCGCCGACGTGCTCGATGCCGCGGGGATCACACCGGTCATGGACGACGGCAGCGATCTTCACTCGTGGATCGCCCGGTTGCGCAAGCCCGGTCAGCGCGAACCACGGGAAGTCTCTGACCCGTCGCTCTACAGCTACCCGTCGACCTGGCAGGACCTGCACTTCCGCCGCCCCACCGTCGAGGTCGAGCACTTCAACGGCAAGATCTGCGAACTCGGCGAACGCCACGGCATCCCCACACCGCTCAACCGGGTGCTGACCGAGCGGTGCTGCGACGCCGCCGCCCGCCGACTCGGACCAGGCTCCGAAACAGCTACATCGCTACGCGCCGCCGCTGCTGGGCAATAGTCGCTCTGTCATGCGGCAGGCCCCCCGAGTGACGCCATTTTCGGTACGTCTGCCAAGCTCGGGGTGGCTGGCCTCTGAATCCAAGACTACTCGTGGCTCAGCGTGAATCGAGAACGAATTGCGGTGCCGCGATCGCCGGGTTCGCGACGAACCACCGGGGTGCCCGGGGCGGGATTCGAACCCGCACGCTCCCGTGGGAGCCGAGGGGTTTAAGCCCTCTGCGTCTGCCAGTTCCGCCACCCGGGCCGGCCAGCACGGCCATCGCAGCCGCAGAACCCATCATGCTCGCTCCCCCGGCCGGAGTTGACACACCAAGTGTCTAGGCAGCCTGTCTACGCGGCTTCGTCGAGGCCGTATGGCTCTGCGGCCGTGCCGGGCATGCGATACCCGCTCTTGGGTGCCCCAGTGCAGAGCCCCGCTGGGCCGGCGGCAGGAGCGGACGCGTCGTGGCTGCCCTCGATCTCGCGCCACAGCTCGTCTCGCACCGCGGCCGCTGCTGCGACATCCAACCGGTTGCACACCACGATGCCTTCGATGATGTCGGCCACGACCGCCGCGAAAGGTCGGCCGCGGACGCGCACGGCAACCACACAGTCGCCCCGAGCGCTGCGCTGGATGGAGCGGTCGAGCTGATCCGATCGCGGCGGGCTCTGAAAGCTGGGCACCTTGAGGCCCAGCCCGCGTGCAGCGGCGGCCAGGGCGCGCGCTGTCAGAGCGAAGCGGCCTGACGGGTCGGCACCCGAATCGCCGAGCACGCCGGCGGCCGTCGCCGAGGAGCTGCTGGCTCGGTGCGATCGTCCGCGAGCCGGCGAGGCATCGACGAGCCGGAGCGCTGCGGGGGCATGGGTGCGGGGTGTTGCTGGCATGTGCCCATCATCACTGGGGGGTGTTACATCAAAGGGCAGGTGTCGCAACGGGTGCCGGGACGGCAACAATGAGCACACATGGCTGAGACCGCTCCGGGATTGCTGCCGGCCCAGCAGGCCACGCTGAACGCAATCCGCACGCCCGCAGAGCACCGTCCCACATACCCGGCTGGCTTTGCCGGCGAGCTGCGCAACGACGCGGAAGCAGCGCTAACCGAGTTCGTGGATGCGGCTCGCGGCATCGACGGCCGTGGCCTATGGGTGTCCAAACGAGACCTCGCCGGTGTGTTCGGTTGCGAAGCGCGACATCTCGCCGATGCAGGCACCCCGTTCGCATGGACAGTGCCGACGGCGCGCGGAACTGTGCTGCACAAGGCCGTCGAACTGTCCACCCATCGGCGTTTCGAACCCGAGGATGCCGTCGATGCCGCGCTCGAACGTCTCGTCGCCGACGACGACAACCTCGGCAGCTTCCTGGCCCAAGCATCGGACGGCGAGCGGGCCGATCTGACGGCCAACTGCGTTGCGCTGTTCGCACGCTTCGGCGAGACGTTCCCGCCGATGCAGCGCGCCTGGCGCCCCGCCGCCGAGGTCCGTGCCCGCGCACGGCTGTGCGGCGGTGCGTTCGTGCTCAACGGCAAGTACGACCTCACGCTCGGATCGCCTGCGCCGCTGGGCGGACCCGAGGGCCTTCAACGTGCCGGCAAGGTCATCATCGACCTCAAGACCGGATCGCGCACGCCGACCGACCCCGAAGACCTGCGGTTCTACGCCCTCGTCGAGACGCTGTCGGTGGGTGTTCCGCCGCTGGGCATTGGCTCGTTCTACGTCGCCGAGGGCCGCATCGAGCACGAGGCTGTGACTGCCGAGGTGCTCGACAGCGCCCTGCGTCGCACCGTCGACGGCATCGGCCGACTCATCACCCTGCGAACGGGCAGACGTGAGCCGCAGCGTGTGCCCGGACCGCCGTGCCGTTGGTGCCCGATCTCGGCCGACTGCGAGCCGGGTCAGGCCTGGCTGTCGGACCCCGACGACTGAACTGGGCTGCCGCGGCGGTTGCCGCCAAGTCGGCCGGCTGCTTCGGCCTGCCCGTCGGCAGGCATCGGAGAGCGGCCCAGCCGTGCCGCCCGCAGCTGCGCCGCCATCTCTTCCCGGCGCACCTGCCACTCTTCCAGCGTCAGGCCGAACCGCTGGTGGTCTTCCCACACGCCGGCGATCTGGATGTATCCCTGCGCGATTCCCTCCGAGCGCAGCCCCAGCTTCTCCACCACCCGCAGGCTGGCGGCGTTGCGCGGCATGATCGACACCTGCACCCGGTGCAGGCCGGCCTGATCGAAGGCGAACCCGAACACCGCCAGCAGTCCTTCGGCGACGAGTCCCTTGCCGGCCAGCCGCTCGTCGATCCAGTAGCCCACATGGGCGCTCTGGAATGCCCCGCGTGCCACATGTGAGACGTTGATCTCGCCGCAGAACCAGCCCTCGTGCCAGATGCCGAAGTCGAACGCGGTGCCCAGAGAGCGCTCGCGTTCACGGACGCGGCAGCGATTGGCGAACGCTTGGGGGTCGCGCGACGGATCGGGAGCGCTGGCGGGCGGGCGAGGCTCCCACTTTGCCAGCCAGTCGCGGCACCGTTCCCGGACTTCGTTCCATTGGGCGAAGTCTGACGGCACGAGCGGGCGAAGCTCGAGCCGCTCGGTGCGCAGACGACTCACGCTGCGCACAGTACTGGCGCGCCGTCTGCGCTCACCGAGCGGCATCGGTGCCTGCGCGGAGCTCGGCCGCTGAGCTGACCTGCGCCTCGCGGAGCTCGGCCGCTGGACTGGCCTGCGCCTCGCGGAGCTCGGCCGCTATGCCGTCGAGGAGGTCGCGCTCGCGCACGAGGCACTCGTCGATGTCCCAGTGGCGCATGACCGCGACGAGGATGCAGCAGCCGCCCACGATCACGGGCGCCCGATCGACGTGAAGGCCCGGGTTGTGGACGCGGTCGGCCAGTCGCTCAGTGGCGAGGGTGCGGAAGACATCCTCGGCCGCGGCCCGACTGAGCACGAACCCGTCGATGATCTCAGGATCGTAGGGATCGAGGCCGATCTCGACCGCGGCCGCCGTCGTGACCGTGCCGGCGACACCCACGAGCCGTGCCGCCGAGGCACCTCGCGCGATGACGGGATGATCACGGTCGATGTCGTCGAGGTGCAGGCGCGCCACCGAGATCGCCGAGCTCAATTCCTCGGGCCGGGGAGGATCCGACGTGAGGAACCTTTCCGTCCACCGCACTGAGCCCATATCGACGGAGGTCGCCGCATCGGGCCGGGCGCCGGCCGACGGCGTGCCGTAGGCGAACTCGGTGGAGCCGCCGCCGATATCGAGCACCAGTGCAGCGCGTCCCTCTGCTGAAGCTGCAGCTGCGGGAACGTCGGGATCGGACGGCTTGTCGGGGCCCGCAGCATCGGTCAAGCCGGTGGTGGCCCCGGCAAATCCATACGTGGCCTCGGCGTCGCCATTCAGCAGCTCGACGGCGGTCCCGAGGGCGTCACTCGCCCGCTGCAGGAACTCCGCACCGTTCGCGGCATCGCGTGCAGCGCTGGTGGCCACGGCACGCACCGCCGTCGCCTGGCGGTCTTCGATGATCCGGCGGTATTCCCCCAGCGCGTCGACGACCCGTGCAATGGCATCATCACGCAGCCGACCTCTGGCATCGACGCCCCGCCCGAGCCCGGTGACGCGCTGCAGCCGCTGCCCCAGCCCGGTGCCGTCGTCGATGAGCAGGCGCGTGGTGTTCGTGCCGCAGTCCACGACCGCAACCGGACCCGGCGACGGCTCAACCCCCATCCGAGCCTTCCAGCGGCTGCGGTCGGACCTTCACCTGCGTCGGCTCTCCGGACGCCGACGCCGGTGATGACATCGGCGCAGCTTCGCCGATCGCTGGGGCGAGCGCCGACTGGCCGGATGCCGGCGCGGGCGCGAAGCGCTCGATGATCGACACATCGCCGCTGTCGGTGAGCCGCGCCAGAACCCAGTCGCCGACGGGGTCATCGCCGCCGGCCAGCCTGTGCGCCAGGTGCGCGTGCAGGCACTTGACGCCTCGCGCCGTCCCCCCGACGCCGCCCGTCGGGCGCGGCCCCCGGTGATCTTGGGACACCAGCGCGTCCCGCTCGGCGGCGTAGCGATCATGGGCCGCGGCGAGCGCCGCTGCATCGACGGCCGCCTCCGCCGCCCTCACCCCGCCATCGCCCTCGAGCTGGGACACCCGTCGGCGCAATTCGACGTCTACCAGCCAGTAGCGAGTCGGCATCGGGCGCCCGTCATCGAGCAGCGGGGCATTCGCGATCACCACCGGCCGCCCGTCGTCGTGCGCGACAGCCACAGCGAAGGCGCACTGGGGCGCTCGGCCGAGCAAGGCGGCCACAGCTTCAGCTTGGGCAGGCGTCGGGGGTGCGCCGAGGGCGCAACGAACAAGCAACGCCCGAGAAGAGCCGCGGCAGCGAGCCCTCAGCCTTGGCGGCGCTTGCGCCTGCGGCGACGGTTGAGCAGGAAGAACGCCACCACCGCGAGCGGCGCCAGGATGCGCTTGAGCATGGGACGGCCCGCCGTCCCGAGCAGGTCGACCGGCGCCGGCTCAGCCATCTCGATCTTGCGCGGCCCGTCCGCCGGCGGCGAAGCAGCATTCGACTCGGCGCTGGACTGTTTCGCCTCGGCGTCGGCTTCGGCGTCGGAGGACTCGTCTGGCGGGGCATCAGCAGCAGTCGCGCCGCCTTGGTCGCCGATCTCGGACAGCTTCGCTTCAAGCGAGTCCACGAACTGACCGATGAGCTTCTCGGTGACGTCGGCCATCACCCCACGTCCGAACTGCGCCACCTTGCCGGTGACCTTCAAGTCGGTGGCGATGGACACGACCGTGCCATCGCCGTCTGGAGTCATCTCGGCGGTGACCTCTGCGGCTGCGTTGCCAGCGCCGCGTGAGTCACGGCCGGACGCCTCGAGCACGATGCGACGATTGGCCTCGTCGAGCTCGACGAACTTCGCGGCACCCTTGTACTGCGCCGTGATCGGACCCACCTTGATCTTCACACCGCCCTTGAATTCATCGCCGTCGATCTCGGTGAGCTGCGCGCCCGGCATGCACGGCGCGATGAACTCGACATCGGTCAGCGTGCTCCACGCCTGCTCTACAGGAATGCCGACACGGAATTCACTCTTCAGCTCCATCGGCGCAGATCCTCCACGGTGTCGATGTCGTCAGGTGACCCTTGGCAGGCTACCGGCACCACGATTTCCGGAAATCGCCGCATCACCGCGCGGGCGCCCTCGTCGCCGCCGCAGGGCAACAGCGGCCAGACCTCGCGTGCCAGCCGGACCGGGTTGCCCCGCCGGACGTCGTAGGTGCCAACTGCGACGGGGGCCGCGCTGGCGGCCACAGTCCGCCACGCCGCCGATGTCACGAACGGCTGATCAGCCAGCCCCACCACGATCGCGTCGTGGCCCTGCCGGGCCGCCCACGAGGCAGCGCAGCGAACCGATGATGCAATCCCCGATTCCCAGCGATCGTTGTGGATCACAGCGATCCGGCCGTCCGCATCATCGCGTGGCCCGGCGACATCCATCGCCCCGCCAACCCCTGGCCCGCGAACCGCTGGCGCAGCCTCAACCGACACCTCAGCCAGCACGCCAGCCAGATCGGCAGCACCGCTCACCACGGCGACCGCGTCGAGCCCCGCAGCACACAGCGACTCCAGCGCCCGGCTGATCACGCTCTGGCCGTCGAGGTCCGCCAGCAGCTTGTGCTGCGGGCCTGCGAACCGGGTTCCAGCTCCCGCTGCCAGCAGCACTCCCGCCGTGCTCATGGCGACGACCCCAGCCCGACTAGTACGAGCGGGGCAGGCCGAGCACCTTCGACGACACGAAGTTCATGACCATCTCCTGGCTGACCGGCGCGATCTTCATCAGCCTCGCCTCGCGCCAGTAACGCTCCACGTCGTATTCCTTGGCGTAGCCGAAGCCGCCATGGGTCTGCATAGCCCGGTCGGCGCACTCGAACGCTGCCTCCGACGCCAGGTACTTGGCCAGATTGGCTTGCTCGCCGCAGCTCAGACCGTTGTCGTAGCGCCACGACGCGTCGCGCACCACCAGTTCCGCAGCATGCAGGCGGGCATGGCTGTCGGCCAGCGGGAAGGCGATGCCCTGGTTCTGGCCGATCGGGCGTCCGAAGATCACCCGGCTCTTTGCGTACTCGGCAGCGCGCCGCAGCGCCACCCGGCCGATCCCCAGCGCCTCTGCAGAGATCAGGATTCGCTCGGGGTTGAGTCCGTCGAGGATGTAGCGGAATCCCTCGCCCTCCTCGCCGACCCGGCGGTCTACCGGCACGCGCAGCCCGTCGTAGCGCACCTCGCACGAGACCACGGCGTTGCGGCCCACCTTGGGGATCGGGGTGATGTCGACTGCGGGGTCCTGCAGGTCGACCAGCAGCAGCGTCATGCCCTGGGTCGGGCCATCGCACAGCTCCTTGGGCGTGGTGCGCACGAGCAGCAGGCACACGTCGCAGTAGGGCGCCTTGGTGGTCCACACCTTGGCGCCGGTGATCACGTACTCGTCGCCGTCACGCTCGGCTCGAGTGCGGATCGACGTTGTGTCGGTGCCGGCATCGGGCTCAGTGACGCCGAATGCGGCGTGGAGGGAGCCGTCGGCCACACCCGGCAGGATCTCCTTCGCGAGTGCTTCCGAGCCGTATTTGCGCACCGGCTCCATGCCGAAGATCGACAGGTGCAGGGCTGAGCAGCCGTTCATGGCGGCCCCGCTGGCGGCCACCTCCTCCAGCACGATCGATGCCTCGGTGATGCCTTGGCCGCCGCCGCCGTACTCGTCGGGAATGGCGATGCCGACCCAGCCGCCCTCGGCCATGGCGTTGTAAAAGTCCCAGGGGAACTCGTGCTTCTCGTCGCGCTCGCGCCAGTACTCGTCGGGGAAGTCTGCGCAGACGCGCCGCACACCCTCCCGGATTGCCTCGTGGTCCTCGTTCTGAGTGAAGTCCATCGCGCCGACGCTACCGGGCGACTGGTGCCGGGTTCCGAGCCCGGGCCAGGCGGGGACCGGCGCGGCTAGTGGATGCGGCCTTTGCCGTCTTTGAGGCGGGGGGCTTGGCGGCCGGTGTGGGCGGCGATGATCTCGGCCACGATCGACACGGCCGTTTCCTCGGGCGTGCGGCCTCCGATATCGAGGCCGATGGGAGCCATGACGCGCTCGAGTTCCTCATCGCTCACGCCTGCCTCGCGCAGACGCTCGGTTCGTTTCTCGTGGGTGGTGCGGGAACCCATCGCTCCGAGGTAGCCGACCCGGGTGGGCAGCGCGCCCACGATGGCGGGCACGTCGAACTTGTGGTCGTGGGTGAGCACGCAGACGGCATCGCGGGGTCCCAGGTCGTCACCGATGCGGTCGAGCAGGCGATTGGGCCAGTCGACGACGACCTCGTCGGCCATCGGGAAGCGGCGCTTCGTGGCGAAGACCTCCCGGGCATCGCACACGGTGACCCGGTAGCCGAGCAGCTTGGCCTGCGAGGCGAGCGCCCGGGTGAAGTCGACAGCACCGAAGATCACCATGTGCGGGCGCCGGGCATGGCACTCCACGAACACGCTGAGGTCCATCTGGCGGGCTTCGCCGTGCTGGCCGTAGTGTCGCACCTCGCTGATGCCGGCGTCCAGCATTCCCAAGGCGTCGCGCTCCACCACCCGATCCAAGTCGGGATCGCCCAGCGTGCCCAGCGTCGGCTGATCCGGCAGCACCAGCAATTTGGCGCCCGCCTGCGGGTGCCCGTCAGATGCAGTGCCCGCCCTCGGGTGCGTCTCAGGCAGAGCGCCGGCGTCTGGGCCGTCGATGATCGTGGCGAGCGCGACGGGCTCTTCGGCCCGGATGGCGTCCCGGAATGCCTCGTAGATGCCCGCAGCCCCGCTCACCAGTCGAGTTCCTCCACGAACAGGTGGATCGTGCCGCCGCAGGTCAGCCCGACGGCGAACGCCTCGTCGTCGCTGTAGCCGAAGGTAGTGATCCCCGGACCCCGCCCTCCGCCCAGCAGTTCGAGTGCCTCGCCGACCACAGCGCCCTCGACGCAGCCGCCCGAGACCGAGCCGGCGACTTCGCCCTCCTGGTTCACGGCCATCGCAGCGCCTGGGTCGCGTGGCCCCGAGCCTTCAATGTCGACCACCCGCGCCACGGCCACTCGCTGGCCCGCAGCCCGCCACCGGTCGATGTCATCCAAGATCTCGTCCATGTTCCTTGGCTCCCTATTGACATTCTCGCTGTATCGAAGGTTCGTGCGTCGGGCGATCGTGCTGTTCGGCTGGCCTCAGGCCGCGATGGCAGCGGCCAGGTGTTCGAGCGAATCGAAGGAATGGCCTTCGATGAACTCGTCGACATGCGGCAGCGCAGCAGCCATGCCCCGAGCCAGCGGCGCGTAGCCAGGAGTGTGCTTCAGCGGGTTGACCCAGACGAGCCGGTGGGTCACCAGGTGCAGGCGGGCCATCTGCTCGGCCAGTTCGTCAGGTGCGCCGCGGTCCCAGCCGTCCGAGCAGATCACCACGATGGCCCCGCGTGCGTGGCCCCGCACTCCCCAGCGATCGTTGAACTCGTGCAGCGTGGCGCCCAGCCGGGTGCCGCCCGACCAGTCCTGCACGGAGTGGGCAGCGGCCTTCAAGCCGGCGTCGGGGTCGCGGGACGACAGCTCGCGGGTGACCCGGGTGAGCCGGGTGCCGATCGTGAACGCCTCCACCCGGGTGCGGCCGATCACCGCGGCGTGAGCGAACCGCACCAGCGCCCGGGCGTAGGGCTCCATGGAGCCCGACACGTCGAGCAGCAGCACCAAGCGGCGCGGCTTGCGGTCGCCCACCAGGAACTCTCGCCGGATGGCCTCGCCGCCTGTGCGCAAGGCACGGCGGATGGTGCGGCGCAGATCAGGCCGCCGAGAGGTGCGCTTGGCTCGCACGGCGCGCCGCGAGCGCCGGGTGACGGCCTGGAAGCGCAGCCCGCCCATCAGCGCATGCAGCTCGGACAGCTCGCCGTCGCTGCAATCGGCGAAGTCCTTGTGGCGCAGCGTCTCGACATCGCTGTAGCGGACACGCAGCGTGGGGCCGGCGTCGAGCTCATCGCCGTCACCCGGCGGCGGCGCGCCGTCGTCGTCGTCTGTGTCGGTGGCCAACGTCACCGAGATCGGCGGCAGCTCCACGACGATCCCGCTGGGCGCACGGCCCTCCCAGAACACGGCGAAGGCCCGGTCGTAGACGCCGATGTCGGCCGGACTGCCCACCAGCGTCGCACGGCCTGCCCAGTACACGTCTTCGCGGCCCCCGACCCCCAGCAGCCGCAGCGCTTCGGTGAACGCCATCACACGGCGGATCGTGACCACCAGCCCCGCGCCACGCAGGATCGACGAGAAGGCCGAGGCCAGGCGCTCAGGCTCGTTGACGTGCTCGTCGGGCACCGGCGTGGCAGCACCGAGATCCGTGCCGGTGGCGGCAGTTCCGCTCATGTTCGGGGTGCTGATGCGATTGGGCTCACGGGCCGTTCGGGCCCGGGGCTCAGCCACTCGGCCCTCAGGCCTCGGCGACGGCGGCCATGATCATCTCCATCCCGACCGACGTGACACGTTGCTGGTCCTCGCGGTACTTCAGCACCGTTCCCAGCGTGGCTTCAAGCATCGGGGTATCGAGCTCGGCCGCGCCGAGACGCCCGAGCGCCGTGGCCCAGTCGATGGTCTCGGCCACGCCCGGGGGCTTGTACAGCCGCATCTCGCGCATCACCGACACGGCAGAGGCCACTTGGCGTGCAAGCGCGCCGTCGACGTCGGGCAGCTTCAGCTTGACGATCTCGACCTCACGCTCGACCGACGGGTGCGAGACCCAGTGGTACAGGCAGCGGCGCTTGAGCGCATCGTGTACGTCGCGGGTCCGATTGGAGGTGACCACCACGAGCGGCGGTCGAGCCGCCGTGATCGTGCCCAGCTCGGGCACGGTGACCGTGAAGTCGGACAGCACCTCGAGCAGAAACGCCTCGAACTCGTCGTCTGCCCGATCGACCTCGTCGATCAGCAGCACTGCGGGCGTGGCGTCGTCGTGATCGATGGCCCGCAGCAGCGGGCGGCGGATCAGGAAGCGTTCCGAGTACAGCTCGTCCTCGATGGCCTCGGCGTCAGCCGCAGCGCGCCCCGCAGCCTCTGCGGTGCGCAGGTGGAGGAGCTGGCGGGTGTAGTCCCATTCGTAGAGCGCCTGAGCGGCGTCGATGCCCTCATAGCACTGCAGGCGGATGAAGTCGCCGCCGGTCCAGGCCGCGAGCACTTTGGCCAGCTCGGTCTTGCCCACGCCCGCATCGCCCTCGAGGAACAGTGGCCGACCCATCGTGACCGAGAGGTACACCACCGTCGACAGCCCCTCGTCGGGCAGGTAGCCGTGTTCGGTGAGCGCCGCCGAGACTTCAGCAGTGGTACCGGGCGCCGTGAACACAGCGGCCAAGGCTACGGCTTCAGACTCCGTGCTATGAGGTGGTCTCCAACCGGCAGAAGCAGGACGCGGTGATGGGCACATCTGCCCGTGCGATGGCGAGATCGAGGCGCTGGCGGATCAGCGGTTCCTCCACCGTTTCCCCCCGCCGCACGAGGCACTCGTGCAGCCCGTGCAGGCTCCAGACGTTGTCGGGATGCTGGCAGGGGCGGCGCAGCTGGTCGTCCAAGCCCAAGTCGGACCGGTACAGCGCCTCGGCCTCCTCGAACTGGCCTTGTTCCGACAGCAACGCGGCCAGCGCATGGCGTGTCGGCTGCATCCAGCCCCAAGGCTCGTCGTAGGGCAGGTTGTCGTCCAGCTCGACCGCGTGGCGAAGATGGTCGAAGGCCAGGTCGTAGTTGCCGCGCCTGTACTCGACCTCGCCGTTCAGCATCGCCTCGGCGACAGCGAGAATGTCGAGGCCCGTGTTGTTGAACAGCGTGCGGCTGGGCAGCACCTGGGCCTTGGCGGCAAGGAACTCCTCACGTTCAGCCAGCGCGTCGTCGACCTGGCTCAGCGAGGCGTAGGCAACCGTGCGTGCGTAGCGCATCATCGCCGTGGTGACGCAATAGAACTGCTGGTCGAAGGGCAGGTGCTGGGCGAGGATCTCATCCCACTTGCCGAAGCGCACATACACGTGCTGCTTGATGGCGACGAATCCTTCCAACCAGTCGGCCATGGGCGGCGAGCCGGTCCGCAACAGCTCCTCGGGCAGCGTGCGGTTCATCTCTTCTGCCGCTTCCAGGGCGGGGGCGTATTGGCCCGCCAGCATCGCCCCGTACACCTTGAAGTGATAGTCGTGGCAGCGGTAGGCGGAATAGAAGTTCATCGGACCCTTGAGGTCCAGGTACTTCCGATCAGCGACAATCGCCGCCGAGTTGCGGGTGACGACGTTGTGGTAGTGGCCGCACAGCACGTCGATGTGGGTGGGCATGTGGACGAGGTGCCCGGCATCGGGTGCCAGATCGACGAGCCGATCACCGGCTGCCAGCGCCCGTTCGGGATGCGGTGACATCTCCATGAGGTGGACGTACATGTGCAGCAGGCCCAGGTGGCTGTTGGCGCCCATCTGGTCAAGCCGCTCGAAGGCGGTCTCGAGCACGTCGACCGCTTCGAGCGTCCC
>JAJDZE010000102.1 GCA_022824805.1 Acidimicrobiia bacterium | reverse complement strand
GCCGGCGAGCTCGAGTCGGAGCTGGCGCTGAACCACACGGCCGAGACGGCGGGCTTCAAGCACGGCCGCGACGCCATCATGAACTCGGTTTCGTAGCCGGTCCGATACCTGCAACGAAAGGAACATCGTGGCTGCGTACGTCATCACGCGGGTCAACGTCACCGACCCGGACCAGTACGAGAAGTACAAGGCGCTCTCACCTGCCGCGGTCGCCGAGAGCGGCGGGAAGTTCATCGTGCGCGGCGGCGATTCGGTGACCCTCGAGGGTCCTGAGGAGAATCGCCGGCTCGTGGTGCTGGAGTTCCCCGATGTCGACTCGGCCAAGAACTTCTACGACTCCGAGAAATACCGTCACGCTCGCGATGTCCGAGCGGGCGCCGCCGAATTCCAGATGGTGGTCGTCGAAGGCGTCTGACCCGGTCACCGCATAGGTCTACGGTCCGGTACTGAGCACACAGGAGCAGGCACCATGGCGCGCAAGTCCATTGAGATCGAGAGCTTCCAGCACGCGAACCCGATTCCCGCGGCGACGCGGATCGGGCCGTTCTTGACGTCGAGTATCACGCCGCCGACCAATCCTGGGTCGCGCGACGTCCCCGACAGCCTCGAGGAGCAGATCGAGAACCTGTTCACCCACGTTGGGCAGATGCTCGAAGGCGCCGGCGCCACCTGGGACGACATGGCCAAGATGACCTTCTACGTCACTGACCCGGCCGCATCACGCCCGGCACTGAACGGGCCGTGGCTGGAGCGCTTCCCCGACCCCGAGTCACGGCCCGCTCGCCACAACATGAAGGTGGAAGGCGGCGGACCGGTGCAGATCTCCTGCACCTTCGAGGCCTACATCGAAGACTGAGTCTCAGTTCTCGTCGTCAGGCAACCCGACGCCGCTGCGTCACTCTTCGGCGTTTCCGACGCCGCTGCGTCACTCTTCGGGGTCTTCGACCCCGAAGCTGATCTGGCCGAGGGGGCCGAAGTCGGCGACGATGGCGTCGCCGGGGCGGATCGTGCGGGCCCGGATGAATGAGCCCGACAAGATGGCATGGCCGGCCGACATCGTGACGCCGAACTCGTGGAGCTTGCGGGCCAGCCAGGCAACCGAGTTGAGCGGGTTGCCCATGACGGCTGCAGCCGTGCCGGACTCTTCAAGGTCGCCGTTGAGGTAGAGCGCACCGCCGATGTGGCGGATGTCGACGTCGGTGAGCTTGGTGGGGCGGCCGCCCACGATGATGAATCCGCAGGAGGCGGCGTCGGCGATGCTGTCGGCCACGCCGGCTTGGGTGCTGCGCCGGTTGTAGCGCCGGTCCACCACCTCGATGGCGGGCAGGATGAAGTCGGTGGCGCGCATCACGTCGATGGCGTTGGTGTCGGGCCCTCCGAGGTCGGACTTCAGCACGAAGACGATCTCGATCTCCACCAGCGGCACGTTCAGGATCGACGCCGGCACGATCGAACCCTCGTCAAGGAACCAGTTGTCGAACAGCGTGCCGTAGTCGGGCTCGGTGGCGCCCGACGTCGAGCGCATGGCCTTGGAGGTCAGCCCGACCTTGTATCCCTTGACGACGCGGCCGGCTGCCACCTTGGCGTCGGTCACGTACTGGCCGATGGCGTAGGCGTCGTCGTTGTCGGCACCCGGGTAGGTGTCGGTGATCGGGTCGATCCACTCGCGGGTGTTCTCCGCATGCAGCAGCGCCGCAGCCGCTTCCCGCCGCTGCTCGTCAGTCATCGCCATGTCGTGCTCCCCGTTTCCAGCGGCCCGGCGCGCCTCATGACCAGTCGGACCGGCCAGCCGAGAACGCTAGAGCTTCCGCAGCAGTACCCATCCATCGCCGTCGAACTCGGCGGGAGCGTGCCGGCATGTCGGCCTACCCCGACCGCTTGCGGTTCATGCGAAGCCGAAGATTGGCGGGAACGCCACGACCACCACGGCAGCCCAAGCGGCGTAGATGCCGAAGTGGGCGGTCTGCCAGCGAACGATGTCGCCGAAGGGGCGTCGCCGGCGCCACAGCTCCAGATACAGCCACACGCTCCCGGCCAGGTTCACCCCGAAGATGACGTTGATGCCCGCGATGGCTACCCGATTCGGGCTCCAACCGAATTCTGCGATGCGGCCGACGACCGCCGCCAGGGTCAGGGCGCTGGTGAGCAATCCCGCGGCGGCGAGCACAGCTGCAGCGCCGTCGAAGAATCCCGGCCGGTCGCTCGGTTTCCTTGCAGCGCCGCAGAACAGCAGCAGGCCCACGACGATGCCCAGCAGCACGTTGAAGAGGATGAGCGCCTCGCGTTCGGCTTCGATGCTGCGGCCGGTCGCGGGCACCGCCACCAGGAACAGCACCAGCATCGCTGCGAACAGCGGCGTGAAGATGTACGCCAGCATCGACGCGAACTTCGAGACGGCGCCGGCCCAGAACTCCACGAGCCAGGCGGTGACGACCACGGCGCCGGCCGACCCGGCGACCATCACCCACTCGGTCATCCATCTCGTGTCGACGTCCAGCGCGACGAAGACGCCGACGGTCAGAGCACTGAACACCGCGCCCGCTAGCGCGATCAGCACGCCGTACACGAACCACTCGCCTGTGAAGCGCACGTAGTCCATGCGCGGGCCGGCCTGCCTCCAGCGTTCTCCCGTCCGGGCGAGGCCGATGACCAACCACAGCAGCACAGGCAGGTGGAGCGCGGCGAGCACCAAGGTGGAGCTGTCGTCGTCGAACGGGTAGGCGTTGATGGCCGCCGCCGAACCGGCGACGACAGCGCCGATCACGGCCGTCACCCAGGAGGGCGGCCGCTTCAGCCACACGAACCAGCCCGCCAATGCCGGCAGCACGAGCAGGCTGAAGTTGCGCGCATAGAAGCTGGCGTCGTCGGAGTCGGTCAGGCTGAATCCGAATGCCTCCGGCAGCCGCACCGCGATCGCTGCCGCCACGGCGAACGCCGCCATGATCCAGAACTCGCGCTGCCCTCTGCCGTGCTCGTCGTCATCCGTGGCGTCACCGGCGATCAACGGGCGCCCGTCGGCCGCAGTCTCGATCGCTGCCGCCGCAGCATCGGCATCGGTCGGCGTCGATCCGGGCTCGTCCCACATTCCTGCGAAGCGCTCCCGAGCGAACGCCCTGACTTCAGGATCGGTCGCAGCCAATCGCCGTGCCGCAACGAGCAGCGCCTCGTCAGCGGAGAGCCCCGCCACCCGAAGCGCCTCAGACTCTGCCCCCAGGCCAGCGTGCTCGACCGGCGAATCAGCGGACATTGGACTGTCAGGCTTGCTCATCGCGCGGACGCTTGGCTAAACGCAGTGGATGGTGTGTCCTGACGGCTTCGCACCGACGGCACCGGCACTGCTCGCAGGCAGCTAGTAGGTGGCGTTGCCCCAGGTCTCGTCGAAGACGATCTCCGACAGCGGCAGTCGGTCGAGCTTGCGCGGGAACGGCGTCGACCGGTAGCCGACGGCGATGTGGGCGGCCGTGGCCACGCCTTCGGGGA
>JAJDZE010000138.1 GCA_022824805.1 Acidimicrobiia bacterium | reverse complement strand
GTAAGCGCACACGAGTGCGCCGCGCTCGTTCATCCACGCCACGGCCGCGGAGGTGTCGAGCCCGCCGGAGAACGCGATGCCCACCCGCTCCCCCACGGGAAGCTCGGCCAGCACGCGCGAACCGCCGGCAGACGCCGGTCCAGTCGTCGGACTCTTCCCCATGAGCCACAACGGTACGGCTTCGGGTGCCCGGATCGGCTGTGCTTTTCGGTCGACCTCGCGCCGTGGTTCACTGCGTGGCGATCGCACTGCGCGTACGCTCCGCCACGAAGAGGTGACACATGAGCGACGGCGAGGCGACAGGCACGATGATCGGCGCTGCCACCGGCCACTCCATTGCCGAGCTGCTGAGCGAGATGGTGCGCATCCCCAGCGTCAACCCGCTGCATCACGGACCGCGCTCAGGCACCGTCGCCGAGGCCGACATGGCCAACTGGGTAGCCGAGCGAGCGGCAGCGCTCGGCGCTGAGGTCGAGCTCGACGAGATCGAACCCGGCCGTCCCAACGTGTATGCCCGCTTCACCGGCCGCACCGAGCGCCTGCTCGCCGTCGACGTGCACCTCGACACCGTCGGCGTCGAGCACATGGAGGGCGATCCCTTCGAAGGCCGCATCAGCGATGGACGGGTCTGGGGGCGGGGATCGGTCGACACCAAGGCGACGATGGCCGTGGTGCTCGCCGTGCTGGCCGAGATGGCCGCTGCCGGTCGACAGCCGATGTGCACCGTCGAACTGGTCGGCACGATCTCTGAGGAAGGCGGCGGCTTGGCCGGCGCGGGGGCCTACCGGGACCGCTTGCTGGAACGCGGCGAACGCCGCGAGCAGATCATCGTCGCCGAGCCGACAATGTGCGTCCCGGTGTACGGCCACAAGGGCGGGCTCGGCCTCGAAGTCGAGGTCGAGGGGCGTGCAGCGCACTCCTCCAAACCCCACCTGGGCATCAATGCGCTGTCCGCCGGCGCCCGCATCATCGCCGCAATCGACGCCGAGCAGGAGCGCTTGGCCAACCAGCGGGAGGTCGGCGTGCTCGGCGCCGGCACGGTGTCGGTCAACGAAATGGGCGGCGGGCGGGCCCGCAACATCATTCCCGACCATTGCGAGCTGTACATCGGCAGGCGGATCGCCGACGGCGAGGACTATCGAGACGAACTCGCCCGCCTCACCGACTTGGTGCGCGCCGCAGCGCTGCCTGCGCGGGTGAAGGTGGAGTTGGCGAACGGTCTGGGCGAAAACGCCTTCTTCCAAGCGCCCGGAAGCGATCTGGTCACCGCTATGGCGGAGATGTCAGGCCACAGCCCCGCCGTGGCCGATTTCGGCACGAACGCACTGCGTTACGGCGAGGTGGCCGACCAGATCGTGGTGTTCGGCCCCGGTTCCATCGATCAGGCCCACCAAGCGATCGAATGGGTCGAGATCGCAGAACTCGAACGAGCAGCCGACGTCTACCGCCAGCTGCTCGCCCGCTGAGCACCTGCCCTAGCGGCCGGGTCGGCCAACTGGATCAGCTGGGACGGGCGGAGATGAACACCGGGATTTCGCGGTCTGTTTTGGCCTGGTACTCCGCGTAGGGCGGGAAGGCATCCACGCACCGTTCCCACCACGCCTCACGCTCGGCGCCGCTGACGAGGCGCACCGTGGTCTCGAACGGCTCAGGCCCGTCCTGGATGAGCACGGTCGAATCGGCCATCAGGTTGTGGTACCAGCCCGGATGCGCCGGGGCGCCGCCCTTGGAACCGACGATCGCGTACTCGCCCTCATGCTCGACTCGCATCAGCGGAACCTTGCGCACGAGACCGGTGCGGTGCCCGACCGTTGTCATCACGATGATCGGCAAGCCGGTATCGCGCAGCGTGTTCGCTTCGCTGCCGTCCGACGCCTCGTACGCGTCCGCCTGCTCCCTCACCCAGCCCCATGTGCTGGGACCGTATTCGCCGTCAAATCTCTCGCTAGGTGCCATGCCGGGCAATCTACGGCAGCGCGCCATGGTCTCGCCCAAGGCGCGCCGCTGGGCGGCGCGCCGAAATGCGTTCGCCTGTCGGGTGTGCTGCACGCCTACGATCCACAGCGTGCAGATCATGTCCGCGCTGTTCATCGAGCACTTCGACATGCGCCAGGCCGCGGGCGGCGCGGCCCGCATCGATCTGGGCGGCGTTCACTTCTCGACGACGGCCCCCGGACCGTTCCCGGTGACGATCACGCCGCACATGCTCGTTCTCGTGCGCTGTCCCGCCTCGCACACCGGATTGGCAGCGCTGGAAGTGAGATTCATGCGCGGCGATGAACAGGTGGCGCGCAACGTGCAGCCGCTCAGCGTCGAGCCCGGCAAGTTCGGCTACAACCTCGTCCAAGCCGAGCTGACCTTCGACGAGCCGTCGACGATCGAGGCCCACTGCCGCGTCGACCAGGGCGACGTGCTGATCGTTCCTCTCACCATGAACCCGCCCGCCGACGAGCCCGCGCCGCCGGTCGAAGAGCCGGCCACGGGCGGCTGGACCGGCACGCCCGCGCAGCAGGACAGCTAGGCAGGCGGGGTACTCATGCCGTTCACCGTCGGACTGTCTCAGCACATCGATCCCGGCACCGCGACCGGCGAGATCGTCGGACGGGTGCTCGAGACGCTGGGGGTGCAGCCCGACATGGCCGTGTTGTTCACTTCCGGCGAGCACATGGGCAACACCGACGAGATCGCAGCGGCGGTGCTCGAGCTGCTCAACCCCGGTGCATTCATCGGCACCACGGCAGTCTCGGTGGCCGCAGGCGGGCGTGAGATCGAGGAAGAAACCGCCGCGGTGCTGTGGGTGGGAAGCCTGGGCGGCGGCAATGCGCCGCGGGCGCGCGCTGTCCGGCTGGGCGGGGCGCCAGATCCGGCTGCCGACGACGAGGCGCTCGCAGCCGCACTCGACGAAGTGCACGCCGCCGGCGATCTCTCGATGATCGTGCTGGCCGATCCGTACTCCTACCCCGTCGACGCCGCCCTCGGGCACTGGGCCGAGCGCTGGCCCGATGTGAGCGTGCTGGGCGGGCTGTCGTCTGGGGCACCCATGCCCGGCGGCAACCGCATCGTCGTGGACGGCGGCGTGCACCGCGACGGCGCTGCGGCCTTGATCGTGGGCGGCAGCGCCGCCGTGACACACCTGGTCTCTCAAGGCTGCCGCCCGATCGGCCAGCCCTACATCATCACCGAGTCCGAGGGCAACGTGGTGAAGTCGCTCGGAGGCATGCCGCCGTTCGAGCGGCTGCAGCAGGTGTTCTCCAAGCTCGACCCCGCCGACCAGCGCCTGGTGCAGCGCGGGCTGCATGTCGGCCGGGTGACCGACGAGCGCAAAGTCGACTTCGAGCGCGGCGACTTCCTGATCCGCGGCGTGCTCGGCGCAGACCGCGACAGCGGCGCCATTGCCATCGGCGACGAGGCGCCGATCGGCGCGACCGTGCAGTTTCATGTGCGCGACGCCGAGACTGCCGACGAAGACCTGCGCCGGGCGCTCGCGCATTCGCCGCAGACCGAGGGCGCCCTGCTGTTCACGTGCAACGGCCGCGGCACCCACCTGTTCGACACCCCCCATCACGATGCGTCGGCACTCGTGGACCAGACGTCGGCCGAGGTGGCCGGCATGTTCTGCGCCGGCGAAATCGGCCCGGTCGGAGCGCGCTCGTACGTGCACGGTTTCACCGCTTCGATGGCGCTGTTCTCCGACGCCGATGGGCAATGATGAGCCGAGCGTCATGAACACCACCCTCGAAGCACGCCAGATCAACACCATCCGGGCACTGGCAATGGATGCCGTGATGCGTGCGCGCAGCGGCCACACCGGCACGGCGATGGCGCTGGCGCCCCTGGCGCATGTGCTGTTCACCCGCATCCTGCGCTACGACGCCGCAGCGCCGGACTGGCCCGACCGCGACCGGTTCATCCTGTCGGCCGGCCACGCCTCGATGCTTGTCTACGCCATGGCGCACCTGGTGGGCTACGGCGTCACGCTCGCTGACATCCGAGACTTCCGCCAGCTCGGATCGATCACGCCCGGCCACCCCGAATACGGCCTTACGCCCGGCGTGGAGGTCACCACCGGCCCATTGGGACAGGGCTTTGCCAACGCTGTCGGCATGGCGATGGCCGAGCGCGGCCTGCGCTCCCGCCTGGGCGCGGACTTGGTGGACCACCGCACGTTCGTGATCGTCAGCGACGGCGACCTGATGGAAGGCATCAGCCACGAGGCGGCGTCGCTCGCCGGCCACCAGCAGCTCGGCCGCCTGGTCGCCGTCTACGACGACAACCGCATCACGATCGACGGCGCCACCGAACTGGCGCTCAGCGACGACGCCGCTCGTCGCTTCGAGGCGTACGGCTGGCACGTTGCCGACCTCGGCGAGTCCGCCGAAGACACCAACGCTCTCGAGCGAGCGATCCGAGAGGCCACGCTGGTCAGCGATCGTCCCTCGATGATCATCGTCCGCAGCCACATCGGCTATCCGATGCCCTCAGCGGCCAACACGTCGGCAGCGCATGGCGCGATCACCGACGCCGACGAGATCGCTGCGGCCAAGCGGGCCATGGGCATGGACCCCGAAGCGACGTTCGCGGTCGACGACGACGTGGTGCAGGCATACCGGACAGCCGGTGCACATGGCGCAGCCGAGCGTGTCGAATGGGAGGCGCGGCTCGCGGCCAGCGGTCACGATCGCGGCTGGCTCGAAGCGCTGTGGTCGGCCGGCGCGGTGAACGGCGAGATGTCCGATCTTCCGACCTTCGATGCCGGCACCCAGATGGCCACCCGGGTCGCCGCCAATCGGGTACTCGACGCGTCGCTCGACACCGTGCCTGCCCTCATCAGCGGCGGTGCCGACCTGACCGGCAACACCGGCACCAACGTGACCGCCGAGGTGCTCACGGCTGCCAATCCGAGCGGGCGCAAGCTCTACTTCGGCGTCCGTGAACACGCCATGGGCGCAGTCGCCAACGGCATGGCGCTGCACGGCGGCGTGCTGCCGGTAGTGGGCACGTTCCTGGTCTTCAGCGACTACATGCGGCCCGCGGTGCGGCTGGCGGCTCTGAGCGGCGCAAAGATCGTCTTCGTGTGGACGCATGACTCGATCGGCGTGGGCGAGGACGGGCCGACCCACCAGCCGGTCGAGCACATCGCATCGCTGCGGGCGATCCCGGGCCTCTGCTTGATCAGGCCCGCCGACGCCAACGAGACGTCTCAGGCGTGGCAGATCGCAGTCGAGCGAGCCGGCCCGACCGCGCTGGTGCTGACACGCCAGAACGTCCCCGTGCTCGACGGCACCGACCGCCCATCGCAGGTCGCCTTGGGCGCCTACGTGCTGATCGACACGCCGGCGCCGGCGGTGATCCTGGCGGGCACCGGCAGCGAGGTGCAGTGCTGCACAGCCGCGGCCGCACTGCTCGCCGCAGACGGCATCGCCAGCTCGGTGGTGTCGATGCCGAGCTGGGATCTCTTCGAGTCCCAAGGCGCTGAGTATCGAGCCACCGTGTTCCCCCAGGACGTGCCGGTGCTCGGCGTGGAAGCGGGTTCGGCGATGGGCTGGGACCGCTACGCAGATGCCACCGTCACGATGAACCGGTTCGGCGCGAGCGCACCGGGCGGCCACCTCATGGACCACTTCGGCTTCACCGCACCGGCCATCGCCGACGCAGCCCGCGCACTGCTGTAAGCCACCGCTCACGGCACCACCGCCACGCGATGGCCGGCAAACCAACACTGCATCGCCGACGCAGCACGCGCACTGCTGTAGAACCTGAGCAGGCTCGCGCACAGGAAGATCTCCATGACCGACGGCGGCAACGGCAGCACGACGAACGGGCGCCTGGGGGGGCTGTATTCGGAGTGCGGGCAGAGCCCGTGGCTCGACAATCTTCGCCGGGGCTGGATCACCGGCGGCGAGCTGGACGCCTGGGTCGAACAGGGCATCCGCGGCCTCACGTCGAACCCGTCGATCTTCCAGAAGGCCATCGAGTCGTCGCCCGACTACGACGAGCAGTTCGGCGACCTCGTGTGCGGCGGCACTTCGGTTGACGACGCCTACTGGCAACTGGTCACGAGCGACATCCGGGGCGCCCTGGGTGCGCTCGAAGGGGTCCACGAGGCGTCAGACGGCACCGACGGGTTCGTGTCGGTCGAGGTCGACCCGTCGCTCGCGCACGACGAGGCGGCCACCACCAGGGCTGCCCGAGAACTGCACGAGGCCATCGCGCGACCGAACCTGATGGTGAAGATCCCCGGCACCCTCGAAGGCCTCGGCGCCATTCGCCAGATGATCGCCGAGGGCCGGAGCATCAACGTCACGCTCATCTTCTCAGTGGCCCGCTACGAGCAGGTGGCCGAGGCCTACCTGAGCGGGCTCGAGGACCGGGTCGCCTCTGGCGTCGCCGACCTGTCGGGCGTGGCAAGCGTGGCATCGTTCTTCGTGAGCCGCACCGACACCGAGGTCGACCGCCGGCTCGACTCGGTGGGCACACCCAGCGCGCTGGGCCTGCGGGGGCGCACCGCCGTGGCGCAGGCACAAGCCGCCTACGGTCGCTTCGGCGGGATCTTCAGCGGGCCGCGATGGGAACGCCTCGCAGAGCTCGGCGCCCAGGTGCAGCGTCCGCTGTGGGCGTCGACCAGCACGAAGAACCCGGCCTACCCCGACACGCTGTACGTCGACGAGCTCATCGGCCCGCACACCGTCAACACCATGCCCGACGACACCCTGGCGGCCTTCTGCGATCACGGCAAATTGCGCCGCACCGTCGATGCAGACCAGTCCGCGGCCAGCTACGTGCTCGATGCCGTCCAGGAGCACGGCATCGATCTCGACGGCGTCGCCGCCACACTCGAGGCGCAAGGCGTCGCCGCATTCACGAAGAGCTTTGACGAGCTGCTGGTGTCGCTGCAGACGAAAGCCGATTCGCTCGCCTGAATCGCGCAAGCCAGTCAGGTCGGTTGCAAACCGAAACTGACTGCCGTAGTGTGCGCGGCCGTGAAGACCGCCACGACGGATCAGCCGAGCTGTTCCATCCAGGCAACCCTCGACATCGTCGGCGACCGCTGGACGCTGCTCATCCTGCGTGACCTCTTCCGCGGCGTGCGCCGCTTCAGCGCCATGCAGCACGACCTCGGCATCGCTCGCAACATGCTGGCCGACCGGCTCGGCCGTCTCGTAGACGCAGGCGTTGTCGCCAAGGAGCCCTACCAGCACCGACCGGTCCGGTACGACTACGTCCTGACCGCCAAGGGCCTCGACCTGTCGAACAGCCTGCTCGCGCTGATGGCCTGGGGCGACCGCTGGTGCCACGACGGCGATGCGCCCACCGTGCTGGTGCACGCCGACTGCGGGACTCCGCTGGAGATCGCGACGCGATGTCCCGCCTGCGACGAGACGGTCAGCCCCACTCGCATCCGCAGCCGCTCCAGCCGCAGCGACACGTCGCCTCGCGACACAGCGCCCAGAGAGGAGCCGCGCGGCCGCGGGCTCGCCGAGGCCGCCACCGCCAGAGCCTTTCAACAGCAGCCCACGAACGGAGGGGCCCTGTGACCATCATCGAACCGTCGCACAGCGTGGACGACCCGGCGGGCAACGGCGCTTCATCCAATGGCACTGCCGTGGCGCCCCAACCCACGGCGGCTTCCCGGGCGCTCGCAGCGCTGCCGCTCGCTGAGCTTGCCGAGCGGGCAGCGGCCGTGCGCGACCAGGCATTCGGCACACGGGTGACCTACAGCCCGAAGGTGTTCATCCCGCTGACCATGCTGTGCCGCGACAAGTGCGGCTACTGCACATTCGCACAGCCTCCCGCACGGCTCGACACGCCGTACCTGACGCCCGAGCAGGTGCTGGAGATCGCCGCCAGCGGCGCCCGGGCGGGCTGCCACGAGGCGCTCTTCACCCTCGGCGAGCGCCCCGAGCTGCGCTACCCCGCGGCGGCGGAGTGGCTTGCCGAGCACGGCTGGGACTCCACCGTCCACTACCTGGTCGAGATGTGCCGCCTTGTGCGCGACGAGACCGGGCTGCTCCCCCATGCCAACCCGGGCGCCATGACCGCGAGCGAGCTGGCGGCGCTGCGCGAGGTGTCGCCTAGCCAGGGGATGATGCTGGAGTCGCTGAACCCCCACCTCGACTGCCACCGAGGATCGCCCGACAAGGAGCCGGCTCGGCGTCTCGCCACGCTCGAAGCCGCCGGCGAGGGGGCCATTCCGTACACCACCGGGATCCTGGTGGGCATCGGCGAGTCGCTCGCTGACCGGCTGGCGGCGCTCGAGGCCATCGCCGCGAGCCACGCTCGCTGGGGCCACGTCCAGGAAGTGATCGTGCAGAACTTCCTGCCCAAGGCGGGCACGTCGATGCACAACATGCCCGCCTGCCCGCCCGACGAGTATGCGCAGGCCATCGCGCTGGCACGGCTGATCCTCCCCGCCGACATCCACCTGCAGGCGCCGCCGAACCTCTCGGACGACTTCGGCGGGCTGCTCGATTGCGGCATCGACGACTGGGGCGGCGTCTCGCCGATCACGGCCGACCACGTCAATCCCGAGCGCCCGTGGCCGGAGCTCGATCGACTGCGGGAAGTCACCGAGGCACGCGAGTTCACGCTCGCTCCCCGGCTCACCATCTACCCCGAATATGTGCGCCAACCTGAGCGCTGGCTGGCCGAGACGAACCGGTTCCCGGTAATGGACCGCTCCGATGCCGAGGGTCTCGGGCGTGACGACCCCGGCGGCCAGATGCCCGAGCGCACCATGGAGAACCTCGACGCCGGCTCAGGCGCAGACGTGCTGGTGGCCGATGAGAACTCCACCCAGTGGTACTCGGGCGGCGCGGGCCACCTGCCTACGAACATCATGGACGGGCCCTCGCACGCCCGCGGTGCCGTGCGCGAGGTGCTCGACGGCGTGATGGCCGGCCAGCAGGTCGGCCATGATGAGATCGTCACCCTGTTCTGTGCACGAGGACCCGAGGTGGTCGCCATCGGCGAGGCAGCCGACGAGCTGCGCCGCGAAGCTGTGGGCGACATCGTGACCTGGGTGCACAACCGCAACATCAACTACACGAACGTCTGCACCTTCAAGTGCAAGTTCTGCGGCTTCTCCAAGGGCCCCCTGTCGCTGAACCTGCGGGGCACGCCCTACATGCTGACGCTGGCCGACATCCAGGAGCGGGTGATCGAGGCCGCCGAGCTGGGCGCCACCGAGGTGACCCTGCAAGGCGGCATCCACCCCAGCTTCGACGGCGACTACTACATCGACGTCTGCCGGGCCATCCACGACGTCGTGCCCGACATGCACCTGCACGGGTTCACTGCTCTCGAGGTCATCGAGGGGGCCAAGCGGCTCGGCGAATCGCTCGTCAACTATCTGATGCGACTCAAGGAAGCCGGGCTGAAGTCGTTGCCGGGCACCGCGGCGGAGATCCTGGACGATTCCGTGCGCGCGGTGCTGTGCCCCGACAAGATCAACACCACCGAGTGGCTCGAGTGCCATGAGGCGGCGCACGCCGTGGGCCTGCACTCGAACATCACGATCATGTTCGGGTCGATCGAGCATCCTGAGAATTGGGCCAACCACATCGTGGCCACCCGCGAGCTGCAGAAGCGCACGGGCGGGTTCACCGAGTGGGTGCCGCTGCCGTTCGTGCACATGGCCAGCCCGATCTACCTGCGCAAGGGCGCCCGCCGGGGCCCCACCTTCCGCGAGACGCTGCTGATGCACGCCGTACCGCGCATCGCCTATCGCGGACTCATCGACAACATCCAGGTGTCCTGGGTGAAGATCGGCCCCCCGGGAGCCCAGCAGATCCTGCGGGCGGGTGCCAACGACATGGGCGGCACGCTCATGGACGAGAACATTTCACGCGCCGCGGGCGCACAGCACGGCCAGGGGCTTACAGAGCAGGACTTCCGCGACATCGCAGAACCCCTCGGGCGTCGCACCCGCCAGCGGCTCACCGGCTACCAGAACGCCGACGGAGCCCCCGAGGTGCGCAGCCGCATCCTGCGGCCCACCGACAACGCCACCGACCGCAAGCTCATCCCGCTCGAATCGCTCGGCAGTCGCGTCTAGCGACTGCGCAGTGCGACAGCAGTCGCGTCTAGCGACTGCGCAATACGACAGCAGTCCGTCTAGCGACTGCGCAGTGCGACAGCAGTCGCGTCTAGCGACTGATTGCGCCCCCGCGGCAGCGGCGAGTCGGATGGGGCATACGCTGCGCGGTGAGATGAAGTTGTCTCTTGGCCGCCGTGTCGCAGCCGGCGTGCTGCTCGTGGGCGTCGCACTCATTGTCTGGACCGCTGTCGACGAACCCGACGACAGCCCAGGCGTCACTGAGGCCGTCGACGCGCAAACCGTGACGCCGCAGGCGGCGCCGAGCGAGGCATCGCCGACGACGGCTGCGGTCGAGGCCGCGACGATGGAGACGGCTACGACAACGACTGCTGCCCCTGTGCCGACGACGACCGAGGCACCCGAGCCCATCCCGGTGCTCGGCACCGCCTTCACCCTCAGCAAGCTCGACGGCTGGTTGAACACCGAGGCCACGTCCCTTGAGGAGATCCGGGCGGACAACGAGATCACGGTGGTGCAGTTCTGGACGTTCGGCTGCCGGAACTGCAAGAAGACGCTCGACGCGCTGGCCGAGCTGCACGCGGATTTCCGGGATCGAGGCGTGGAGGTCGTGGGGGTCCACTCCCCCGAGTTCGGCTACGAGGCAAACGTCGACAACATCATCGAGGCCGCGGCCGAGCTCGGCGTGGTCTGGCCGATCGCTCTCGACACCACCAAGTACAACTTCCACGTCTGGCAGGAAGGCCCCACCGGCTACTGGCCCCGCGTCTATGTCATCGACAGTGACAACCAGATCCGCTTCGATCGCCGCGGCGACGGCGCGCACACCTACCGGGAGCTCTACGCAACCGTCGAGCGACTCCTCGCCCAAGAGAACACATAGGCAGGCCAGTCCGTCGTGATACCTGTCGTCTCCCGCTCTTGTTCGCTGTCGCTCACGGGCCGCTCGGGCCACGGCTTCGCCTCTCGGCTCAGCCGCTTGGCCTGACCGGCGAGCCGGCGGCCGTGAGCACCATCTTCGACACCCTCACCGAGGGCATCGGGGTCATCACGTGGGCCTGCACGCTCACGGCCCTGGTGCCGGGGCTGGCGCTGGTGTTCGTGGCCCGCCAGGCGCGTCTCACGGTGGCGCTGTACTACACCGCCGGCGCTGCGTTCCTGGCCTGGGCGCAGGCAGCCGGGCACTGGTGGGTCTCGGCGCGAGGTGCAGCCGTGGTGATCGCCGGATTCGTCGCGGCCGGCACCTACGCGGCGGCATGGCGGGCGCCTGGCCATTCGTCACCGCTCGCCACCGGCGCTGGTCTCGTGGGCGGCGCGTTGGCCGGCTGGCTGTGGCGGCCCTGTGTCGGCGAACTCCTCGGCGACATCCTCAATGACGCCTCCACCGCCGGCCCGCGCACGCTCGGGCTCATGCTCATCTACATGGTCGGCGTCTTGCTGCCGCTGCTGCTCGTAGCCGTGGCGCCCTACGCAGTACCCGCAATCGGCCGGGTGCTGGACCGGCTGCCGTTCGCCATTGCCGGAGCAACCGTTGGCGCTGCCTACGCCGTGGCCTTGGCCATCGGCAAGTACGACGATCTCACCGGCGAGATGTACCGCATCTCCGCTGGCTATTGAGCGACCTGCCCGGTCGGGGCCCAAGCTGCACAGTTACAGCTCAGCCCCGACGGTCGCTGCTCAGCCTGCGCGGTCGGCGCCGCTAGTCATCGAACGGCCCTGACGCGCCGGTGGACTCCCGCAGGATCGACGCCGCCTTGATCGTGGCCCTGCGGGCACGGGTCACGCTTCGTTCGAGCCGGGCGCGATGGTCGCTCGTGTCCGCATCGGCAAGGGCTCCTTGCAGCAGCTCGATGCTCAGCTCGGCCAACCGTTCAGCCATGTCGTCGAGACGATCTGCCAGCTCAGTGATCTCGTCGTGCACTGTCTCAGGCCTCCGTGGCAGCCAGGTGCTCGGCCACGATCTCCAGCGGGTGACGGACATCGAGGCCCACAGCTCGCAGGTACAGTGTGCATCCGGGGTTAGCGCTGGCCACGACGCTCGCTCCGGTGCGTTCGATGGCGGCCACCTTTCGCTCGCGCACTGCTCCGGCGACCTCGGGATGCTGCTGGGAATATGCCCCGCCGGCGCCGCAGCAGAGTCCCTCGTCGTCGAGCTCGACCACGTCGAAGAACCGGCTGAGCACCGTTCGCACCGGCAGGTGCGCCTGCTGCACGTGACGCAGGTGGCAGGGGTCTTGCACCGCAATCCGCGTGCGTTGCGCTCTGCCGCCGATGCCTGAACTGGTGGCATCAGGACCGCTGGCATCCGGCAAGGTCGCCGCGCCTTCCGGCAGTTCTTCAACCCGCTCGGCCAGCCATTCGTGCACATCCAGCACGCGCCCAGCGAACCGGCGGGCCTCTTCGGTGCCCAGCAGGTGGCCGTATTCCTTCATCGTGGCACCGCAGCCTGCGGAGTCGATCAAGATCGGGGCCTCACCGGGCAGCGCCGCCATCACCTTTTGCGCGAGGCGCCGGGTGTCGGAAGCCAGGCCCGCGTGGAGGTGCAGCGAGCCGCAGCAGGTAGCCCCCGCCGGCGGCAGAGCGACGCCGGCGCCGGTCGCTTCGATCACGGCTTGCACCGCCCGGTGGGTGTCGCGCATCCACGCATCCATCACGCAGCCGGTGAACAGCCAGACATCGTCGCCGCTGGCCGTCAGCGGTGCTTGACGCACCGGCACCCGCGGCAGCGATGCGGTCATGGCACCGAGCTGGCGAAATGGACGCACACGGCCCAACAGACTCACCAGGCGCAGCAGGCCGAGCCGTTGCGACAACCCCAGCAAGCGGGACCCGAAGCCGAGCAGCCGGGGCATGCCCAGCGCTCGGTAGGCGAGCCGCCGCAGACGGGGCTGGTAGCTGGTCTGCGAAGCCAGCGCCTCACGGGTGACCTCCATCATGTGGCCGTAGTGCACGCCGGCCGGACAGGCCGTCTCGCAGCCACGGCACTGGATGCAGGCGTCCATGAACTCCACGAACGCGGCGTCGGCTTCGCCCCGCTCGGCGACATCGCGCATGAGCGCAATGCGGCCACGTGGTGATGCCGACTCTTCGCCGGTCACGCGGTACGTCGGGCAGTGCGGCAGGCACATGCCGCACGCCACACACGAGGCGAGCGTGTCGCTGTCGATGTCGAGCTGCAGCGGGAACGTGCTCGCCGTGGCTGACTGCTCGCCCACGGGGCTCACTGAGCCCGACTGCTCGCCCACGGGGCTCACCAGGCCCTCCGGCCGGGGTTGAGCCGATGGTCGGGATCCAGTCGCTGCTTGAGCTGGTCCATCAGCGCGGCATTCGCCGACGACACCGGTGCAGCGGGCACTGGTTCGTGCCGGTGCACCAGACCGATGCCGACCTCTGCCAGCCATTCGCCGCCCGTGCCGGCAAGCACTCGCAGGTCCGAGGGCCGCATCGACTCGCGCCCTGTGCCAGGGATCGGCGGCGGGCCATCGCACGGATCGAATCCCGCTGGCACCAGCTTGGCGGCTTCTGCTGCGACGTCGACTGGGTCGCCCTCGAGCAGGATCCAGGCATGCGAACCGTTCCACAGGATGCTGCTTGGCCGGTACAGCAGGTCGAACGCCGCGAACGGGTCGCCGTCGCCGACCAGCCACTGCGCGGCAGGCGGCACCGGCAAGGTCCGCAGGATCACCTCGGCCAGCAATCCGAGCGTTCCCAGCGAGCCCACCAGCAGGCGAGGCAGGTCGTACCCGGAGACGTTCTTGACCGTGGGGCCGCCGGCGGTGACGACCTTGCCGGTCGCGTCGACGTGGCGAGTCTGCAGCACAAGATCGCGCACGTACCCGTAGCGGAGCCTCCGGTGCCCGCTGAAGCCGCACGCCAGCACCCCGCCGACGGTGGCTGCGGCGTCGACCGGGTCGAGCGGCACCATCTGGCCGGTTCGGGCGAGATGCGTGCCTAATTCGGCCACCGTCGTGCCGGCACCGCAGCGAACCGTCATCTCCGAAGGCTCGTGCTCCCAGATGCCACACGGCGCCTGCACTTCACGCGCCCCAGCGTCAGCCGCACCGCCCACATGCCAATGAGTGCGCGCACCCACCACCGCTACCGGACCGCTCTCGCCGACGACGCCGGCGAACTCGGCTACCTCGGGCGCGATCCGACTCGCCAGGCTCGCGGTGACCTGGTCGCTCATGCTGCGAGTCTGTTCATGTCGCCGGCGCGCTTCGTGGCGCTGCAGGGGACGGTCGGCATCATTGCGGTTGCCTCCCTCACCGGCACGACGGCGCCGATGCCCGACGCGCCCGGGCGAGGTTCGAATACCGGCGCGGCCTTCACACCCAAGCGCCTTCGGGCACGTGCTGGTGGAACGAATCGCTGCAGCGCGAGCCCGTCGGGATCACCTTGAGCGGGTTGGCGAACCCATCGGGATCGAATGTCTCCCGTACCAAGTCCTGGGTGTACATGTCGTGGGCGCTGAACAGCATCCCCATGTAGTCGCGCTTCTCCAGGCCGATCCCGTGCTCGCCGCTCAGCACGCCGCCAGCCTCGATGGAGGCCGCAACGATGTCTCTGCCGGCGGCCTTCACCCGCTCGTCCACACCGGGCTGGCGCCGGTCGAACGCCAGGATCGGGTGCAGGTTCCCGTCTCCGGCGTGAAACACGTTCACTGCGATCAGGTCATAGGCGTCGGCGATCCGGTACACCTTCTCGAGCACTTCGGTCAGCCGAGACCTCGGCACGACCGTGTCGTGCAGGTAGTAATCGGGCTTGATCCGCGCCACCGCCCCGAAGGCGTTCTTGCGGCCCTTCCACAGCAGAGCCCGCTCCTCGTCGTCAGCCGCAACCCGCACATGGCCAACGTGGTGCTTCAGGGCCACCTCGCGCACGATGTCCACGCCCGCCTCCACCCCGCCCGGCAGACCGTCGAGCTCCACCAGCAGCACCGCTGCGGCGCCGGTCGGGTAGCCGGCGTGGGCGAATGCCTCCACGATCTCGATGGCGCGCTGGTCCATCATCTCCAGCGCCGAGGGCACCAGTCCCGCGGCGATGATGGCGCTGACAGCCGCCGAGCCTTCGCTGACGTCGTCGAAGTCGAGGAGCAGTGTGCGCACCGCCGGCGCATTGGGCGTCAGCCGCACAGCGGCCTTGGTGGCGATGCCCATGGTGCCTTCCGAGCCCACAAACAGCCCCCGCAGGTCAAGACCAGCCGGCTCGGCCTCCACACCGCCCAAGGTGGTGGTCTCGCCTGAGGGAAGCACCACCTCGAGCGCTGCGATGTGCGCTGTCGTGACGCCGTACGCCAGGCAGTGCGGCCCGCCGGAGTTGTTGGCGATGTTCCCGCCGATCGAGCACACCTGCTGACTCGAAGGATCCGGGGCGAAGTGGAAGCCCTGCGGGGCCAGCGCACGTGACAGGTCGAGGTTCAGCACTCCCGGTTCGACCCACGCCACCCGATTGGCGGTGTCGACCTCCACGATGCGGTCCATCTTGGAAGTAGCGACCACCACCGGCCTGCCGACGGGCACCGCGCCCCCGGCCAAACCCGTCCCTGAGCCGCGGGCCAGGAACGGCCGTCCGTGGCGCCGGCATATGCGCACGATTTCGGCGACCTCGGCCGCGGTCTCGGGCAAGCACACAATCGCCGGCGGACTGCCCTCGATCGAGCCGTCCCGGCTGTACAGGCCCCGTTCGAAGTCGTTGTCACGGGCCCGGCTGCCGAGCACCCTGCGCAGGTCGGCAAGCAGGGCAGCATCCGCTGCGGCGTCCTCAGAAACCACGCCGAGACCGTACCCCACAAGCACCGCAGATCGACTTGGCATATTCATCTCAGCCGATGTCTCCCGCTCTTGTGGGCATCGCTCACGGGCCGCTCGGGCCCCGGCCTCGCAGACTCGGCCTCCTAGGCTCGGCGAGGATGGCTTCTGATATCGGTGCGGGCCCCGATGGCTGGCGCCTGGGCGACGACACCCGAGAGTGGCTGTCCCTGGAGGATCCGCTCGAACACCGCACCTGGCTGTTCGATGTGACGTTCCTCACCAGCGCCTGGACGTGCATCTACGGCGCTGGCTGCCCCGGCATCGACAGCGAACCGGCGCCCGAGCTGGCGCTGGGCTGCTGCAGCCACGGCGCCTACCTCAACGGCGACGGCGACCTCGCACACGTCCGGGAGATGATCGCCGAGCTGGACGCCGAGATCTGGCAGCTCCGCTGCGATCCCGCAGAGGCGCTCTGGCAGGACAGCGAGGGCTGGTGGCGCACCCTCGTCGTGGACGGGGCGTGCGTGTTTGCGAACCGAGCCGGTCATCGCGCAGGCGCCGGCTGTGCGTTCCACCTGCTGGCCGAGCGCACCGGCCGGCGTCCGATGGACACCAAACCCGAGATCTGCTGGCAGGCGCCGCTGCGCCGCGAAGACCACGAGACCGTCACCGGCCACGTCTACACGATGGTGCGGGAATGGGAGCTGCGCGACTGGGGAGGCCCCGATACCGAGGTCTCCTGGTGGTGCACGTCTGCGACCCACGCCCACATCGGCAGTGAGCCCGTGTTCAGCGCGCTACGCGACGAGCTGACCGCGATCTGCGGGCCGGCGATCTACGCCGAGCTGCGTGCCCAGCTCGACCAGCGCGTCGCCTCAGCCCAGCTGCTCCCCCACCCAGCAGTGCGCCGCCGCCACCGCATCGCCGAGGACTAGCCCATGGGGTCGTCGTCTGCGTCGGCATCGAAGTCGGCGTACTTGTCAGCGAGATCCGAGTAATCGTCGTCGTACTTGTCGGCGAGATGGCCGTACTGGTCATCGGGTGCCGATTCCTCGTCTTCGAAATCCACCCCGAAACGGTCCGAGTTGTCGAAGTCGTAGTCCTCGATGGTGAAACGCTCCGCCGTGGCCCGCTGGAACTTGCGAGCCTCCTCATATCGGCGATGTCGACCCTTCTTCACCGGCTGGCTCCTCGTGCTCGACTGCGAGGCCTCGCTTGCCTGCGTCCGGACATGCCCCTATCCGCGCACGGACAGAGCACCTGCGTTCAACGAAGTGCGCTGTCACCCTACCGTTTGGGGCGCAGCGCTGCGTGTCATTCGCACTGTTCAGGCACCTTGCAGGGCCGCGACTCGAGCTGCAGGCCGGCCGACGGATCGAACGCAAGCGCGGCCTCCCCCGCCAGCAGCGACCTGATCCCGTCGCCCACCACGTCAGCTCTCCAGCCCGCATTCAGCTTCGAGGACGGATCACCCGCGAGCAGCGCGGCGATGTCCGAACGGGTTGCCAGCAGGCTGCGATCGATGCCCTCCGCGCGTGCCACCTCGTCCACCCAGGCGCCCACAAGAGGGACTGCCGGTTGAAGCGCTGCATCCACGTTTGGCCCTGCCGGCAGCGCACTGGCTGGGATCTCGCCCGCTGCCATGTCGAGACCGCGCTGCACCTCGGCGATGATCCGTTCGCCGGCCGCGCCGCGGAACTGGTTCCCGTCCACTCCCCGCAAGCCCCCGAGGTCGCTGATGCTGCCGGGGCGGCGCTGCGCGATCGACAGCAGCGCCATGTCCGACAGC
Source organism: Acidimicrobiia bacterium (assembly GCA_022824805.1). Classification (GTDB taxonomy): domain Bacteria; phylum Actinomycetota; class Acidimicrobiia; order Acidimicrobiales; family Poriferisodalaceae; genus Poriferisodalis. The sequence goes on along the minus strand of JAJDZE010000138.1, from coordinate 7,971 downwards.
ACGAAGCGCACCGGGATGTCCCGCTCGCTGGCCGTTCGCTCGCGCCAGGCCGCCAGCCGGAACGCGACCGCTCGCTGGGGCCCGCGCAACTGGCGTGCCCCCTTGATGCGGGTCCATGCTTGGGCAGGATCAGGCGGCGGACCGGGAGGTCGGCGCCACTGCTCGCACTCGTCGAGCGCCCATTGCCAGCGATCCCGCGCCGTCAGGCGGGAACGCAACTCGTCAAGCAGGGGGATCAGGTACGCCACATCGTCGGCTGCGTAGCGCTGCTGAGCCGGTCGCAGCGGCCGCTCGAACCAGTCGGTCAGGCGGTTGCCCTTGGCCAGCCGCACGCCGAGCAGGCGGTCGGTCAGCGCCGCCAGCGACGGTGTGCTCATGCCCAGAAAGCCGGCGGCCACCTGGGTGTCGAAGAGCTTCGACGGGATGGCGTCGCACTCCTGAGACAGCACCTCGATGTCCTGAGCGCAGGCGTGCATGACCACGAGGACATCGGCCGCCAGCACAGCGCCCAGCACCGCGACATCGGTGGTGGTGGGATCGATGAGCGCGATCCGCTCGCCGAAGGCAACCTGCACCAGAGCCAGCTGCGGCCGGTAGCTGCGCTCGCGGTGGAACTCAGTGTCCACAGCCACGCAGTCAGCGGCGAGCAGATCGGCGACCAGCGCCTCAAGGTCCGTCTGGGTGTCTACCCATTCGTGCTGGGAAGCACTCCGGTGAGACGAGTCGCGGAGGCGCCGTTGCCGACGGGCCATGCGTGTCACCTCGCTCCGGGCCGGCCAGCATGACGAGCCGCCAGAATGGCCTCGGCGGCAGCGAGATCGGCAGGCGTGTTCACGTTCAGCACATCGGATGCGTCCACCGGCACGGTCGGCACGCTCTCGACGTCGAATGCTGCCTTCGGTCCGTGCGCACCGGCCTGCAGACCTGCCTGGAGCATCGGGAGCGATCTGCGGGCGTAGTGGCCGATGAGCGGCTCAGGACGGTCGCTGCGTGCCAGCACCACCAGCGCGCCGGTGCTGCGAGCCTGCTCGACCACCGCAGCGAGGAGCTCGGCCGGCACCGTCGGCACATCGGTCGGGCACACAAGCACATCGCCATGGCGTTCGAGCGCATCGATCAGGGCAGCGAGCGGCCCGGCCCCCGGCGAGCTGTCAGCTTGGGTCACAAGCGGCGGGGGCGGATTGCCGCCCTGGGCCACCACAGGGTCCGCGCCCGCGGCCCTCAGAGCATCGGCGACCCACAGCGCCAGCGGTCGGCCGGCCAGCTCCAAACCGGCTTTGTCGCTGCCCATGCGCGACGATGCACCGCCGCACAGCACGACGCCGGCGGGCTTCACGCCGGGGGCCGCTCACCCGCTGGCAGATCGCTGCAGGCGGCTGTCATTGACGTGCGGTGGCCATGCCGTCTCACTGTTGCGGCCACTCGCCTGCCGGGGGCTCGCCCCCGGGGTCGAGCTGCATCAGGAAACCGGCGCACCGGTCGGCCTCATCGTGCTCGCCGATGGCCGCCGCGCAGCGGCCCAGGCCCAGCAACGACCACAGGAAGCCGCCATTGGTGTGCTCCGTCCAGCGGACGTAGCCGCTCCCCCGCCAGCCGGCGGCGCGCAACGCGTCGAGTCCGCGGTGGTAGCCCACCCGGCAGTAGGCGTAGGCCTCGATGTGGCGGCCCTCGCTCGCCGCCCAGCGCCCCAGCTCCGCCCAGGCCTCCAGCAGCCGCGGCCAGCGGGCTGCGACGTCCGACAGCGCAGCGCCCCGTTCGGCCGCCGGCTGGGCCATCGCCGCTTCCCATGCGGCGACGGCGGCGGGAGCGGCCGGATCCAGCACCGTCTCGGGCAGTCCGCCCGGACGCAGGTCTATGGGTGTGGCCGCCATGTGCAATACCTCGTGGAGCGTCCTATGAGCCGCTTCGACTCTAGTGAGCGCCTTGCCGCCGGCCCGGGAGCGGTCCACGGCCACTGCGGGGCCGCTGCGTACTCTGTGCTGGAGTGCTGCCCGAATGGCTCGATGCCGATCGCCTGAGCATCGCTCTGGTCGGCGGGATCGCCGCTCTGGCGTTGGCCGCATTCATTGCGCTCCGCTTGATACGCCGGCTGGTGCTGGCCGTGCTCATCTCGGTGGTGCTGATTGGCGGAGCAGCGGTGCTGGCCGTGCAGTGGTCGGGGCTGCGCGACTGCCAAGAGACCTGCTCGTGCCAGGTCTTCGGCCGCCAGGTGCAGGTGCCCGAGAACCCGCTGTGCGGGCCCGACCGCATCGACCCGTCTCGCATCGACGTCGATATCGACATCGACACCGGCTAGACGCGCCGGGAACTCAGCTTCAGGGCACGCGCATGGCGCGCAGGTTGTCGGTGGCGTGCGACTCAGGGCTCGAGCCCGACACCACTACCACCATGTCGCCGCTTCGCACCACGCCGGTGCGTGCCGCTGCGTGCACAGCTTCGAGTGCCGACTCGGCCGGGGTGAGACGTTCGCCGAATACCAGCGGGCGTGTCCCCCACGACAGTGAGAGCTGCATCGCGGTGCGGGGCTCGGGCGTGAGGCCCAGCAGCGGCATCGACGGGCGGAACCGGGCCATGCTGCGGGCAGTGAACCCCGAGCGGCTGAGGCAGATGATGGCTTGAGCGCCCAGCTCGGTCGCCAGCCTCGAGGCCGACTGAGTGATGCCGTCAGTCACCCGCAGGTAGTCGGCAGCACGATCGTCCAGCCTGCGCACCGACAGCAGCCGGTTCCACCACGCCTCGTAGTCGAAACGCTCGTCGGCTCGCTCGGTGATGCGGGCCATGGTGCGCACAGCGTTCACGGGATCGTGGCCGATGGCCGTCTCGCCGCTCAGCATCACAGCGGACGTGCCGTCGAACACTGCGTTGGCGATGTCGGAGGCTTCCGCTCGTGTCGGCACCGGCGAATGCAGCAGCGATTCCAGCATCTGCGTCGCAGTGATGGCCGGTCGGCCGTGTGCAACACAGGCCTCGATGATCCGCTTCTGCAAGTGCGGCAATTCCTCGATGTCGCACTCCGCGCCCAGGTCGCCGCGCGCCACCATGACTGCCGAGGACGCCTCGATGATCCCGTCGAGGTTCTCCACGGCGGCGTTGGTCTCGATCTTGGCCACCAGCAGCGGGCCGCGGGGGTGAGGCTCGACGCCCAAGCGCCGCATGTCATGCGCCGAGCGGACGAACGACAGAGCAACCATGTCGGTGCCCAAGTCGATGAATGCGTCGGCCAGCTTCAGATCCTGAGGCGTCGGCGTGCTGATGCGCAGCTTGGACGAGTCGACATGCAGGCCCGGCCGGCCTTCGAGATGGCCCCCGTGCAGGACACGGGTCTTGAGTGCGTTGGAAGCGCGGTCCTCGACCATCAGGACCACGTTGCCGTCGCCGAACGACAGCTGGTCGCCAGGTCCCACGTCGGTCAGCAGGCCCTCGTAGTCGACCACGATCCGATCCGCCGTGCTGGCGTCGCCGTCGATGGCAAGCGAGAGCACGGCATCCTCAGTGACGTTGCAGCCGCCTTCGGGGAACGGCTTGCAGCGCACCTTGGGACCCGGCAGGTCTACGAGGATCCCGATGTGCCGCCCGGATTCGGCTGATACGGCGCGCAGCCGCCGGAACGTCTCGACCTGCTCATCGAGAGTCCCGTGAGCCAGCCCCAGACGCCAGACATCGACGCCCGCTTCGATCATGGCCGTCATGGTCGCCTCGTCGTTGCAGGCCGGCCCGACGCTGGCGATGATCTTGGTCCGTCTTGCCATGTGCTACCACGGTACCGCTCTCGTCAAGGCAGCCAGCCATGGATTGGGGCGGCGCTTTCGCCATCTAGGGTCACCCGCCGTGGAACTCGTCTTCGTCCGCCACGGACAGCCCGAGCGAGTCGTGCGACACGACGGCCAGCCCGCAGACCCGCCCCTGTCGGAGATCGGCCGGCAGCAGGCCGCGGCAGTCGCCGGGTGGCTCGCCGAGATGGGCATCGACGCCCTGTACGCCAGTCCGATGCGCCGCGCACTGCAGACGGCCCAAGCGATCGGCGGCGCGGCCGGCCTGCAGCCGACGGTGCGCGACGGGCTGAGCGAATTCGACCGTGAGTCCCCCGCCTATGTCCCGATGGAGGTGCTCAAGGAAACCGACCGGGAGCGGTGGGACGAGCTGGCAACCGGCTCGTTCGGCGACGCAGAGCGCACGGCTCGGTTCATCGCCGCAGTCAACGAGGCGGTCGACCGGATCGTCGCCGACCACCGCAGCCAGCGGGTCGCGCTGGCGTGCCACGGCGGCGTGGTGAATGCGTACCTGGCGCGCTGCCTCGGCTTCGATGCCGACACCTTCTTGAAATTCGACGTCGGCTACACGTCGGTCACACGTGTCTTCGCGTCCAGCCACGGCCACCGCAGCGTGCTGTCAGTCAACGAGCGCACCCACCTGCGAGACCGCCCAGACCTAGCCATCGGCCTATAGCCCGCTCTCGCGGCCTTGGCCCCACGCCCGCTCGCCGCCGGGCAAAGGCAATTCGCCGACCACAGTCCGGGCCGAAGACGTGTGCCGACGGTTGGCTTCCGCTGTGGGGTTGCCGGTTAGCTTGTCCGGATGCTCTCGTGGAACGAGATCCGGGTGCGCTCCACCCGGTTCGCTGCCGACTGGGCGGATGCTTCCTACGAGAAGGGCGAGACGCAAACGTTCTACAACGAGTTCTTCGAGGTGTTCGGCAAACGGCGGCGCGATGTGGCGCGCTACGAGGAGCACGTCAAGAAGCTGGACAACCGGAGCGGCTTCATCGACTTGTTCTGGCCGGGTGTGCTGCTGGTGGAGCAGAAGAGCGCCGGGCGCAGCTTGGTAGCGGCTGCGGAGCAGGCGGGCGCCTACTTCGATGCCATCGCTGAGCGCGACCGGCCGCGCTATCAGCTCTTGTGCGATTTCAAGATGTTCGAGCTGTTGGACCGCGACACGCGTGAGGAAATCCGGTTCCCGCTCGCCGATCTGCCGGATCAGGTGGAGAACTTCGCGTTCATCGTCGGTCAGCGGCGTCGGGCGCTTCGCGAGGAGGATCCGGTCAACATCGAGGCCTCCGAGCTCATGGGCCGCCTGCACGACGCGCTCGACGAGTCCGGCTACCGAGGCGATGACCTTGAGCGGTTCTTGGTGCGCATGGTGTTCTGCATGTTCGCCGACGACTCAGGGATCTTCCCCCGCCAGGACCTGTTTCTGCATCTCGTGGAGGACCGCACGTCGGCCGACGGCGCTGATCTGGGCTTGTGGCTGACGCGGTTGTTCGAGGTGCTGAACACGCCGACGGAACAGCGGCAGCTCAAGTTGGACGAGGACCTCGCCAAGTTCCCGTATGTGAACGGTGAGCTGTTCGCTGAGCGATTGTCGATTCCCGACTTCGACGGCGAGATGCGCACAGCGCTGCTGGGCGCGTGCCGGTTCAACTGGTCCAAGACGTCACCTGCGATCTTCGGCGCGCTGTTCCAGTCGGTGATGGAGCCGATCGAGCGCCGATCTCAAGGCGCCCACTACACCACCGAGCAGAACATCCTGCGCGTCATCGAGCCGCTGTTCCTCGACGACCTACGCGCAGAATTCGACACCCTCTGTGCCAAGCACAGCGGCGATGCCGTGGCCGAGCTGTACCGGTTCAGGGACCGGCTCGGACAGCTGCGCTTCTTCGACCCTGCGTGCGGCTGCGGCAACTTCTTGATCATCGCCTACAGGGAGTTGCGCTTGTTGGAGATCGACGTCCTCGACGAGATCGCAGCGCGCACCCGGTCGTCGGCTCAACAGGTGATGCCGTTCGAGGTGAAGTCGGTCATCGACGTCGACCAGTTCCATGGCATCGAGATCAGCGAGTTCCCCGCGCGCATCGCCGCCACCTCGCTGTGGATGATGGACCACCTCATGAACCGCGAGCTCGCCCACACGTTCGGCGAGCCCTACGTACGCATCCCGCTCGAAAAATCACCCCACATCGAAGTCGGCGACGCGCTAGAGCTCGATTGGGCAGCTTTCCTGCCGCCCTCCGAGTGCTCCTACGTGTTCGGCAACCCGCCTTTCATCGGCGCCAAGTTCCAAAGCACCGAGCAGCGAGCGCAGGTGCGGCGCATCGCCCAGCTCGGCGGCAGCGGCGGCACGCTCGACTATGTCACCGCGTGGTTCATCCGAGCCGCCGAGTACGTCCGCCAAACCGACACCGAAGCCGGCCTCGGACAGCGGCCTCCGCGGATCGGGTTCGTCGCGACCAACTCGATCACCCAAGGCGAACAGGTCGCACAGTTCTGGCCGGTCATCTTCGAACGGCACGACCTCGACATCTCCTACGCACACCGGACATTCGCGTGGGGCTCCGACGCACGCGGCAAAGCACACGTTCACGTCATCATCCTCGGTCTCGACCCCACCGAGCACGCTCCAGCCGACCGGCCGCTGTACACCTATTCCGACATCAACGGCGAACCACTCGTCGGCACCTGCAAGATCATCACCCCCTACCTGCTCGACGGCACCAGACTCAAGGACCCACACCGCCTCGTCAAGGAAGCGAGCCAGCCAGTCAACGGGCTGCGACGACTGCTGACCGGCTCCCAGCCGATCGACAACGGCCACTACATCTTCAATAGCGACCAGCGAGCCGAGCTTCTGAGCGAGGGCAAGCTCTATCGGTGGTTGCGAGTGAGTTGAGTGTAGACGGCGGCGGCTGATTGCCAGTTGTGTATTCGGCGGGGCATCCAGTTGAGGTTGTCCTCGATGACCGAGAGCCGCAGCGGGTTCAGGTCCAGGGGTGTGGCTTTGGGCAGCCAGCGGCGCAGCAGCCCGTTGGCGTGCTCGTTGGAGGGGCGCTGCCAGGGCGCGTGGGGGTCGCAGAAGAACACCTCGATGCCCAGCGCTGCTTCGATGTCGGCCCAGCGGGCCATCTCGCGGCCTTGGTCCCAGGTGAGGGCGCGCACGAGATGTGCGGGCTGGCGGGCGAGCGCCGCGGTCACGGCCCGGGCGACCTGGGGCGCCCGGTAGCCCTGGGGCAGCGGCACGACCAAGGTGTGGCGGCTGACGCGCTCGACGAGCGTCGCGGCGGCGGTCCGGTTCTGCTCGCCGACGATCAGGTCGCCTTCCCAGTGTCCGGGCTCGCTGCGGTCCGCCGCGGCGGCGGGCCGCTCGCGCAGCGGCCGGAAGCTCCCCAAGGGACTGGCCTTTTGGGCGTGAGAGATGCGCGGACGCCGCCGCCGACGTCGCCGCGGCAGGTCCTTCCACGCGTCGCGGCCCAGCCCGCGTCCGCTGTACGCGGCCCGATAGATCGTCTCCGCGCACACCCGACGCCCGGTGTCGGCCAGATCGGCGCTGATCGCGTGCGGCGACCAGCCCCGCCGCAGCCCGCGGCACACCCGCGCAGCGAGCCCTTCGTCGGCTTCGAGCTTGGAATCCCTCGGCCGCCGCGCCCGCGCCTGGGCGGCTTGCTGCGCCTGGGACGCCTGGTACACGCCGTCACGCCCGCGTCCGCGGTCCAGCTCGCGCCACACCGTCGACGGGTGCCGCCCCAAACGCTCAGCGATGTCCTCGCAGCGCATCCCCTCCGATCTCGACGCCTCAATACGAACGCGCTCGGTCGCGCTCAGCCGTGCTGCCATACTGGACACCTCCACTGGTGGTTGCTCTGTACCAAGACCGGCCATCATGACCGATCACTCGCAACCACCAGTGGAGTTCGCCGAGGAACCCGGTGCCGAGCCATTTATGCAACCTTACGTCGGCGCACGCGAATACCTCCGAGGAGACTGCTGATTTATTGGGTCGGATTTCCGCGTGTGGGTGGGGTGCGCGCGGGATTATGGGGGTATGCAGGGCGTGGCTGGTTCGGATCGGGTGTTGTTGGACGCGGCGGCGGTGTGCGGGCATCTGCTGGCGCCGGGGTCGGTGCATGCGCTTTTGGCTGAGCATCGGTCTCGTTTGTTTCCTGACGGGATGTTCGGGGATCTGTTCGGGTCGGGTCGGGGC
>JAJDZE010000121.1 GCA_022824805.1 Acidimicrobiia bacterium | reverse complement strand
GCGTCGGTGAGCCGGGCGGTGCTCGGAGCTCGGACAGTACGATCCGCTGCGGGGACCGACCTGGAGGGGAACGTGGACGTCGACTATCCGATCATCTCGGCCGACTCGCATATTGCGGAGGCTCGCAACACCTATGTCGACTACATCGAGCCGAAGTGGCGGGATGTGGCGCCACGGGTCGAGTGGACCGAAGAGCGCGGCGATGTGTATGTGATCGACGGCATGAAGCGCACCATCGACATGGGGCTCATCGCTGCCGCCGGCCAGAAGCCCGAAGAGCTGAAGCGCAGCGCGGCGTATGAGGAACTGCCGGCGAGCAGCTACGACCCCGCCACGCGAACCGCCGACCAGGACCGCGACGGCGTGTCGGCAGAGGTGATCTACCCGTCGGTGGGCATGGTGCTGTGCAACCACTCCGATCCCGATTACAAGAAGGCGGCCATGGACGCCTACAACCGCTGGATCGCCGACTACTGCTCGGTGGACACCGACCGGCTGCTGGCGGTGGGCCAGACCGCGCTCCGCTCGGTGGAAGAGGCCATCAGCGACATCGAGGCCATGGCCGAAGCAGGCATGCGCGGTGTGATGATGTCGGGCAATCCGCACACGGAGTTCGACTTCGACGACCCCCGTTGGGACCCGTTCTGGCAGGCCGCCGTCGACCTCAACCTGCCAGTGTCGTGGCACATCCTCACCAGCCGCGGCCAAGGCCGGCCTCGGGGTCCGAAGGCGAACGCCTTCATGACCATCATCCGGGCCAATCAGGACATCATGGGCACGCTGGTGTTCGGCGGCGTGTTCGAGCGCAACCCCGGATTGCGGGTGGTCTGCGTCGAGGCCGATGCCGGCTGGGTGCCGCACTACATGTACCGAATGGACCACGCCTACAAGCGCCACCGCTACTGGCTGCCGCCGGGCCAGGAGCTGTCCAAGCTGCCCAGCGAGTACTTCAGCGAGCACATCTACACGACCTTCCAGGACGACTGGGTGGCGTTCAAGATGGTGAACGACGTCAACCACCGCCGGCTGCTGTGGGCCAACGACTTCCCGCACTCCGACAGCACCTGGCCGTGGAGCCAGGAGCTGCTCGACGAGCACTCGGCACATCTGACGTCACAGCAGCAGCGCGACATCCTCTGCAACAACTCAGCCGAGCTGTACGACATCGATCTGTCCAAGCTGCCCGTCGGCGGCGACCGTCTGGCTGCCGACGCAGCCTGAAGGCCGTCCAGCCGGCGCCACGGTGACGATCGACCGGCGGACGACGCAGCCCTGAAGACGACGTGATCGGCGCCGCGCCGCCGGTCTGCGCAGCCGCATGCACCGCAGCGGGTACGTCCCGGTCCATGCGATACAGCGGGGTACCGTGGGCGAGGAACGCCGCGCGCACCTGCTCGCGGCCGAACCGGCGAGGAGCCACCAGCTATGCAGAGCCACGAAGTCGACTACCAGATCTTCGGCGACGACATGCAGTTCGTCGAGGTTGAACTGGACCCGGGCGAGATCGTCGTCGGCGAGGCCGGCACGATGATGTTCATGGAGGACGGCATCACCTTCGAATCGGTGATGGGCGACGGCTCCGAGCCCGACGCCGGACTGTGGGGCAAGCTCAAGTCGGCCGGCAAGCGGGCGCTGTCGGGCGAGGGCCTGTTCCTGACGCACTTCACCAACAGCGGTGCGCCCGGCAAGGCCAAGGCGGCGTTCGCCGCGGGGTATCCCGGCAAGATCATCCCGGTCGACTTGGCGCAATATGGCGGCGAGATCATCGCCCAGCGCGACGCGTTCCTGTGCGCAGCCATGGGCACCAAGCTCGACATCGCCTTCCAACGAGGCATCGGCACCGGCATATTCGGCGGCGAGGGCTTCATCCTGCAGCGCATCTCGGGCGACGGGATGGCCTTCCTGCATGCCGGCGGCTCGATCCAGGCCATCCAACTCAACAACCAGACCGTACGGCTCGACACCGGCTGCCTGGTGGCCATGCAGCCGTCACTGCAGTACTCCATCGAGCGTGCGGGCAACCTCAAGTCGATGTTCTTCGGCGGCGAGGGCCTGTTCTTGGCCACCGTTTCGGGCACCGGTTGGGTGTGGCTGCAGTCGCTGCCGTTCTCGCGTCTCGCGTCCCGGGTGCTGGCCAACGCGGTCGGCCCGCAAGCAGACGACTCGCGAGGCGTGCTCTCGGGAATGTTCGAACGCAGCTGACGGCTCCGGAGCAGACCGAGCGCGCGGTCGCCTGACGCACCGCCCGGACTTGGCCGAGCGGCACCTGTTCGGGCCAGACTGGCCGACGTGACCATGCAGTTGACATCGAGGCAGTTGACATCGAGCCGCATCAGGGTCGACGACTTCACTGTGGCCCAGGAGGCCTACCACGCACGTGGCTGGACCGATGGCCTGCCAGTGGTGCCGCCCACCGACCATGCAGTGGCGGCGTGCCTCGAATGGGCGATGCTGGCGCCCGATCACCTCATCGGCATCGAGCCGGTGCGGGCACGGGCCATCACCGCGGAGAAGGCGGCCGTCAATGCCGTCATGGCAGGGTGCCTGCCGCCGCACTTCCCGGTCGTCGTGACCGCCCTCACGGCACTGCTGCAACCTGAATTCGGCCTGCACGGTCCCACGGCGTCCACGGGCGGCTGCGCAGTCTTGCTGATCGTCAACGGGCCCATCCGGCACGAGCTGGCCATGGACGCCACGTTCAGCGTGCTTGGCGGCGCCGACCGGTCGCGCGCGGTCATCGCAAGGGCAGTGCGTCTGGTGCTGGCCAACGTGCTCGACGTCAAGCCCGGGGGCATCGACCGCTCGACGCTCGGCCATCCCGGCAAGCTCGGCTACTGCATCGCCGAGGACGAGGAGGCGACCGGCTGGATCTCGCTCGGCGATCAGCGGCTCGGCACCGCGCCCGCCGAGCAGGGCCATGTGTCGTCGGTGACCGCAGTGGCCTCGATGGCGCCCCGACAGGTCATGAACGAGTGGACCACCGACCCCGCCGAGCTGTGCGAGACCCTCGCTGCTGAGATTCGGGCCAACCAGCTCAACTACTCCATCTGGCCGGGCAACTACGTGGTGGTGCTGCCCCCGCAGCTGCGGACCCACTTCGATGCCGCCGGTTGGACCAAGCATGACATCGCCGGCTGCGTGTTCGAACGGGCCCAGGTGCGCCGGGGCGATTGGGCGAGCGTCGGCAAGGGAGCGGTCGTCAAGGACCGTGCCGAGCGCACCTATCCGGCGCTCGAATCGCCGGAAGACCTGCTGATCGTTGCCGCAGGCGGGCCCGCAGGCGGCTTCGCAGCGGTCATCCCGCCCTGGCTCGGCACCCGCAGCCACGCAGCCACCGTGGCGGTCGGCGCCTGCGTGGATTGCGAGATCAGCTAGCGCGATCAGCCGTCGAAGGATCTACGCCCTCGGCGCAGCGTTCGTGGCAGCATGTAGCTGGCCCTCTGCCCGCGCACGCCAGCGGGCCGATGGTCACGCCGCTGAGAGCCGCCAAGGAGGACAACGTGGAACTGCTGGACCCGACACACGAGCAGGATCCCGCAGGGTTTGCCGCGCCGGCGCGGCTGGCCACCCTCGAGGGCGCCACGATCGGCGTGATCTCCAACGGCAAGGAGAACACCAAGCCGTTCTTCGACCACGTCGAGCGCCTGCTGCGCGACCGTCATGGCGTTGCCAAGGTGATCCGACGGATCAAGGCCAACTACAGCGCGCCCGCGCAGCACGAATTGCTGGCCGAGGCCATGGGCTGGGATGCCGTGCTGGCCGGCGTGGGCGACTGAGGCAGCTGCTCGTCGTGCAGTCTGCACGACGCCGTCGCCGCCGAACGGGTCGGCGTTCCCGCGATCAGCGTGATGACCAGCGCCTTTGTGAGTGCCGCCGAGCTGATGGCCCGGGTGCAGGGCGTGCCCGACCATCCGTTCACCGTGATCGAGCACCCCATCGCCAGCGCGGATGAAGCAGGGCTCGAAGCCCGAGCCGAAACGGCAGTCTCCGACGCGGTCGCGGTGCTGACCGGTGTCGCCGACCGGGCTTGCTGACCTCGGGGTTAGCCTGACGCCACGCCGGCGCCAAGGTGCGCGGCCCTCACAGCCGAGTCCGAGCGGCCCGATGCGGCCACGAGCACACGAGCTGCACAACAGGAAGGTCCCCCGGTCATGGTCAAGCCGATTCCCGACGACTATCCGCGTATCTCCGTGTCGATGAGCATCGACGGCGCTGCAGATGCCATCGCGTTCTACACCGAGGTTCTCGGGATGACCGAGCGGATGCGCATCGACATGGGCGGCAGGATCGGCCATTCCGAGCTGGAACTGGGCGATTCGCTCATCATGGTGGCCGACGAGTTCCCCGAGATGGAGTTCCACTCGCCCAAGCACTACGGCGGGTCACCGGTGCAGATGAGCGTGTACGTAGAGGACGTCGACGCCACCTTCGCGGCCGCACTCGCGGCCGGCGCCACCGAGGTACGGCCCGTTGTGGATCAGTTCTACGGCGACCGCTCGGGCATGATCGAGGACCCGTGGGGCCATCGCTGGAACCTCACCACCCACATCGAGGACATCGATCCCGAAGAGATGGCCCGCCGCTCGGAAGCCGCCATGGCCGAGATGGCCGACGGCTGACAGGCGCCGACCAAGCCCACTCGGGATCTCACGCCGGATTCTGGATCCGCCGCGACACGACGTTGCTGTCGCGGTGTCGGCGCCGTCGCCCGATGTGTGCCGTGGTGTGACTCAGTCCTCAGGCGCGGCAGTGCGCCACCCGACGACTGCCGCGGGCGCCGCGGAGACGGCGAACAGCGCCGCGGCTATGGCCAGCGCGAACGGCACCGAGACGAGCTGCGCCACCGTTCCCAGCGCCAGACCGATGGACACTTCCCCCACTGCCTGGGATTGTCCGACGAACGAGACCACGGTGGCGCGAACCGACGAGTCGGCATGCCGATTCGCCATCGCCTCGGTCAGCGAATATGCCGTCTCGCCGGCCACGTCGAGGACCGCCCAGCCGATGAGCGCCACTGCGAACCAGGGGCTCAGCGCCAACGCCAGAGCGCCTGCTGCGGCGACCGTCAGCAATCGCGCCAGCAGGAAGGCGTCTCGGCGGGCGCTCCCCTGGTCGGCCTGTGATCGCTCGAGGTGACGGCGCAACCACGTCATCATCGGGATCGCCAGCGCAGACATCACGAACCAGGTTGCGCCGAAGAAGAGCACTGCCTCACGGCCGTCCAACTCGATGAGGCCGAGATCGAACAGCCGCAGAACGGAGAGCCGGTCGTTGGCTTCCCATGCTCCGGCGGCAACGGCGGCCGAGAGGGTCACCGCCAGCAGCGATGGATTGCGGCGCACGAGCCGTGCGCCTCGCTTCCAGAGGGTGATCGCGTCTCGCCATGCGCTCGTGCGCGCCGGCCTGGGTGCGCTACCGGCCCGACGGCGGGGCGACTCGAAGCCGGCCTCAGGCATCGTGACGGCCAGATACCCGGCCGCCACGATGGCCAGCATTCCCATAACGGCCATCGATCCCCGAACCGACCAAGCACCCATCGCGGTGGCGGCGACGAGGCCAACCATGACGCCCACGGATCGGAAGACCGCATGGCGCACGATGAGCCCATCCACCTGGCGACTGGGATCGCCGCCGTCCGCACCGCTCGTCGCGCCGCCGTCCGGGCTGCCCGCCGCGCCGCTGATCGCGCCGCCATCTGAAGCCCCAGGGTCGTCGCCTGAGGTCGAAGGCTCGACGGGCATCACCGCTGCACTGCGATGCGAATGTGATGCGTGGTGGGCGAGCTCGTCGGTCATCCACGCCGTGGCAGCGCCGCTCTGCAGCGTCCAGCCGACACCCCACAGCAGTTGCCAGATGACGAGAACGCCGAACAGTTCTGTCACTGGGGTCAACGCCATCGCCGTGCCCATCACGACGTACGCGGCCACTACCGAGTACTTGCGGCTGTAGAGATCGGCGACCACGCCGGTCGGCGTCTCGGTCACGAGAATCGACAGCACCAGCGCAGTGCCCAGCACCGCAAGCCGGAACGGTGACAGCCGCAAGTCGACCACCCACCACACCATCGCCGGCAGGCCCCACGAGAAGGCCAAACCCTGCACGCCCCCCGTCAGCAGAAAGAGCCGATCAGGCCGATGCCGCACAAAGCCGAAGCCTAGAAACCACTTCCGCTTCCCTCGTGCCGAATGCGATGATCCCGACTTAGACGCTCAAGAGGCAATCACGATAGGAATACAATATATGGTGCAATACATGGCATAATCCACAGCATGAAGCAGACGACGATCTACCTGCCCGACGAACTCAAGGAACGACTCGAACGCGCAGCGGCGGAAGCCCGTTGCTCGGAGGCCGCGCTGGTTCGCGAGGCGCTGGTCGAGGCACTCGCTCGGCGTGAAGCTCGCCCTACAACCCCGTTGTTCACCGAGGGGTGGGGCGATCCTGACATCGCCGAAAACGTCGACGAATACCTGGCCAAGACCGGCTTCGGCACGTGATCGTCGACACCAGCGTCCTGCTGGCGGCCTTCGTGCCAAATCAGCGGATGCATGAGCCGTGCGCCCAAACACTGGCCGGGGCCCGTCCGCTGGTGATCTCCCCCTTTGTGCTTGCGGAGTTCGACTACCTCACAGCGCGCATCGCAGGTGTCGATGCTGAATTGATGGTGCTCGAGGAGATCTCGTCGGGTGCGTACGAACTTGCAGTATTCGATGCCGTCGATCTCGTCCGGGCACGCGCTGTCGTCGAGCGATACCGCGACTTGCCGCTTGGCTTGACCGATGCATCGCTGGTGGTCCTGGCCGACAAGCACGACGAGGTTGCGATTGCGACCCTCGACGAGCGGCACTTCCGCGTCGTTCAGTCACTGCGCGGCAAGCCTTTCCGAATCCTCCCCGCCGATGTCGATCACTGACAACGACATCGCGGCCTGACCCGATCGTCTCGTCTAGCTTGCATTCCGGTTGTCCGCCTGCGGGGTGTGGGCTTTGCGCGAATACGTGGTGTTCGACTTAGAGGCCAATGCGGATCGCTCCGACCCGCCGGCCCACGAGATCATCGAGATCGGAGCCGTGCTCGTCGTCGACGGCGTCGAAGCTGGCGACTTCGAGACGTTGGTGCGACCTACCCGGCCGTTGCGACCCCAGACTCGTGAACTGACGGGCTTGGCTGACGAGGACTTGGCGCAAGCGCCGACCTTGGTCGAGGCCTTGCGAAGCTTCGCCGCATTCGTCGGCGACTGCCCGCTCATGGCTCACAACGGCTTCGGCTACGACTTCCCGCTTTTGGATGCCGCATCAGCGCAGTCGGGGCTGCCAGCGCTCGGTGGCCAACGTTTCGACACGTTGGAGCTCGCACACCTCGCGCTCCCGAGGGCCGGTCGGGAAATGACGATCGGCAGTGACGACAGCAAGCCCCCACCTGGGCGGAGCCTCGACGATCTGGCGGAACGGCTCTTGGGGCGCACCGCCCGTTCCGAGCACCGGGCGCTCGGAGATGCCCGTCTGCTGGCTGATGTGCTGAGTCCGTTGCTCGCGTCGATGAACGAAGCGTCCCCTCCTCGCCGACTTCAACGCTGGGTGCTGCACGCAACTGCCCACCTATGGTCCGCATTCCTTGACGCCGAACCCGACCCGCCGTCGCTGGCCTCGATCATCCCGGTGTCCAGGCAGCGGCAACGGCCCGAACCAACTGGCAGATTCGACCCAGAAACCACCGCGGGCATGCTCGACAACGGCGGAGCGCTGATGTCGCAAGGTCGCTCACCACGCGCGCAGCAAATCGAGATGGCTCGCTTGGTGGCGTCAGCGCTGCACTATGGCGAACGTCGGCTCATCGAGGCCCCGACGGGCACGGGCAAGACCTTCGCCTATCTCGCACCCGCTATCGAATACGCCCGCGCCAGCGGCGCGACGGTCGCAATCGCTCCGCATTCCAAGGTGCTTCAGGATCAGATCGCGCACTCCCTTGAGCAACTGACCTCGCTCTTGGTGCCCTTCAACTGGGTGTTGCTCAAGGGCAGGGGCAACTACATCGACGTGGCCGCGCTGGAGAGCGCGCTTGGCGAGTTGGGCATTCAAGGCGACCAGTCCGGCGACGCACAGGATGTCGTCGCGGGACGCACCGCGCACCCGGAGCATGAACCCGGTCACCGTGCAGGCTCGCGTCAGGCAGTGCGCGGTTTCGCGCTCGCAATCCTGTGCGGCTGGGTCTCGCAGACACCGACGGGTGATTGGGATGATCTGAACACGTGGGCGCTCGGCAGCGATTTTCGAAACGTCATGTCGAGTCTTCGATTCGTGCTCTCCGTCAGCGAGCAGCCGGGTCCGGAAACGACTGACTTGGACAGACGGTGCTTCTATCGCCGCGCTCGTGACGGGCTGCGTCATGCGGATGTGGCCGTGCTGAACCATGCGCTGGTCGTGACCGATCACGAGTGGCTCGATCACGCCAGGCACTTGGTGCTCGACGAAGCGCACAACCTCGAAGACTCGGCGACCGATGCACTGACGGCCGAAATCGGAGTAGGCGAGATTGAGCAACTCTGTGACGCGATCGATCCGAGCAGCGGAGGGGGCGGAACCGTAGGCCGACTCGCCCGCGCCGCTCGCTGGTCTGTGCGTGAATCGCCGTTGACCGACGTGCGCCGCTGTGTCACCGCTGTACGGGATCAGTTGCCGCGCTTCGGTTCAGAGCTGACGGCCTACATGCGGGTGCGAACGGCAGCGAGTTCCGACGATCGTTACCCCTCGACGTATCGAATTCGCCGCGGCATCGACACTGCGCACCCCGACTACTACGCAGTGCTGCGCGAAGGGCGGTCGCTCGCCGAAGCCGTGGAAGGCATCGTCGGCGAGCTGAACGAGATCAACTTGCCAGAGCAGCTCGCCGGGCGGTACCGGCGCGACCGCCTCGAAGCCGAGTTGCGACACCTTGGGCGCTTCGCCCGAAGCGCCGCCAACACACTCCGCAGCGTCATCCACGCCGACGCCGGCCCGATGCCCGGCACCGGTCTCATTGCCAATCTCAAAGAGCAGCAGCACATAGCTGTTGGTCAGATTGAGCATGTCGATGGGCGCTGGACATGGCTGCTACGGCATGTGCCCCTCTCGGTAGCGCCCCACCTGCGGCAATTGTGGAACGACCTCGTCGCCACCGTCGCAACGTCGGCGACACTGCAGGTGGGTGGCAACTTCAGTCACATCATCAACTCACTGGGACTTGGCGCCGCGCAGACGACGGCGCTGCCCACCCCGTTCGAAGCGCTCAGCGAGCAGCATCTGGTGATCTTGGCTGACTGGCTGCCATCGCCCAGAGCACGTCTGATGGACGAGTTCACCGAGGCGGCAGGCCGAGAGACGGGAAGGCTGATGCTGCTGTCCGGCGGCCGGGCGATGGCTTTGTTCACCGCCCGATCTCGAATGGAAGCGGCTCGCAACAAGCTCCGTGACTACCTCGATCAGCACGGAATTCCGCTGCTCGCGCAAGGCGACGCACCGGCGCCCGCGCTCGTCGCCCGGATGAGAACTGAGATGGCCACCAGCCTGCTCGCACTGCGCTCGTTCTGGGAGGGCGTCGACATCCCCGGCGAGGCGCTGAGCTTGCTCCTCTTGGAGAAGATCCCCTTCGACTCTCCCGCCGACCCGATCTCGGGCGCTCGGATGGAAGCTGTGGAGCAGCAGGGCAAGGATGGGTTCGCCGACTACGCCGTGCCACGCGCCGCACTGAGGATGGCCCAGGGAGCAGGACGGCTGATTCGTACGGCAGACGATCGCGGGGTGACCGTGATGCTCGACAACCGCCTGTGCCGAGCCACCTCATACTCCGATCAGATCCTCGGTACGCTGCCCGGTCCGCCAGCGCAGCATCGCCTACGTGATCCCAACGACGCGTATGGCCGAATCTGCGGGCATCTCGACGGCATCGAGCTGACCGATGAGCTGCGGAGCGCCATGGATGCAGTTCCGGTCGACGACACCCTCGCGAAGATCCGAGCGCTCGCGCTCGACGAGGATCAGGCCGGGGACGGCGACATCGTCGAGCAACGGCTGGACCGCGTGCGTCAGATCTTCGGCTTCGAACGATGGCGACCCGGCCAGCTCGAGACCATGCGACGATTCATGGCAGGCGAAGATGCGCTCTCGGTGCTTCCGACAGGATCGGGCAAGTCGATCACCTACCAGATTCCGGCGCTGCTGATGCCTGGCGTGACGCTTGTGCTGTCGCCGTTGATCTCGTTGATGAACGACCAAGTCGAGAACTTGCGCCGCCGTGGCATCACCGAGGTGGCAGCCATCCACAGCGGCGTGGCGCAGAGCGAATGGCGCGACATCCTGCGGGGCGCAACCCGGGGCGACTACAAGCTGCTGTACATCAGCCCCGAGCGGCTGTGGTCGCAGGAGTTCATCAGCCTGCTTTCCAAGGTGGACGTTGCTCGGATTGCTATCGACGAAGCGCACTGCATCTCGCAGTGGGGACATACATTCCGGCCCGAGTACGCCAGGATTCCCGAGGCAATCGAAATGCTCGAAGGGCAATCGAGGGAGCGTCGCCGCCGCATCGTCCGAAGCAGGGTCTCTCCGGCGGGTGACGGCCCGACACTGTTGGCTGTGACGGCCACCGCCAACGCCCGAGTGCGCGAAGACATCGTGGCTTCACTGAAACTGCGGACTCGTAAGGCGACAGTGCTGTCGCCAGATAGGCCCGAGATCAGCTACCTCACCGAAGACTGTGCGAACCGCAGCGAACGCGATGTCCGCATCGTTCAGGTGGTGGAGGCGTTTCGCCGCCAGGCAACTGTGGTCTACGTGCCGACCCGACGCGACGCCGAGCGTGTCAGCGGATTGCTGCGCGTTGCTGGCCATACGGTTCGCGCTTACCACGGCGGCATGGAGACAGCGGCAAGGTCGCACGTCGAGGACGCATTTCGTCATGGCGAGATTGACGTGGTCGTCGCTACCAAGGCCTTCGGGATGGGCATCGACAAGCCTGACATCGCTCTGATCGTGCATTCCGAGATGCCCGCCACCATCGAGGAGTACGTCCAAGAAACCGGCAGGGCCGCCCGCGGCGCCGGTCAACCCGGCATGCCGACCGAAGGCACGGCAGTACTTCTGACTATGCCGAAGGACTGCTCCATCCATCGGATCTTCGTTCGGAGCGCTGCACCGTCTATAGAGCGGGTGCGCAGCATCTGGGCGAAGCTGCTGCCGGGCCTGGGCTCATACGACCCGGAGGATCTCGTCGATCGACCCGATGACGAGACCAGCGAGAGTGACGCGGAATCGGTCGCGACCTCGCTCGCCGTCCACTACTTGGCGCTCGCAAGCGTTCTGAGGCGCCACCCTGACACGCCGTGGGAGGGCCGCGTCACGATCATCGACGACACCCGCAAGCGACTCAGCGAGCTGCGCCTGAGCGACGCGTCGCGCGATTCGGACACTCCGAACGCCGACCGGGTCGCGGGCTTGCAGAGAGACGCAGCGGTCGCACCGGAGTTCATCGCTCGCGCTGAGCGGCTCATTGAACTCGCCGAGCAACATGACGGCCGTTATGACGCACCACAGTGGTCGAAAGACCTCGGGCGATCCGAGGTGGATGTCGCGCAGGACCTGCTTGAGCTCCACCACCGGGACGTCATCGGGTTCACCGTCTGGAAGTACGGATGGGTGCTTGAGTGTTCCCAGGGCCAACCGGACTGGGCAGAGGTTGAACGACAGTGCGAACAGCGCCGTAGCGAGGTGGCCGAGAAGTCTGACCGTGCCAAGGCTTTCGCCCGCGACCGAGGCGCGTGTCGGGTGACTGCCCTTCTTGATTATCTCGATGCATCGAATTCACTGCCCTTTGCAGCCGACGGTGGCTGCGGTCGGTGTGACGTGTGCTCTGACTTGCCGCGGCCGTGGGCCGACAGCCATCTCACCGAGACCAGCCTGCGCGAGGCATTACCGGTCGCTCAAATCATCCTCGGCCTGCTGGCAGACGCCGCTCCCTGGCAATACTCACGCAAGAACATCGAACGCTGTCTTGCAGGCAACCTGTGGGGTGCCGACGCCGTCAGGGCGGGTGGTTCGACTTCGCGTCTGGTGACGCACCCGTCAGCAGGCCGGCTGGCGTTCCTCGGTGAGAAAGATGTGAGAGCAGCAGTTGACGCGTTGATTGGCGAGGGCCTCGTCGCTGCCGTCACCGACGAGTTCGACGGCACCTCTTACGTTCGGCTCGAACTCACCGACGATGGTTCTGAGTTCGTCGGCACTGTGTAGGCGCTTCCTGGTCCTTGGCCCGAAGCCGGAACAGTCGCAATGCGTTCATTACAGTCACATGCCGCGATCTGCGGAGCACGCATGGCATTCCTGCAGCCTGAGAATCTTGCGAGTCGAAGCGATGTGTCCGAGCGGCTGCATGAGGTGGCTCGGCATCTTCGAGACGACTTGCCAGAGGAAGTGACCGTCTGGCTTGAGCGCACCGGAGAGGGTGAAGCGGCGGCGCTGCGGCGCGAGTTCGACGGCGCTGCGACGCCTGGCGACGACAGCGACTGCTATCTGGTGGTGCTCGACCCACAGGCCGGGATCGCCGTCCTGCAGGCCCCGTCGCGTCGGCAGATCAAGGCGTCTCGCCGACGCCGCGCGCGGATCGACGAGGGGGAGGCCCATCGCCTGGTAGTGGAACGAACGACGCAACTCGGCGGCAGCCTCGCCGAAGTTCCGGTCGAGTCGCTGCCAGTGCGGCGCGTTCTCGCGTTGCCGCAGACCAGCCGAGAGCACGCAGCCGAGATCGAGAGCCCGCTTCCACTGCTGACCCGCGACGACTTCGAGCCGGGCGAATTGCGGCCTGCACTTCAGCGGGCCATCGGCGGTCAGATTCTGCAACTGGGCGTTTCCGAGCAAGCGCGCACCCGAGCTGTGGTCAAGCCCGAGATCATCATCACCGGCAAGACAACGGCGATGTTCCGAGAACCCGATCCGGCCAGCGAGGAGATCATCCGCACGCTCGACCGCGAGCAAGAGCGCATGGCGCGTCACTTGGGGGCTGGGTACCGGGTGATACGAGGCGTGGCCGGCAGCGGCAAGACACTCGTGCTCACGCACCGAGCCCGACACATCGCCCGGCACTTTCCTGATTGGCGAATCCTGTTGATGTGCTTCAACAGGCCACTGTCGTCGGCACTCCGAGCAGAAGTGAGGGACTGCAGCAACGTCTTTGTCAGGACTTTCGACCAAGTGACCTACCGAGTGCTGTCGGGGGCCGGCATGATCGACAACGCGGGGGCCAAGCCGGATTTTGCACAGCGCCGCCAGGACGCCACAGCCCTACTCCAAGCTCTTACGGACGCTCAGCGCCGAGAGCGGGGCTACGACATGGTGCTCGTTGACGAGGCGCAAGACCTCGGTGCCGACGGCTTGGACATGGCATGGGCATTGCTTAAGCCTGGCCGTGACCATTTTGTGATGGCGCTCGACGGCGCACAGCGGATCTACCGCGGCAAAAGTGGGCGCTGGTACCCGCCGGGCACAACGGCGCGAGGGCGCACCAAGGAACTTAAAGTCAACTACCGAAACACCGGCGAGGTGCTCGAGGAGGCGCTGTTGGCGCTCGGCGACGCAGCGCGGCGCGGGAGTTTGAGTGAGCAGGGGGATGATCTCGACATCTTCGTGATGCCCGAGCAGGCATCTCGGCGGGGACCATTGCCACTGAGGCTCGCGTGCGGTTCGATGCGCGCGGAGGCAGATGGGATCACGAAGCATGTCGCGAGGTTGCGGGACAGCGGTGTGCCGCCCGAGCACATCGCCGTGCTCACCGGCTGGCGGGAGCTACGCAATGAACTGCTGCGGCGCATCCCCGACGCCGTGGAAATCAGAGGTGCCCAGCGCGACAAGATTGCCGATGCCACCGGCGTCGTTCCGGTTGCAACTCTTCAAATGCTCAAAGGCCTCGAATTCCGCCATGTCGTCATCGGAGGCGCAAATGACATTTGGGTCGAAGACGACGAACCCGCCGAGCAAGACCGCCAGCGCCGTCGACTGCTGTACGTGGCTATGACCCGAGCCAGCGAGACCCTGACCGTCACTTACTCCGGCGAGGGGATCATGGACGTCATCAGCAATCTGCCCGAAATCCCTTCGGCCCGGTCGTGATGGTGGCGATATCGGGGTGACGGGAACGATGGTGCGACGGCCCACGGATTGCCCGCCGAGAGGCTGCACGGGACGCCAGAGCGTTGCTATTGGGTGATGAGGTCGATGCGTGGTGGAGGCAGGTCGGCTGGCCAGGGTGCGCGTGCGGTGCGGGCGTCGAGCGTCACCAAGGGGGCGCCGAGCATCACGGCCAGCGCAGCGAAGGAGGCGTCGTAGGCGGTGAAGTTCTCGCGCAGCCGCCAGATCACCGGCAGCAGCAGCTCGTGCGGATGGGCCACGATGCCGAGCCGCGGGAATTCGTCCAGCGCACGCCGCGCTTGCTCTGCTGACAGGTCCCCCCTTCGCACGTAACGCTGCAGCACATGGGCAGTTTCCACTGCGAGCAGCGCAGGCGCGTGCAGCGAATCGGACGACATCACATGCCGCTCAACATCGGCCGCTTCCGGCAAACGAAGCAGCCAGGCGATGACGGCCGATGTATCGAGAACGATCACCTCGCGTCGCGTATCGCGCGCACCGCATCGGCAGGCGATTCGGTCACCGCAATGCGATCAAGCGCCGCGATGCGCTCCGACATCTCCTGCCGTGTCGGGATATCGAGCGAACGGCGCAGCTCGCGCAAGACGTACTCCGACATCGACTGGCCTTCCAGGGCGGCGCGTGCCTTCAGTCGGCGATGAAGCTCATCGGGCATGTCGCGAATCTGCAGCGATGTCATCCAGAAATCATACTCTCATGCAATGTTCATGCAATCGGCCGCCTGAATCCGGATCCGCATTCGACGCCGAGCGTTCACGACGCTCGACAAGCCATCAACAGCCGGGCGTTCTCGCTCGGGGCAGAAGCGTATGGATAATCCCGTCCGGCGCAGCCAACTGGGCGTGGGCGGCGGAGCGAAGAATGCTCGCCTGGGGCAAGATTCACCGTGCCGGCCAGCCGTTGTGGCCCGCCGGTGCTGCCTGAACGAGCTGGGGAGATTGCACACATGAATGCCAGCAACACAGCACCGCACCGCATCGACGGGGCGACGACAGCGTCGACACCGGGAGGGTGCGCAGAGGAAGCAGCGCGGTTCGAGGAGATGGGGCTCTCGGCGGCGTGGACGTTCGAGGCATCCCACGACCCGTTCCTGCCGTTGGCGCTGGCAGCAGAGCGAACGGAGAACATCGAGCTCGGCACGGCGATTGCGGTTGCATTCGCCCGCAACCCGATGACGTGCGCTGTCACTTCGTGGGATCTGCATCGCATGAGCGACGGCCGCTTCATCCTGGGACTCGGAACGCAGATCAAACCGCACATCACCAAGCGGTTCAGCGAGCAGTGGTCACGCCCCGCCGAACGGATGCGTGAGTACATCGAGGCGGTGCGGGCCATCTGGCACATCTTCGAGACCGGCGAGCGGCTCAACCACCGGGGCGAGTTCTACACCCACACCCTGATGACGCCATTCTTCAACCCTGGCCCGATCGGCGGGGCACCGCCGGCGATCTACGTGGCTGGCGTCGGCGCCCGCATGGTCGAGGTGATCGGTGCCGCTGCCGACGGCTTCTTCGTCCACCCCTTCCACACGGCCCAGTTCATGACCGATGTGACGCTGCCGGCGATGGCGGCCGGCGCCGAATCGGCCGGACGCGATGTCGGCGACGTCACCGTTGCGTGCCTGACGATTGTCGCCATGGGCGAGAACGACGAGCAGATCGACAAGGCGCGCCGCTCGGCAGCGGGCCAGCTCGCGTTCTATGGCTCGACGCCGGCCTACGCGGGTGCGCTGGATCACCATGGCTACGGCGAACTGCAGCCGCGCCTGAACACGCTGTCCAAGCAGGGCAACTGGCGCGAGATGAGCGATCTCATCGACGACGATCTGCTGGATCTCATCGTCGTGTCGGGCACACCGTCCGAGGTTGGCGCCCAGATCGCTGAGCGCAACACCTTCGCCGACCGCACCACGATGATGTTCTACGGCCCGACACCCACCAACGACGCCATCGCCGAAGCCGTCGCCGCCACCAACGGAGCATGAGCCAGCCGGCCGCTGTGCCTGAGGGGCTGAGGCGGCGCGGTGACGGAACGCTGGCGTGCGGGTGGGGCGAAGGCCACGACGACTATGAGGCCTACCACGACACCGAGTGGGGCATGCCGGTGGTCGACGACATGCGCCTGTACGAGAAGATGTGCCTGGAGGGGTTCCAGTCGGGACTGTCGTGGCTGACGATCCTGCGCAAGCGGGAGAACTTCCGGGCTGCGTTCTGCGGGTTTGACTTCGAGGTCGTGGCGGGCTTCGGCGACGCCGACGTCGAGCGACTCCTCGACGACGCAGGCATCGTGCGTCACCGGGGCAAGATCGAGGCGACCATCAACAACGCCCGCGCGGCGCTCGACACCATCGAGGCACACGGCAGCCTGGCGGCCTTCTTCTGGTCGTTCGAGCCGCAGCCAGAGGATCGGCCGGCAGTCATCGACTACCGCACGCTCACGTCGATGCCCTCAACGCCCGAATCGACGGCGCTCAGCAAGGCACTGCGCAAGCAGGGTTGGCGGTTTGTCGGCCCCACCACCTGTTACGCCCTCATGCAGGCGTCAGGCATCGTCAACGACCACCTCGAGGGCTGTCACCGACGGCCCGTCGTCGAAGCAGCGCGCATGGCATTGCAGCGCCCGACATAGATCGGGCCGACGCACCCACTGCCGACATGCCGCTTGGGCGCTTCGTGGCTTGTGTGGAATGAGCGAAGCGGCCCGCGTCGATGAGGACCACGGGGCGACCGGCACTTGCCGGCAACAGCCAGATTCAGAACGGCGGATTGCTGGGACCCGCGGCGGTGTGCCGAAGTCGGGCGAGCATGGCTGCTGTGCCCGCCTCGGTGAGTGCCAGTCGCTGGTCGGGCCAAGTGCCGGTCGAAGCAAGGAATCCACAGGCTTCCCACAGCCGCAGCGATTCGGAGAACGCCCATGAGACAGCATGGGCTGAAGGCGTGATCTGCTCGCCGTCGTGCCAGGAACGCCATCCGCATTCGGCTGCCGCCTCGGCGACCTGCGCATCGAGTTCCGCGTCGGCAATCTCCCCGCCACTGCAGAGCAACGCCAGCACAGCGTTCTCGACGACGAATCCGTCCCACCCGTTCGGGAACAGATGGTGTGTCAGCCGCTGCCACGCCAGCGCGGCATCCTGTGTCATCTTTGCGCCGGCCTGGGTGCGGTGCAGCTTGTTGTGGCGCTTGCGCAGCGCGTTGGCGCGTTGCAGCCAGTGCCGCAGCGCCGACAGGATCGGGTCGTCGGCCTCGACATGACGTTGCTGGTACGGAGGCGGCGGCTCGATCACCCGCCAAGGGCAGTCCTCATGCACCTCGCGCACGAATGCCACTCGCAGATTCCCGACTTGGGTCAAGGGCTGCTCGTCACCGAAGCGGGCCAGCAACCAGATGGGCACACGCAACGCTGCAGCAACGTCGGACGGCGGCTCGGCCGGGTGCAGCAGCAGGTTCGCGACCTGCGCGCGGGCAGCTCCTACCGCCTCGCTCATGGTGTCGCCTTGGCTGACCCAGCGTGCCAGACGTTCGGTGACCAGCGCAGTGCGCCACGACTGGCCCGGCTGGTCGTCGTGGTCGTCGTCAAGGGCTGCCGCCGCGATCCGCTTCTGCGCCGCACGCCAGCCTCGAGCGCCGACAGTCAGCTCGCCAGCGGCAACCGCTGCCTCCAAGGCGTCTTCCACCGCGGCGCGGGCGTCTGCCTCATCCGGACCCATGTAAGTGTTCCACTCGAAGTCGTCGAGATCAGGCGGGACGATGCCCGAGTCACGCATGGCCGCCTGCAGCGCGGCGACGCCCTCGCTGTCACGCTCGTCGAACGCGCGATGCACCTCTGCCGTTGTGTCGCTGCGGCAGATCGCGGCGTAGCGGTGCAAGCCCAGTTCGTCCATCAGCACCGCCGCTGCACCGGCCAGTCGGCCCATGTAGCCGGGTGCGCCGTCGATGTACTTGCACGGCAGCTCGTACCACAGCCACGTCTGCAAGCGAGCCTGCTTCAGCAGTGAGGGCCCTTCCCCCCAGCTCAGCACCTCGAACACGTGCCGAGCATCCGTGCCGACATCGGGATCGGCTGTCTCGATACGCCGCAGCGCTGCCTCGGCCTCGCTGTCGCTGATGTCGGCGGGCAGGCGAAGATTCGCCGGTGATGGTGTCACCGGGCCATCCTGCCAGCCCCGCTCCGCAGGCCGTCGCATCCTGCGCGAGATGGGCACCGAGATGCAGATGGAGACCGTCGTTGAGGACATGGCGGGCAAGCGGCTCCGCTACGACGACCTCGTGGCTGCGATGCCTGCGGGCACCGTGGCTGATCGGAATCGTGTCGAGGCTGAGCCGCTGTGGCTGAACCCGCGGCAACAGCCGCTTGGCCTACACAGACACGAGTTCTGCAGCTTCGATCTGCTGGCTTTGGCGAGCCAGCTTCCGGGTAGCTGCTGGTGCCCTGCCGGAGGCCCGCTTGCGCTCCGGGTCGTTGCGCCATTCGCAGCCGAGCGCCTTGCCTGCATCGTGAATGATGTCGAACACTTCTGTGCTCGTGTCGCGGTCTGAGATCGTACGCGTAAGCACGAACGTGATCTCGACTGTGCCAACGGCGGCATCCCCGAACACGACGGGGCCGATGGCGCGTGAGTCATCTTCGAGCTGGTCTACGAAATCGCCTACGAAATCGCCCATCTCATCGGTGGTCAGCGGACGGTCGCCGCTTTCGTCTGCTTCCTTGACGGTGAGGCGAACTGTTGCTTCGGTCTGTGCGGCTGTCATCTCAGAGCACGCTCCTTTCGCACTTCCGCATGCCGGACTTGAAGTTCTTCATGGCCCGACGGTCTGACGGGGTGGACGGCATCGTTATGTGATGCTGCCCGCATTCGGGTGGGCACTGTAGGCGATAGTGCTGCTTCTTGGTCTTGCGGACACGCCACCCGGCTTGTTCCGCGTCTCGCAAGATCGCCTCGCTGTCCTTGTCCTTGTGACGCGGGCGGGCTGCCGCCATGCATGCTCCAAGCCATCTGGTGGGCCGACACCGCCCTCGGCATAAGCAAAGTATGTCAGGTACGACAAGCGAAACAGCGCGCCTGCTCGCTGCGTCTGGGCTTCCCACGGAATCTGGAAGGCATGCTCTTTGAGGAAGGGGAGCTATGCCGGAGACACGAAGAAGGTTCGATCCGGAGTTCCGCGCTGCGTCTGAAAGGCCCGCCGATGGCGAGGAACGACGCTGCTCAGTCGTTGTCGGTGATGGTCATGATGGCTTCGCCCTCGGCGATCGTCGCTCCTTGGGGGCTGGACAGCCGCACCCGGAATAGTTCGTCGGCTTCGGCGTAGCTGTCGTCGTTGAGGTACACCGAAGCCGTTTTCTGGGTCTGGCCGGGGGCGAAGGTCAGCGTGCCGTCCATGTACCAGAACTCGTTGCCTGCGATGGCGTAGGGATCGAGGTCGTAGGCGTGGTCGGACTCCCAGCGCACCTGCACCTTGTGGTCTGCTGCTTCTGACAGTGTCACCTTGAACGTGACCCACAGGCCTTCCTCGCCGGACGCGTCCGCTATCGAGACCGTCACGCTCGGAGGGGGAGGCGGCGGGTCGTCGTCATCGTTCACCGACACCGTTGCGGTGCTGTCGGTCTGGGACACGGTGTAACCCGAGCCGCTGCTGACTGTCACCGTGACCGAGCCGTTCGGCTCGTCGGTGCTGTCGCCGGACGTCGCGACCGACAGCGTGACGCTGCCCGATATCGGGACGGTGACAGTGCGCGTGCCGGTGGCGACGCCGTAGCTGCCCGACTGGGCGACGCTCACGTCGACCCGAAGCGGGCTCGACGGCTGCGGGCTGGCGGTGATCGTGAACGTGGCTGCGCTGCCCTCGGTGACGCTGTTGCCGCCGGTGATGCTCACCGTCGGGGTCGGCGGCGGGGGCGGCGGGTCGTCGTCATCGTTCACCGACACGGTCGCGTTGCCGTCGGTCTGGGACACCGTGTAGCCGGTGCCGCTGGTGACGGTGACGGTGACCGAGCCGGCGGGCTCGTCGGTGCTGTCGTCGTGTGTGCCCACGGCGAGCGTGACGCTGGTGGACCCGGCTGCGAGCACTGCGGTGCGGCTGCCCGCGCCGGGCGAGGCCAGCATCTGGCCGCTCTGGGTGACGGTGTATTGGACCGTCAGGTCCGACTGCGGCGCGGGGCTGGCCGTCACGGTGAAGCTGGCATTGTCGCCCTCGTCGACGGCGGAGCCCGCCGAGAGGCTGAGCTCGGGCGTCACGACCGGCACAGGATCGGGCGTCGGGTTGGCGTCGGCGTCGGCCTCGGCTGGTTCGGGCTGGCTTGACGCCGTCTCGATGCATTCCAGCGCTTCGATCACCGGGTCCCACTGCGCGGTCGACCAGCCTCTTTGCTGGCGCCGGTCGTGGATCTCTTTCACCTCGGAGAGCGTGATGGCGTTCGTCTCGCCGGTCAGCGCGTTGTGCACCTGCGTCCAGCGGGCCGCGTGCGCGGTGACGCTGCTGGCGGCTTGGGTGGCGACCTCGGCCAGCAGCGTGTCGGGCACGCAGGCCGCCCGCGCCGAGGCCTCATCCTCGGCCTCATCGTCGGCGCTCTCGTTGTCGTCGGCGTTCTTGCCGCTGTCCGGATCGGTCTTTTGCGTGTCGCTGCCGCTGCCCGCTGCGACGACTGTGACCGGCCATTTCATGCGCCAGGTCTGCACCCAGTCCAGGTCGCCCCACAGCAGGTTGATCAGCGTGACGCGCAGCGTCGCCCGATCCGGCGGCGGACAGGTGCCGCCGAGCGCGGTCGTGCAGCCGCCCGTGTAGCTCGCGCTGTGACCCGCGAGGCGCACCACCTGGCTGCGGTTTGTGGCGGTGAATCTCAGCTTGTCGTTGTAGATGCCGGCTGATCTGGCTTTCCCGTCGCGTCGGGTGGCGGTCGCGACCCCGTCGGGGGCCGCGCCGATGTGCACGTCGATGCTGCGGCTCGAACCGTCGGGCAGCAGATCCTCGCTGATGCTGATCGTGAAGTCCGTG
>JAJDZE010000168.1 GCA_022824805.1 Acidimicrobiia bacterium | reverse complement strand
GCCCCGATCAGATCCTCCGTCGACAAAGTCGACAACATCGCCGTCTGAGCATCAACAGTCCCGCGCATCCCCACAGTGTCCCGCACCCGCAGCCACAACGCGAGCACCAAACCGGGACTTTTTCAGCACCCTGCTAGAGGCGGCGGACAGTGGCGGCCTTGCCGGTGGTGCCGTAGGCCATGCCGGACATGCGGTGGATGTTGCGGGTGTTGTGCATCCTGCCGTGAACGCGAGGCCCGGCCGCCAGTATCGCCCCGTCCACCACCAGCTCCTGGCCGCTCACGAACTTGCTGTCGTCGCTCGCCAAGAAGAGCGCCATGCCGGCGATGTCAGTGCCTTCGCCCCGGTCGGGCCACGGCTGCAGTTCCGACATGATCTCTTCGGCCTGTTCCTCGTTGCCGCTGTGCATCAACGGCGTGAAGATGAGGCCCGGGCAGATGGCGTTCACCCGAATGCGGTGCGGCGCCAGCTCCAGCGCCGTGGTCTTGGCCAAGCTGATGACCGCGGCTTTCGCCGCCGAGTACGCCTGCGGGCCCGCGCCCCCGCCCATCCCAGCAATCGACCCGGTGTTGATGATCGAGCCGCCGGTGCCCTGGGGGATCATGACCCGCGCTGCGTGCTTGGTGCCAAGCATCACCGACCGCACCAAGATGGCGAACGTCTCGTCCCAAGCGTCCACCTCGAGCTCGGTGATCGGACCGAACGCCCCGCCGATGCCGGCGTTGTTGAACACCACATCAAGCCGGCCGAACGCCTCCACCGCCAGATCGGTCATCGCGGCCACGTCGTCCTCCACCGCCACGTCGGTGCGGGTGAAGCGGGCGCGATCGCCGAGGCCGGCGCCGGTCAGCTCCTCCATGAATGCATGCCCGGCGTCGGCGTTGAGGTCGCCGATCACCACCGAGGCGCCCTCGGCCAGGAATCGCTCCACCGTCGACCGTCCCATGCCGCTGGCCCCGCCGGTGATCACCGCGGCCTTACCAGCCAGCCGTCCCCCGGAGCTGCCGCTGCTCTCACTCATCGTGCTGTTCTCCCCTGCTGTCGAATACGACGCCACGATTGTCGCCTATGACGCGAAGCCGTGCTCCGTGCGAGAATACGGGCCGGGATTCGGGGGAACCCACGGACATCGGGGAAAGACATGACGACGACCGTTCAGCGACAGCTCACCGCCGAGGGCGGGCAGCGCCACATGCACGAAGTGCACAAGATCGCGCACGCCGGCGCAGTCGACGCCGACGGCCACATTCTCGAGCCGCCCGACCTGTGGGAGGAGTACCTCGAGGACCGGTACAAGGACCGGGCGCTGCGCATCGAGATCGAGCCTGAGCGCGGCCTCGAAGTGCTCATGATCGACAACCAGCGGAGCAAGCTGGCCCGGCCCGGCATGGTCTCGACGCTGGGCGCCATGGGCGCACCCGATCTGCCCGACATCATGTTCAACCCGGATCGCACCTACGTCGGCGAGATCCCCTACGGGGCCATGGACCCGCACCAGCGCATCGAGTTGCTCGATGCCGAAGGCCTCGACATCGCGGTGCTGCTGCCGACCATGGGGCTGCTGTGGGAGGCCGAGCTCGAAGACGCCGAGCTGGGCCAGGCGTACACGCGGGCCTACAACCGGTGGATCTGCGAGTTCTGCCGGGATCACTCCGATCGGCTCGTTCCCGTCGCGCATATCTCGCTCACCGATCCGGTCGCGGCGGCAGCCGAGCTGCGGCGCTCGGTGGCCGACGGAGCCCGCGGTTGCTTCGTGGCGCCGTTCACCCACTCGACGCGTCCGCTCGGCCATGACGACCACGACCCGGTGTTCGAAGCGGCGCAGGATCTCGGCGTGCCGTTCGCGATCCACCCCACCTTCGAGCCGCAGTGGACGAAGGGCACTCGCATGGGCACATGGGAGCACGTGCGCGAGCTGCGGCTCACGGCTTCGATGACCGCATCGGACGGGGTGCGGCATCAATTCGTGTCGCTGTTCGACTACGGCGTGTTCGAGCGGTTCCCGGAGCTGAAGGTGCTCGTGCTCGAGTCGGGCGGCGGCTGGCTGGGCTACTGCTTGGACCGCATCGATGCCGTGTTCGGGCACACCTACACCGGCACCCGCGTGCCGCTGCAGATGAAGCCCAGCGAGTACTTCATGCGGCAGGTGTGGATCTCCTGCGACCCTGACGAGCGCTCCATTCCCGCGCTGGCGCAGCGCTACGGGTACGACCGGTTCATCTGGGCCAGCGACTTCCCCCACGCCGACCACACACCGGACTACGTGCTCGACCTCGACGAGCTGGTCGACATGTTCCCCGCCGAGCGGCGGCGGGCCTTCATCGGCGACAACGCCCGCACCGTCTTCGACCTGTAGCCCGTCGCCGACGGCGGACCGGATGCCGCACCCAACCAAGCGGCGACTGGCAGTCGTCTATGCGCTGGCCAACAGCGCTATGTCTCGAATGTGCCGCTCCTGATGCGTCAGCATCGTGGATGGCTTACTGGGTTCGCTGATGTGCTCCTCGGGGGTGTCAGTCGCGTTGCGCCACTGCGCCCCCAGCGCTGAACCCATGTCGTGAACGATGTCGAACGCAGCAGTGCTGGTGGAGCGCTCGGCAACCGTGCTCATCATCTCGAAGACGATCTCGATTGTGCCATCGGTGACGCCGGCAGTCACAACCGGATCAATGACTCGTTCGTCTCCAAGCAGATGCTCGGTCGCATCGTCCACGAATGAGCACATCTCGTCGTAGGTCAATGCGCGCGTTTCGTCATCCTCCACACAGAGGATGCCCAAGCGGCAGATCGCTTCGGTCCGAGGGGTGGTCATGTGTCTTGCTCCGTGAGTTTGCAGGTCTTGAGTTGTGATTCGATTTTCTTCAGGCTTCGGGTGTCGGACGGGGTGGCTGAAACGGTGACGATGTGACGGCCAGGGCAAGGGCAGAACAGCATGAAGTGCTTGCTCTTTCGCTCGACACGCCAATCTTCCCGTTCAGCACGCTTGAGCAGTTTTTCGTAGTCGCTGCGTTGGTGACGCGGCCGACCACTGCTGCTCACAACCTGAGCGTAACCACACGCCGGGGGGCATGACGACTCACAAGCCCGAAGTTCAGTCTCGGTCTTCGCGGTCTTGGGCGTATCGCCAGTCTTCGGGTTTGCGGGGCAGGCTGGACATCAGCGCGCTCGCAGGACGGGAACGCGAGTACCGGGTCCTCGACAACGCCGAGCCTGTGTATGGACGACTGGGCGGCAGCGCCACTGCTGACCCTCGATTCCGATCTCAGCATCTACCGTACGGCAGGCCAGCGTGCGATCCCGTTGCTGACACCGGATCCCTGAACTGCCTCCGGCGACGGCGCTGTTGTTCTCAGGTGCGGCTGCCGAGAGGCACGGCGACGACTTCGAGTTCGGTGATGCCCTCGAAGTCGCTGGGATTGGCGGAGTACAAGGGCAGGCCGTTGGCGATTGCCGTGGCTGCGATCAACGCGTCGTAGGCACGCGCTGCGGACTTGCGGCCCGCGGCGCGCAGGTCTGCTGCGACCCGGCCGAAGGCCCGGGCCGCAGCGTCATCAAACGGCAGGGGATCGAAGTCGGCCTCGGCTTGCTGCAGATGCGCCTGGCGGCGGCTGCGCTCGGTCTCGTCAGAGGTCGCAAGCGGCCCGACGGCAAGCTCGGCCAGCGTGATCGCAGTGATGGTCGGTTCCGCAGGCAGCGCATCGGCATTGACTATCCGCGGCAACCCGATGACCGTGTTCGTGTCGAGAACGCCGCGCTGGTGCGAAGCGCTCACAAGCTCGGGTCCACAACGTCATCGATGTCGGAGCGAAGCCGCTCAGGATCGACCAACGGCAGGTGCCGCCAACGCTCAAGCAACGTCGACGCATCAAGCGCCCGACGAGGCAACGGCCGCAGCACTGCCACCGGACGACCAGACCGTGTCACCGTGAGTCGTTCACCCGCCTGCACCCGATCCACCACGTCGCCCCCGTGGTTGCGAAGCTGCCGAATGGTCACCTCGTTCATCGCCTGAAGGTATCACACGTGAGACACGCTGATGCTCGCTGAGGGACTGTCATATTTTGACAGACCCATACGCGGGCCATCGCGGCACCGCAGCACCGAATGTTGAACGGTCGCGCCGAACTCACTGGGTACCGTGGGCCCATGGTCTCCGCCGACGCCGAAGTTGGCGGGGAACGTGACAGCAGTCACGAATTGCTCAAGGCCACCCGGCTGGAGGAGACGAGCTTCCTTGAGTTCAGGGAGGTCCGCTTCTCGGGATCGAGGGTGGTTGTTCCGGCACCTGATGAACTGGCCGATGAGCTTGCGGCGTTCGCGAACAGCCGAGGTGGGGTGCTCGTGCTGGGTGTGGAGGACAAGTCGCGTGACATTGTCGGCATTCCCTTGGACCGGCTCGACGAGGTTGCTGGCTACGTCAAGGAGATCTGCAACGATTCGATCACCCCGCCGATCGAGCAGCTCGTGCTCGACAGGCTCTCGGTGCCTTCGGGCAGCGGGCGCACAGTGAGCATCGTGAAGGTCGAGGTTCCCCGCAGTCTATTCGTTCATCGCGGCCCGGGCGGCTATTGGCATCGCGTCGGTGACTCGAAGCGGGTCATGACGCCGGAGTTCCTCGCTCGCCTCTTCCAGCAGCGCAGCCAAATACGCCTGATCCGATTCGACGAGCAAGCCGTGGCCAGCGCACACCTCGATGACCTCTCCGAGCATCTGTGGATGAGATTCCGAACATCGCGTTCGGACCACGACCAAGAGACGTTCCTGGTCAAGCTCGGGATGGCAGTGCGAGCCGGTGATGGCAACGTCAGGCCAACAGTCGCCGGAGTGCTGATGGGCAGCGAGTCGCCCGAACGCTGGCTGCCGAATGCGTATGTGCAAGCCGTGGCATACCGGGGCAGCTCAGTCACTGCTGATGCAGCCGCCGCGAACTACCAACTGGACGCGGCTGACATCAAGGGGCCCTTGGATCAGCAGATCATCGAGGCCACTCGGTTCGTCCTCAAGAACATGCGCCATGGGGCATTCAAGACTGTCGGGCGCGTCGAAGTGCCGCAGTTCGACATGGCAGCCGTGTTCGAAGCGCTGGTGAACGCCGTCGCGCACCGGGACTACGCGATACACGGGGCGAAGATCCGTCTGCGCCTGTTCTCGGACCGGTTGGAGCTGTTCTCGCCCGGCGCCCTGGCCAACTCGTTGACCATCGACTCCATGCGCTACCGCCAAACAGCACGCAACGAGACAGTCTCCAGCTTGCTGACGCGATGCCCCGCGCCCGATGAACCCTGGCTCACCGAGGGCCGAGCCCACTTCATGGAGAAGCGCGGCGAGGGCGTGCCGATCATCCTCGACAAC
This sequence comes from Acidimicrobiia bacterium, assembly GCA_022824805.1. Taxonomy (GTDB): domain Bacteria; phylum Actinomycetota; class Acidimicrobiia; order Acidimicrobiales; family Poriferisodalaceae; genus Poriferisodalis. Next base: position 25,184 of record JAJDZE010000168.1, on the reverse strand, counting down.
AGCGCCGCGCTCGCAGGACGGGAACCCGAGTACCGGGTCCTCGACGACGCCGAGCTGATGCTGACGATTCACGCCGCGGGTGCAGATCAGGCCAACCGCTGAGCACCGTCGAAAGCCGGCTCAAGACCTCGCTTCGACGCAACCGGGAGCGAACAGTGTCGGCGCAGCGTTGGCTGCTTTCCAGGCATCGGGGCGAACGGGCGGGACCGGAAGGCAAAAACCTGTGCTGTTCAACGTGAGTCACCTGACACAATCCGAATAGCGGCATCCGTGCATCAGAGGCGAGGTCGAGTGGGTATGGCCGACAATCTGCGGGTTACGGCCGTTGAGCCGGACGGGCCTGTCTACGCCCAAGTCATCGCCCTCGGCGACGCCAACAGTTCCACGCTCGGTCACTTGCCCTACGCGGTGTACGAGGAGGCAGCCGAGTCAGGCTGTCTCTTGGCGGCCGTGCACGGCGACGAGGTTATCGGCTATGCGCTCTTCGCCTTGAGATCACGGCGTCACGAGATATCGCGGACACATCTCTGCGTTCGCGACAACGCTCGTGGCGGCGGCAGCGCCCGCCGGTTGATTGACGAGATCGTCCAGCTTCATCCAAGTCGGCGAGGCATCAGGCTGCGCTGCAGGACCGACTATCCCGCTCACCATATGTGGCCGAAGCTCGGGTTCGAGCAGTGGAGCCAGCGACCAGGGCGCAGCCACGCCGGGCACCCGCTTGCTGTCTGGTGGCGGCCGATTGCCGACATCACGCTCTTCGACGCGCCGGTGCCATCGCCCGGGCCGCTGGCGGTCGATGATCGAACGATCGCAGCGCTCGACACCAATGTGGTGCGCGACCTTACGCAGGAACGCGACGAGGATGCTTCGCTCGCGCTCATCGCAGACTGGGTAGGCGACCATGCCGAGTTCGTCGTCACAACGACGGTGATCGAAGAGTTCCAGCGGGGTGCGGCCCCACTCCAACCGGCAGCAAATGACAGCCTCAGCGAGTTCCGGGAACTCGACCTGAACAAGGCGGCGGTTGACGGCCTGCACACCGCATTGCGCGATGCGTCTGGGCTCGGCGCCCAGGACGATGCCGATCTGCGGATCGTCGCGGAGGCAGCGGCGGGCGAAGCGGCATATTTCGTGAGTCGCGACGAGTCACTGGTGCGCGCAGCAGATGCCATCGAGACAGTCACCGGCATCACAGTTCTCCGCCCTGCCGACTTCCTGCTCTCGATCCAAGACGACTCCGACCCCGGCTTCGCGCCGCACGTCATCAAGACATCGGGGTTCTCGATTCAACGAAGCCGGGGCATACCTGCAGACGATGTGCTCGCCCGCCTCACCGACCAATCGCGTGGTGAGCGCGCTGCGGCGCTGCGCGACAAGCTCGCCAGCACGATCGGTCAGTCGCAAGGCTCTATCGAGGAGGTCACAGCATCCGGCGTGCTGTGGGCTCTGGCAGCACACCACATGGCTGGGAACGCGCTCCGCGTCACCGTCCTCCGCTCACTCAGTGACCGCCGGGCCTACAGCTTGCTTCGGCAGGCGGTCCACGTACTGCGGGAGCGCGCGGTCGAGCACGACACGATGCGCATGGAGATCACCGACAGACTCAGCCAGACTGCCGCCAAGGCCTTGATCGACGAGGGCTTCTCACAGGCCGACGACATCTGGTGGGCCGAGCCAACCCGGCAAGTGATCGGAAGCGAGGATCGTCTTCCCGACGAACTCAGCCGCGCTCAGGTCGACGGCACCACCCTGTCTGCCTCCGACATCAGTCGCATCGAACTCGAGCGCTGGCCCTTGAAGCTGTTCACAGGGGAGGTGCCGTGCCTCGTGGTGCCGATCCAGCCGAGCTACGGCCGGACGTTGCTCGGGTATCGAACAGACGAGATGCAGCTTGTCGAAACGGCACCCGAAGCGGCAACGGCACGAGCAAATGCGTACTACATGGCTCGTCGGCCCGGACTTCCAGCACCGGCGCGTGTGCTGTGGTGGGTCACCGGCGGTGGGCCTGAAGCAGGAGTACGCGCCATGTCATGGATCGACAGCGTGGACACCGGCACACCCGAACGGCTGCACCGCAAGTACGCCCGACGAGGGGTGTTCGAACTCGCGCAGGTTCGCGACCGCGCATCTCCCGGCATCGGTGGCTCGCCCACAGCGACGGTGCTGCTCTTCAGCAATACCGATGTGTTCACCCATCCCGTTACTGCTGCCCGAGCCCGCGAACTGGCTGTCGAAGCGGCCCGCAGCCGCGGAAGCAGGCCTGACATCTGGGACCAAGGCTTCGCTGTCACTGCGCGTGCGATCAGCGAACGCACTGCTGAAGCGCTATACCACGAGGGCATGGGCTTGGCGCATCGAACTCAAGATGTCTGAGAATCATCTCGATCCGAGCAGAGCTCTGGTGCTCTCGCTCAAGCCGCGTTTCGCCGAGGCCATTCTGTCTGGGCGCAAGACAGTCGAGTTGCGGAGAGTCATGCCGCGCATCACGGTGCCGACGCTCGCTCTGCTCTATGCGTCTGGACCGACACGTTCGCTGGTGGGCACCTGCGTCGTCAGCAACGTCGTCCGCCACCCAGTTCAGGAACTCTGGAAGCTGCACGGGGCCGAGACTGCCCTCTCGCGGTCTGAGTTCAGCTCCTACCTGGCTGGCCGTGACGAGGGCGTGGCTCTGCTGCTGGAGCAAGCCAACCGGTTGCCTGCACCTATTCCGCTCCCGGCATTGCGCCGAGCGGCAGCCTTTAGACCGCCCCAGAGCATCGCCTACGTCGGCAACGAAAGACGGGAGCGTTTGCTGGCAGCCACACCGTGACCCCCAGCCTGGACCCGCACTCGCGTTACAGCCGACAGAGGCGGGGGTTGGGCACTCGGTAGGCTCGGGTTGTGAGACAGGCACCGCAAGCTGGCGTCGTGCATGGGTCCGGTGTCGCGGGCTGGCTTCGCCTGCTCCTCCGCTGCGCCGATCTGGGGGTGAGAACACATGAGCGCCGCCGTTTCTGAGGATCGGATTCGAGAGCTAGTGGCGGCTGTCGGCGGTCGGGAGGCCATCCTCGACGGTGAGCGCCAGTTCAAGGCCGACCGCAAGTACGTGGACGACAACCGCGAGTTCTTCAAGCAGCACTATCCCGACCAGTGGGTCGGCGTCGTGCATCAACAAGTCGTAGCGCACGGAGATTCGGCAGAAGGCGTCATCGCTGCGCTCCTTGAGGCCGATGAGGACATTGGCCGTGCTGTCGTGCATCATGCTTGCGTCGACGACTCCATGTGGCTTCTTGCCGCAGGGGGCCGATGCGCCGCGTAAGGACCCGCCATAGGACAACTGATGCTGTTGAAGCGCGCGATAGCCGCTGCCCCACTGCCTTTCAAGGACCGCGGTCACGCGATTTGTCACGCGGCAGGCCCTAAGGGGCGATTTCGGCAAGTCAGATCAGCGCCCGTACGTTGTAGCGTGCATCTTGCTGCCCCGATTAGGTGTCTTCGCTGACATGGACCTGCTGGTCGACACCGGTGCGGACTTCACATCCATCCACTGGACCGACCGGCAAAGACTGCATGACGCCCATGGCAATCCGTTGCCCCCAGATGCCACGTTCTCAAGTGAAGGTACAGCGTCTGGCATTTCCGGCTCATCCGTAACCTACGGGATCGAGGAGGCAGCGATCTTCTTCAGCACCGAAGACAACGATGTGCAGTTTCAGGTCGTCCAAGCCCGAATCGCCTTGGATGACACGGCCGCTGGAATTCCTTCGTTGCTCGGACGTGACATCCTGAGCACGGCGCGTCTCGATTTCAACATGCCGGCGGGGCTACTTGTTCTCGAGTGGCCCACTGAATTCTGATTTGGGCGAGCCAGATCGGAGGAGGTGTGGACCGCCCGCGAGCGTGCTAGTGCTGCCATAACGGGCCTCTTGTGAGCGCTCATCGGTAGGCGCGTTCTGCGCTCGCCGTACCACCGGTTCACCCGGATTCACGTATTGTTCAAAGAGGTCGCGGACCATCTAGTGCCCGATCTCACGCGAGTCCTCAGGCACGGTGAGATCTGGTCTGATCCCGATCGCGTCCGCCCGGTCCAGTACTTCGCGCAGCTTCGCTGCGTCTGTCTTCGGCTTCGTCATAGCGTTCTTCCAAGTGTGCCCGATTCGTAGGCCAGCCGTGCCGGCAGCGCTGCCCGCGGCGCCGCCGCTCCGCAGGGCTCTTCAAGAACCAAATCCACGTTGTGCTGTGTAAGGCCTCAACGTTCGGCATCGATGGCTTCCATTGTGTCGTAGACATCGAATTCGACGAGGCGGTCAACGATGTCGAGGCACCGCGTTCTGACGCACTCGGTTCCCCTACGGTAGAGGCGCAGCACGAGCGCAGTCAGGTCGCCTCCCATCAAGGCGCTCGAAGTGCTGATATCGCCTATCTCGGCACCACTGACCTCAACGACGCGCTCGCATAAATTCAGAGAATTCGCAGGCAGCTTCCCTTCCCGGCTTGCGAGAGAGCGCAAGAGATACACGCTGATCTGCGAGAGCGCCGGACTGCTCAGCAGTGCTTCAATGAGGCGCTGCGCATCGAGTTCCTCAAGTCTGTCGAGATATCGGACAGCACCGCAAGCAGCGTCTCGAACCGTCGGCTCGTCGTCGCCGATCGCAAGGATCAACTCATCCATGCAGTCGGGGACACTGTTGGCGTACACCGTGGCCGCGCCGCATCGGGCGTCCGGCAGGAGTTCTTCAATGGCGCTTACGACAGCGGCAGGCGGACGGTCATGCCAGCGTGCGATCGCCCAGATGCGGCCTGCTTGATTGGAGATCGCACCGCCGTGGCCAAGAGCAGCCATGAGGTACGGCCCGAAGCGGTCGGGGTCGTTCAGGACGGCGTAGCGGAGCAGGCCTTGGACGGTCGGTGCGTTCAGAAGTTCAACTTCGTTGCCCAGGAGACGGTGAGCGATGCCCAGCGCCCTCTGCGGGCGGTGACGAGCCAATGCGGTGACCGCTTCGGCGGCGCATGTCCGGACGGCCAGGATGCGATCTTCGGCAAGTGCTTCGATCGTGTCCGTTACGTCATCAACGTGGTCTGATCCCAGAAAGAGAACTCGGGCGATGGCACGCCCAGCTTCTCCGCGTGTGGAGTTCACCCCGGCAGTGAACAGCTCCCCGCCGTAGTAGAAGTCGCCTGAGCGTGCGGTCGTTCGCGCCACTTCATGATCGGGGTCAGCATCGACGGCGCAATCCTTCAGAATCCCCACGAGCCGTGAGTTGACAGTGGGTGCGTCACAGATTGTCCGGCAGATCGACAGACCGCATTCCTCTCCGTAGATGCCGCGTGCGTGCTGGCACAGATCAGCCAACTTGTCAGCGCCGAGGCTCTTCGCGACATTGGTCAGGACGTTGTCCATGGCTATTGCAGGAATGTCATCATCGAACTGCATAGCGAGTTCAGCGAAACGTTCCGGTGCTTCTTGGGCGTAGCCGCCGAGTTGTTGAGCGAGCTGTCGGGCGCCACCGATTGTCCGCCCGGAGCTTGGATCCCATACGGGCTCGGAACTGGTATGTCGTCGGAGCGCCCGCAGCCAGTTCTCGTCCGACATATGGGTCGCGGAATCGTCGTGGATGGGTGAGCCGATCGAGTAAGCCCGTACCGGTCTCGGAGGCGACGGTGGGGACTCGGCGAAGCGTCGATCAAGTTCTCGCAATAGCCCGCGTGCCCGCGCCGACATGCGGTCTGGATCGAGCGCAGAGAGGAGGTCGTATTTCTCCCGGTCCCTCCACCGGCGATCCATCCTCTCGATTGCGGGCGCATGGTTGAGCACTGTCTCTTCAAGCCGAGTGAATAGTTCGGCAGAACAATGCGGCGAGTGCGTCCCGATGAGACTGCGAGATGCCCAGCAGTTGCTGTCCTCCCATCCGAGCCTGAGGTTGCGTGGGTCGGATACCAGCCACTCGACCGCGCTTTCGTGATCGTCACCAGCCTCAAGCGTCCGACAGGCCAGGAATCGCAGTTCAGCACTCTCGATGGCCAGTATCGGTTCGAGTGCCACTGCACAGGCCGCGGGGTTCTCAACGGCAAGGTGCCGCAACGCTGCGTCGGTGGCATTGAACACGATGTGCTCGACGGCGTAGCTGGACGCCAAGTGCCGGTATGCCCAACGACGGCCGACGGGCAGAAACTCGTCGTGCTGTTGCTGTCCGTCCATGGCGACTTCGATCACGAACGGCAACACCGAACTCACGAATTCCGCTGGGGCGTCGCTCGCGACCTCGGCAATACTGGAAGCCGACTGCGAGTCTTCGGGCAGGTGACCAGTCCCGAACGGATCGCCACGGCCCTCAGCCTGCGCGCGAGCTAGGCCGCGCTGGAGGATCGCGCCGACGAGCCGGGCAGCGTCGGATGGATCTTCGCTCCTGAGCGCGTAGAGGATCCACCAGATGTCTGGGAGGCCGCTGAGTGCCGAGCCGAAATTGTCGAGATACCCGAGTTCAACGAGTTCCAATGTGAAATCGACGAGTTCGCGGCCCAGCGAGAACGAGATCATTGACGCGAGGCGGGACTTCCACTCGTCGGTTTCCTCGATGCGAGGCTTCAGGAGACTAACAACACGCAAGGGCCGTGTTCGTGCAGCCAGTACGAGTTGACTGAACGCCAACTCGACACTCTCAGCGTCGTCGAGCCATTGTTCCCACAGGCCGAGGCTGTCGGCGGCGTCGAACCATGCCGGTTGGCAGAGCAGGCTCACGAGCCTGCGAGATAGCCATGAGCCGGACCAAGCCAGCGGATCTAGCGGTGCCCAGTCCGCCGATTCAGCGGGGACTTGTCGCAGCAGATTGACGACCAGTGCCTTGATGTGGGATCGGATCTGGTCATCCTGCAAGAGGTCCACGACGGCCCTGCAGAACGCGGGTTGATCAGTCGCTAAGAGATGCTCCAGCACTTGGCGGGTCTGGGCCCGGCGGAACAGGGCCTGCCCATCGCTCAATAGAAACGAGCGCAGATCGTTCCCCCTCGTGACGAATGAGCGCGCGAAGAGAAAATCGAAGTAAGACTCGTGGAAGAACGCGTAACGCGTCTCATCGCGCACCAACACGGACTCTGACTCCAGGGCTCTGACCTGCCGTCGGTTCGCCGCGTCCAGAACCGTCACAGGGACCGCGAGAACCTCGTGTTCGTTCATGTACTCGACCATCGGCGCTGTGATGGCGATCCAGTCCAGTTCACCTGCGCGTTGCTCGGCCCCGAACCGCGCTTCCTCGGTGTACTGCTCGTACAACTGCTGCAGCGTCGAATATTCGCGACTTCGGGCATTCTCGGACAAGCGGCTAAACACCGAGAGGTGCAACGGGGTACACAGCAGCCGGAGTGTGGACTCCGACAACGGCACCGGCACGCCCTCCTGCTCCAGCAAGGCGGTCACGTCCTCAATTGCGAGTTCGCCGACGGTATGCCTGCCCAAGCTCCCCTGAGCGTCAAGCAAAGCGCGTAGACGCGGATCGGCCTCGAGATCAGTCGTCCGGGTTACGAGAAGCACCTTGAGGTTCGGAGCACACTTGACTTCCGTGATGACCTCAGCAACTGCATCGAAGTTGTCTGACATTCGGCCGCTGTAGGTGCTCACAGCGTCAAGTTGGTCGATGACGAGCAGCGCAGGTTCGTCACCAGCGATGCCCGCCAGCAGCACAGTCGGGGACTCGTCCAAGTCCATCACTTGGCCCAGTTGCGCTGATGTTGCAATACGGCCATCCAAGTCCATCCGAGCGACAGCCACATGCCAGCCGCGGCCCTCAAGAAGAGCCGCTGCCTGGCAGGCGATAGTCGACTTGCCTGAGCCTGCGCGTCCGTCGATGACGACGACCTGACTGCCTTGCGAATCGCAAAGCATGCCGGTGACGGTGTTCGTGTCGGCGCGCCTGACGAGTCCGAAGTCTGGTTCCGAGTGCTTGACGCGGCGCTGGTGACGTGCCAACGACTTGTGGAGGGCATCACCGACGTTGCGGTCTCCCCGGATCAGGCAAGGTGTGAAGTTCTGCGACTGAAGACGATCACGAAAGAACTGGGGCGTGAGTTCCCGGTGCACATGCTCGTCGCACAGGCTTCGAAGCTCGCCCCGGATCAGATCAGGATCGTCGGTGTAGAGCAACCGCAGACTCATATCCACGATCAAGCGCAGACCGTCGATCGTGTGGTGCTCCACGTGGATCCCGCGAAGCAAACTCCATGCCTCATCGCTCGTGACGTTCCATGCCTCGACGAATACGTTCAAGGCGGACTGGTCGTCTTGGGAGAGCGACGCGACGAACTCATCGCCGGTCTCCGACTGCCGGGAACGGCTTGCGAGCGTGTCGAGAGCCACGGCACCGGCACCCAGCGCAACGAAGCGAAAGCGGCGCCCTCGTTCGATCTGCAGCTTCGCAGCTGCGAGCACTCCCTCCGACCTGAGCCTCTTGGGAGTCCAAGTGCCGAATCCGCTCTTGACCTGCTCAACCCACGCGATGCCTTGATCGTCTACAAGTTCGAACTCGATGCCGGTTCCCGCATCGCCCAGCGGCTCAAGGCGGATTCGGCGCGCCTTCCCTTGGAGAATCTCGGCGATGCACAGCGCCGTCCACAGATGCTCATTCAGATTGCCAGCCTTTTCGGCTGCCCCGCCGGGCATCGGTTTCGCCATCGCTGCTTCAGCTCCAAACGACAATGCCGGTTTACCTGCGTGCACGCGGCACCGGCCAGTCTGCCGCGTAGGCGTGACATTGCGGAGGGCCGAGTACGGAGCCCGGCCCGTACTGCGAGTGGATCAACTGGAGGCGGCGTTTGGGACGCGGAAGACCTTCATTACTTCGTCGCCTAGGTGGTTGATGACCTTGACGGCTATGTGGCCTGTCTCCGGGGCCGGGAACGGGCGCGACATGTCGCTGTTGAGGGAGGACCAAGCGTCTTCGTCGATTTCGGCCTTGAGGGTGGTTTTAAGGGACTTGTAGGGGTCGTTGGCACCGAGGAAGTAGGCGTGGCGCACGAAGAAGCTCTCGTGGTCGTAGTTGGTGTCGACGAACCAGCAGGCGATCTCGTCCGGATCATTGCTGCGGATGTGGCCCGTGGTGGGGTCGAACACGTCGATACCTCGCAGCTTCACGCAGAACTGCTCGGCGCCGTCGCTGGTGGGATGGGCTGTCAGCAGTTCGATGTCGGGCTCGCCGAAGATCACGAACAGGTTGCCGCTGCCGGTGCTCTTGAGCTCGCTCGCCATGTGCAGGTCGGCGTTCATCCTGGCTTGCAGCACCTGCAGCGGTCCTGACTTGGTGAACTCCGATGCGTGAGCGTCGTAGTTGAACGCGCAGGCAATGAGCACGTCGAAGCCGGCCTCGCTGGCCTCCCGGGCGGCAGCCACCAGGTCGGGGCGCGTGACCGTGCCGAACTCGGGTCCGACGAAGATCGCTGCCCTTCGTATCGCAGCTGATGCGGCGGTCTCGTCGTCTGCGGGTGGTACGGCCTCGTCCGACTCTCCTACCGAAGCAGCCGCCCCTTCGATGTAGGCGCCTTCCGCGCAGACGTATTCGCCGGGCCACGGCTGGAGCGACACGAAGTTGATGCGGTCGGCCTTGTGTACCTGCTGCACGCCAGCGGCTCGCAGGTTGTCGAGGATCAGCGAAACGAAGTCCTGCGGTGTCTCGCCGTTGCTCCGCGCGTCGGCGACGGGGTCGATCAACTGGTCGTCGGCATCGAGCGCCAGGTGCCGGTGCGGCGAGATGCTCTCGACGGTGAACGGGCCGGCCACGCGCACCTTCGAGTTGTCCCCATACGGCTTGTCGTAGAGGTACTCGAAATCGGCTTTCGCGGCGATGGACTGGTCGATTGCTTGCTGACGGTCGAGCCGAGCCTGCCAGAAGCGTTCGTGCGGCTCAGTGGCTTCGGTCGGCCAGTCGCCGGGCCGGTCGCGTGGCACCTCCCATTCGAGCAGGCCACTTGCCGGTGCCTCGTCACCGGACGGCAGCGACACGGTCGCTTGGGGTGACCGGGTGAAGTCGATCCGCTCGCCCTTGCGGCCCCCAACCGAGACCTCAAACGGCTCTGGGGGGTCTGCGCGGAGGGTCGAGTTGAGATCGGTGAGCGCCGCCTCCACAGCGGGTTGACGCTGCTCGTAGATGACGTCAATCTCAGCGTTGTTGGCAATCGACCGCAGCGTGATGTGCGGGACGCGTTCGTAGACGAACCCCTGCTTCACATCACCGTACGTCGGCGAATCGGACGGCTCAGCATGGCTGAGATCGGCTTCCTTCCGTTGCCCTTCGGGACTGTCTGACAGGAGGTAATACGGGTAGCGAGCCCCCATGAGCCGCGCCCGCGCCAAAGCCAACGCGACCCGCGACGTGTCGATGGTGATCCACCGTCTCCCCCACTGCTCTGCCACATAAGCCGTCGTGCCCGAACCGCAAGTCGGGTCGAGGACCAAATCGCCAGGGCCAGTCGCCATGAGCAGACACCGCTCAATGACCTTCGTGTTTGTTTGCACAACGTAGATGGGACCGCTGGCGCCGCCCAAGTCTGTCCAATAGCTTCCCATAGGAACTGCCGTCGAATCCCCGAAGAAACGCTTCATGTGCACTTGCGAGCCGGTGGACACGAGCCGACCCGCTTTGCTCGCACGCTGCAGACCCTCCACGACTACGCCCCAGTGACGATTATTTCCTGGAAAGAAGACATTGCCATCGAACCGCAAGTCGACCGTAGTTGTTTCGCGATGTCCTTCAGATGTAAGGGGGTATGAGCGCCAAATTCTCTCGATAGGGAGCTCTCTTGAGGCAAGTCGAGCAGAGACATCTCTGATGGGCACGTCTCTTCCCACTCCAAGCTGATAGTTGGCGTAACCGTGGCCGCCTCGTCCATCAATCTCGCGAAAGAAATAGAGGGGCTGATACTTCATCTGCTCCGATCGGCGGTACCACAGCACATAATCGACGTTTGACTGAAGATATTTTCCGGTTTGGCTACCAGTTTTCTGGACGGCGATGTTGACGACAAAATTATCTCTACCGAAGACCTCATCCATGAGTGCGCGTACACGGTGGACGTTCTCGTCGCCAATCTGAATGAATATAGACCCGCTCTCCGTCAATAGATCGCGAGCTGCAGTCAATCGATCACGCAAGTACGTCAGGTAACTATGGATGCCGTCTCGCCAAGTATCTCTGAACGCACGTACTTGTTCAGGTTCGCGAGTGATGTGATCTGCTTTGCCGTCTCGGACATCGCGGCTCGTGGTCGACCATTGGAAGTTGGAGTTGAATTTGATCCCGTACGGTGGATCGATGTAGATGCACTGCACTTGGCCGCGCAAGCCTTCGCGCTCGGCCAAGCTGGCCATCACCTGCAGGCTGTCTCCGAGGATCATGCGGTTCGACCAGTTCATCTGGTGCTGGTAGAACTCCGTTTTCGCATCACCGGCAGGAAGTCCGTTGAAGTCGGAGAACAGCTCGATCTGGAAGCCCGCATCGACTGCTGCCTGTTCGACGCTGCGCTGACGGCTCATCCGCTGCAGATCTTCCACCAGCGCTTTGGGATGCACCTTTTCTTGGATGTACAGCGGCGGGGCCGACACCACGAGATCGGCCCAGTCGGCGATGTCCTTGCCGCGCCACACCAACTGTGGGTCGAGGTCTCGATTGAGACGCTCGTATTCCACTCGGATCGCAGCTGTGGTATCTTCCGAAGACTGCGTCTGGTATTCGGCCGTGGGGATATTCAGCCGCGCCGACTCGTCATGCGTAATGCTCCCGACTTCCTTCGATTTGACGCCACGCTTCGCCATCAATCACTCCTCGCCGTGCTGTGCGAGCACTTCGCGCAGTGTCGTGATGAGCTGCGGCACAAAAACTGTCACTGTGTTCCACACAGAGTCTTCTTCGAGGCCCTCGTGGTCGTGTGCGATGCGGTTCTGCAGGCCGCGAATCTTGTGCCAGGCGATGGCGTTGTGCGCTTCTCGCACTCGGGGCGGCACCCGATTCGCTGCTTCCGCAAGAACCATGAGATGCATGAGCGACGCGTCATACTCCAATGCACCCGGAAAGAAATCGGACTCCTGAGCGCCTTGAGCGTATTCGGATACCTTCTTGGAGGCACCCAACATGCGCTTGATGTGCGGCAGCCATTCCTCGGGCTGGGTGCAGCTATACATCGATCGCTTCCCGCTCTGCGTTCGGGCGCACATGGTCGTGCAACTCCTTGTCAACTGCGATGTCAACTCGGCGACCGAGAGTGTCTTCGAGGAATGGACCCTCGCCGAAATTACCCCAGCTCTCCGGCTCGGTGTGATATTCGACAATGAGGTCGATATCGCTGGTGAGCTGGACCTCGTCCCGAGCGAACGACCCGAACAGCTTGAGGCTCGCAATGCCGAATTCCTCTTGCAAGCGCGGCTTGAGCTCTCGCAGCGCGGCAAGCATTGCATCGCGGCTGTTGAGCAACTGCCGGCCGTCACGGAACGCAGCCGCTTCCCGTCGCGCCTGAGCGATAGCAGTCTCGAGATCCTTCGCAAAATCCCAGTTATTTCGCAGTTCCACGAACTGCCAGTATCCGAACGTGCCGAGACGGTTGACGCCGGGAATCCAATAGTTGCGCATGGTGGCGGCCTTGTCCTTGGCGTCCTCACCGCGGAAGCCCTTGACCTCCGCCACGAGATACAGCGGTTCGCCGCCGCCATCGGCGTCGCCCACCCGCAGGATGAAGTCGGGCACGTAGGTGCGGTTCTGGCCGCCTGTCCGGTACGGCACCTCGAAGCCCATGCCGGCATTCTTGACGTACGCCAGCACATCGGGATTGGCTTCGGCCACTTGGCAGAACTCCAGCTCCCAGTCGCTGTCGCCGATGGCCCAGTTGACATGGCTGCGGTCGGCGCGTGTGCGCCAGCGTCGCGTCTTCGAGGTAGTGAAATTGACGTCGCGAGTGGTTCCCGCGGGGGCGAAGGAGTCGAGCATGGCGGTCACGCTGCCTCCTGCGCTTCGCTCGGCCTCGACAATCGCGGTGGTGATGCGCTCACACGCCTGGTCCAGAAGCTGCAGATTGACCAACTGAGACAGGCTTGTGCCGCCCTCGCACACCAAGTGCTCGTCGAGCCAGCGCTCGGTGATGCACTTGAGCTGTCCGAACAGGTGCAGCCGGGGCTGGCCTTGCTCGTCGCACCACTTGGTTCGGAGCAAGTAGCGGGTCAGGTAGTAGACGATGGTGGAACGACGGGCATTGCCCGTGTTGGTGAGACCGAAGTCGACGCCCTCGCCGACGATGCCTTCGTTGCGTGTACGCGTCGGACCTGTCATCTCCGGGGTCAGCCGCAGTGTCGAGTCTTCGGTGAAGTGGGCGTCGAGCCGGTCGTCGGGCAGCTCCACCCGGTAGCCAGCAACCCGCGGGAAGCGGATCTCGCAGGCGTCGCGCTCGGGACTGACGGCATGCACCTGCACTGTCGGTTTCGGCGGCTTGGGCTTCACGATCACCGGCTCAGCGGTGAAGTCGAACGGCACGCCGAACACATCGGCGTACTCGGTCTCGAACAGCCCGTGCTCGTTGAGGTCGTACGACTGGCGGCGCAGGGCGCGGCCCACCACCTGCTCGCACAGCAGCTGCGTGCCGAAGGCCCGCACGCCCAAGACGTGCGTGACGGTGTTGGCATCCCAGCCTTCGGTCAGCATCGCCACCGACACCACGCACCTGGTGTCGCCGCCGAGGCGGCCCGGCTTGCCCACGGTGTTCATCACCTCGCGCAGCAGGTCTTGATCGCTGAGGTTCTGGGCCTCGTGGCTGGTGCCGCCGCGCTCGATGATCTCGCGCCGGAAGCGCTCGATCTCGTCGGACGCCGCTGCACGGAAGTTCGGGTCGAGGGCGTCGCCCGATTCGAGCTGGCGGCTGTCGATGAGCAGCGTGCGCGGGCGAGCCAGCGCGTTGCCCTCGGTGTCGAAGTTGCGGAACAGTTCCAGCCTGCCGTTGTGGAACGTCTCCGTACCGTCGGGCAGGTCGCGCCGGTAGCCGGAGATGTAGTCGTAGACGACCTTCGAGGTGGCGGTGTTGTTGCAGACCACGATGAAGCACGGCGGAACGTCGATGTCGTCGTTTGCTGCCCACTGGTCGAACACCTGCTCGTAGTGGCCGTAGAGCGAATCGAGCGCAGACTTCAGCTCAACCGGCAGCACCGCCTCGGGGTCGAGTGCCCCGACCGCCTTCAAGCCCTTCTTGGGCATCTTGGGGCCGATGTGTTTCCACAGCTCCCGATAGGTGGGCATCACATTGCCGGGAATGTTGTCGGCCACCGGCACTCTCGGCAGCTTGACGATGCCGCATTCGATGGCATCCATCAGCGAGAAGTCGCTGACGACCCAGCCGAACAGGGTGCCTTCGGCGTAACCCGAGCCGCTGAGGAAGAACGGCGTGGCCGACAGGTCGATCACCCGCTTGAGCCCCAGCTTGCGCTGCACTGCGTCGATGCCGGTGAGCCACACACGGGCGGCCTCGGCGTTGTCCTCGGCCTCCTTGCGGGCGTCGCCCTTCAAGTCGGGTTCATCCGACTCGTCGGCCGAGCCGGGCTTCTCCCGGTAGCAGTGGTGCGCCTCGTCGTTCAGCACCATCACGCCCTTGGTGCCCATCAGCTCGGGCATCACCCGCTGGAGCATCTGGCCTTCGGTCTCGCGTGTGTCGATCTCGGGCCCGTGGCCTTGCAGCAGCGCCCGGCTGCCCTTCGCGAGGCTCATCGTCTCGCGCCGGATGAACGCGTGATAGTTGGTGATGACGATCCTCGCCTTGCCCAGTTCTCTCGCCATGTCGGCCGGCACGAGGTCGCGGCTGCGGTAGTAGCTGTCTGGATCGTTGGGCTGCAGCACGCGGAGCCGGTCGCGGATCGGGATTCCGGGGGTGACCACCAGGAAGCCACGGGTGAAGCGTTGGCTCTGGGGGTGCCGCACGGCGTTGATGGTCTGCCACGCGATGAGCATCGCCATCACTGTCGTCTTGCCCGAGCCGGTCGCCATCTTGAGCGCAAGGCGAGCGATGCCAGGGTTGGCCTGCTCGCTCGCCGCTGCGATCCGGTCGCGCAGGCGACGGCCGACGACGGTGTTCGGGGCAACCTCGGTGAGCCAGATGACCGTCTCGACCGCCTCGACCTGGCAGAAGAACGGCCGGATGCCGGGGAACTCGAAGTGCCGCCAGTGCTTGAGCAAGCGTGCCGTCTCCGCGGTGACGTGCCAGCGCCGCTCATCGGGCTCTGCGCGCCACTTGGCGACCTCAACGCGGATCGTGTTGATGAGTTCCGACAGGTCGTACTGCTGGCTCTCGTCCGTCAGCGATTCGGCCTGCTCGTCGAATACCAGGGCCTGCTGCGACGACTTGTCGGCCTCGGTGCCCTTCTTGGCGTGCTTACGCGGCGCGGGAATCGGCGAGATGAACGACGCTTCACGCCGCCACTCCCGTATCTCGCCGGTGGGCTGCCGGTTGTCGTCGAGCCTCCAATGGCGCGCCGGAGCCTCGTAAGGCGAGTTGAGGATCGGCTGTTCGTAGAAGTCGGGCATGTCGCAGCCACGCTACGCGTCCACCGCTGCGCAGGGCGCGAACTGCGTGGAGCCCGCTCGCAGCGACCTGCGAGCCGCCTCGAATCAGGACGAACGGGACGCTCCACATGGGATCGCCAGCAGCCACGAATGATGCCTTCTTGCTTGTGGTCTCATGGCTTCATGCTGACCGGGGTGTTCCTAATGCGGCGAGCGCTCTGGTGGCGGCGTTGACGCCGCAGAGGCCGTGTGCGCCCGCCCCGGGCGGGGTGGACGCTGAGCACAGGTAGGTACCCGGAATGCCGGTGAAGTAGGGATCCCGGGCGAGTCGGGGCCGGAACAGCAGCTGGAGGGGCGACGAGGCGCCGCCCAGGATGTCGCCGCCGATGAAATTCGGGTTGTAGACGGACATCTCGGTCGTTGAGCGCACCGCCGTGCCCACCACCTGCTCGGAAAACCCTGGGGCGAAACGCTCGATCTGGGCGACGATGGCCGCGGTGGCATCGCCGGCGTAGCCGTGGGGGACGTGGGCGTAGGTCCACAGCGGGTGGACACTGCCGACCGAGCGGCCGGGATCGGCGCGGTACTGCTGGCCCACGAGGACGAAGGGCCGTTCGGGCATCTGGCCGCGGTGCACGGCGAGTTCGCTGGCGATCACTTCGGCTGCATCCCCGCCGAGGTGCACTGTGCCGGCGTCGGCCGCAGCCGGTGCTCGCCACGGCACGTCGCCCTCGATGGCGAAATCGACCTTGAACGCTCCCGGTCCGTGATGGAACCGGCGGTAGGCACGGGCGACCCGGGGCGGCAACCGGTCGCCCAGGATGCCGGCAGCGATCAATGGCGAGACGTCGAGCAGCAGCAGGTCGGTCGGCGGCAGATCGGCTGCGGACCGGACGCGCACGCCGGTCTCGATCCGGCCGCCGTGTGCCGTCAATTCGGCTACGAGCGCGTTCGCAATCGCCTGCGAACCGCCCTCGGCGACGACCCAGCCGTACTGGTGGCCTGCGGCCAGGATCATGAGGCCTACCGCGCTGGTCATGGCGCGGTCCAGTCGCCAGAACGCATGGGCAGCGACGCCCGCCCACAGAGCCCGGGCGGGCTCGTCGCGCCACAGGCGGCCCATAACAGTGGCGGGGGTCATGGCGGCCGCGCCGAACCGCGCCGTCAGCACCGGGTGACGGGGCAGCCGCAGCAACGGCTGAGTGATGTCTTCGAACAAGCTGTCGAGATCGGACGTCAGCGCCCCGAACAGCCCGCGCCAGCGCGCTCCGTCGCGGCCGAGCCCGTCGGCCGTGTCGTCGATGGACTGGTACAGGAGGCTGGCCGAGCCGTCGTCGAGCGGATGTGCGCAATCGACGAGCGGCGCCCGCCATCTCAGGCCGAGCCGTTCGAGGTCGAGCGAGCGCAGGAACGGCGACGCGGCGGCCACCGGGTGCACGGCAGAGCACTGGTCATGCACCAGGCCCGGCACGATCATCTCTGCGCTGCGAGTGCCCCCGCCGATGGTCTCGGCGGCTTCCAGCACCGTCACCTCGACACCGGCCCGGGCCAAGTGAACAGCAGCAGCCAGCCCGTTCGGCCCGCTGCCGACGACGATGGCCGACGTCACTGGCTCATCGAGCGTCTAGCGCACCCGATGCCCGCCCAGCGGTCAAGCGTCCGCTTCTGACGGCGACTTCTTGACGCCGGTGTCGACTGAGGGCATCACGACACCGTCGGCCGTCTGGCGGGGAATCAGCCAGTTTCCGTCGTGATCGATCGACGGCACCTTGCGGGCATCGCCGGGATGGGGCACGCCTTGGGGCTCGTAGCCCTCCTTCCGCCACGTCACCGTGTGCGGGATCGGGCCGTCAGGCAGCCACGGCTGGCTGTTGTAGGCGTCGTCGTGGCGATACCAGCCCTTCTCGACCGTCCCCAGCGCCGCGTCGATCACCCGGTACTGCACGATGTTGGTGAACGCCGGCCGCGACTCGGTGAACACAGCGATGACGTCGCCGGGCTCGTACTCGCAGCGCTCCTGCCAGGCTGCGATGAGGCGCTCGTCGAGGCAGTGCCCGTCGCCGAAGTTCCAGCCCGTCAGCACGTTGCTCAGGAACTCGCCCTCTCGCTGGATCCGCTTGTCGAGATCGTCGACATGGCACATCAGACCCGAGATGTGCATGCGGCCCATGGGGTGCATCATGCGGAACGCCACCGCTTTCTGGATGAAGATCTCCGAGATCTCAGGGCCGAACAGGGGCTCGAGCTGGTCGATCTGGTTGTCGGCGGACTTCACGATCTTGTCGTTGATCCGGTCTTCGATCTCCTTGTTGCGCAAGGAGAACGTGGCCGCCGCCCAGTTGCCCGCGTACTGCTTCATGCCCACCAGGAACGACACGTACTGCGGCCGGAAAGCCCCCAGCACGATCGGGAACAGCGCAGCAACGATCACGATGACCAGCAGCACAGGCGACATGTCCCAGGGGGCGTAGCCCTCGCTGCCGTGGAAGTTCCAGAACAGGAACGCCACGCAGAAGATGAAGTACACGTTCCACTCCAGCGGTACCGCCAAGGGGAACGTGGAGATGATGAACGTGTGCAGCATCCAGATCGACACGATCGCGATCCATGTCGTCCACTTCCAGGGGGAGAACAGCAGCACCAGCGGCATGATGATCTCGCACGTGGTGCCGCCGATGTGCGCCAGCAGGTGGGTTGTGCGCGACGGCCTGATGTCGTTCGGGTAGTCCTTCACGGTCGCTTTTCGGAAGCGGTCCCACACCACCCAAGGCGTGTTCTGGACCATGATCGACACCGTCGAAGAGAAGCCGTGCTGCAGCTTGGAGAACCCAGCGCCCATCCAGACGACGACGATGAAGATCTTCGCCGCGATGACCATGTCGACAAAGTTCCCGAACAGCGAGAAGCACAGCAGCGTCGGCACGTATTGCTCGGCCCGCGACGAGAGAAAGATGATCTTGTCGCGCAGGCCCATCAGCAGGATGAGGCAGCAGTAGATCAGCACCGCCCACTGAGGCAGCACCCCGGTGCGGCCGTCGGGCAGCCCGTCGACCTGCTCCGGCGACAGCACAAGCAGCAGGATCAGGCTGGCCAGGATCAGCTTGTACAGCCCGGTGTCCCAGGGCGTGCGGCGATTGCCCTTGGTGAACGGCACATGGTTGGGGTACGGCGGCACACGCAGGGTGTCGTTCTGCCACCAGTAGAGGATGCCGCCGATGGGCGGGTCGAAGTGGAAGGCCAGCGGGCCGCAGGTGGCCGCCAGACCCGTGATCTCGAGCAGGATCGTCCAGATCATCAGCTTCTGGTAGAGGATCGGCTCGTCCCACCAGCCGCCGATGTCGTTGAACTCGAGTCCGGCGGTGAAGGCACCGGCCACGATCAGCCCGAACAGGGCGTACAGGAAGATCTTCCACGCGTAGAACGTGCCGGTCTGCTTGGGCGTCCCGAAGCCGTGCTCCACCCAGTGAAGCTGCAACAGCTTCATCCGTTCGAAGAACGGGATCTTCGCAAACTCGTCGAGATCGACATCGGGCAGCTCAGCTGTTCGATACCCCATGGTGGTTACCTCTTTCGGCGGACCATCGCCGCGTGTCGTCGTTGTCGTTCGCGTTCGAAATAGAAGTCGTCCTCGGCGGCGGTGCGGGTCGAGGCCAGCTTGCCGGACAGCCGTGTCAGCTCGCGCTCGCGCACCCGCAGGCGCCTCCAAGCCTTCCTCTTGTTCTTGCGCCGCAAACGCTCGATGTGGTCTTCCTCGGTCTCAGACGTGCCGGTCAGGTACGTCTCCTCGATCTCGTCGAGCCGGCTGAGGGCTTCGGCAGCCGGCAGTTCCAGCAGGATCTGGCCGCGGGCCATCAGGTACATCCGATCAGAAACCCCCAGCGCCTTGCGGGCATGCTGTTCGACGATCAGGGCACCGGTGCCCGTGGTGTCGGCCACCTTGCGGACCGCTCCCAGCAGCCGATCGACGATGATCGGCGCCAGCCCGAGCGACAGCTCGTCGGCCAGCAGAATCGACGGCTGACGGCTGAGCGCTCGTGCCAGCGCCAGCATCTGCTGCTCGCCGCCCGAGAGCATGCCGCCGCGCACGCCCAGCCGAGGCTCGAGCTCGGGGAACAGTTCCAGCGCTGCTTCCACCGAACCGCCGCCCACTCGCAGATTGTCCCGAGCCGACAGCTTGGTGAACACCAAGCGCTCCTCGGTCACCAGCCCGATCCCGCCTCGCCGGATGCGCTGGTACATGGGCGTGAAGGTGGGCGTGTTGCCGAACATCACGATTCCGTCGACGGGCGTCAGCTCACCGGCAATGGTCAGCAGCGTGGTGGTCTTTCCGGCGCCATTGGGCCCCAGCAGGCAGACCACCTCGCCCTGGTTGACCTTCAGGTTCACTCCTTGGACGACTGCCCGGTTGAGGTACCCGCACTTGAGACTTCGCGTCTGCAGCAGCGGCCTCATGCGCCGCCTCCCGCAGCTTGCGTCGCGCGGGGCTCGGCGTTGGTGTCGTGCTCGTCGGCTTCGGTTCCCAGGTATGCGGCCACGACTGCCGGGTCGAGACGGATTTCCTCAGGGCGCCCGACGGCGATCTTGTTGCCGAAGTCGAGCACCACCACCTCGTCGCACACCTCGTTGACGAAGTTCATGTCGTGCTCCACAACCAGCACGGCCATGCCCCAGTCTCGGGCCAGGCGGCGAACCACCTCGGCCAGCTCTTCGCTCTCGGCGGTGCTGAGGCCGGCGGCCGGCTCGTCGAGCAGCAGCACGCTCGGGTGCATCGCTACCGCCCGGGCAATCGCCAGCAGCCGGTGCTTGCCGTAGGAGAGATCCTTCACGTCGCGGTGCAAGTCGCCGTCGAGCTGGAACTCGATGATCGCCCGCACGACCTCAGGCGGGAACGGGGGGCTTGACGGCGCCACCAGATCGCGCAGGTACGAGCGCATGTCCTGAGGGTCGGCGGCAACGCTGATGTTCTCGAACACCGTCGCGTCTTCGAACAGCTCGAGCGTCTGGAACGAACGAGCAATGCCGTTGCGGGCCCGCTTGGAGGGCGCTATGCGCGAGATGTCCACGCCGTCGAGCAGCACTCGACCCTCCGCTGGTGCGAAGCCGCACACGGCGTCGATCAGCGAGGTTTTGCCGGCGCCGTTCGGGCCGATCAGCCCCGTGATGGCGCCCGGAGTGAGGTTGAAGCTGACATCGTTGACCGCTACGACGGCCCCGTAGCGCACGGTCATGTTCTCGATGCTCAGCACGCGAGCCGGAACCTTCGACTGCCCGCCCTCGGAGGCGTTCGGATCGGAGACGTCTTCCAGCTCGATGAAGTAGGAGCGGCCCCACTTGCGGGCTCGTTTCACCAGCCGAAAGATCTTCACCCACTCGGCGGCGACGCCGTCCTTGTACCCGAGCACCATGAGCAGGATGGCAATGCCGCTGATGAGCTGAGTCCAGCGGCCCACCCCATCCCACGTCGATTCGAGCACTTCCTGGCTGAAGGCTGCGGTCGCCATGGTGGCGCCCACGAACGCACCGAGCAGGTGACCGACGCCGCCCACGATTGCGAGTCCCACGAACAGGATCGAGGTGAGGTTGGTGAACGACGTGTAGCTGACCGAGGTCAGCCGGAATGCCAGCACGATCCCGCCCAGCGCCGCGATTGCCGAGCTGAGCGAGAAGGCGAACAGCTTCGCCTTGGGCACGTCGATGCCGAGCGCAGTCGCGGCCCGCTCGTTGGTCCGGATGGCGAGCAGGCGCCGGCCGCTGCGCCCACGACGCACGTTCGACACCACCCACACCGCCAGCAGCGCCATGGCCAGCACGAAGAGGCCGTATCGCTCCGGGTAGCGAATGGAGCCGATGTCGAGGCCGAGAAGATCAGGGCTGCCGACCTGAGTGCCTTGCACGCCGCCGGTGTATTCGCGGTTGCGGAAGAGCATCAGCTCGATGGTGGTGCCGAGTCCCAACGTGACAATGGCCAGATTGATGCCGCGCGTTCGTGCAGCCGGCAAGGCGAAGATGAATCCCAACGGCACGGCGGCCAGCACCCCGGCCACCAGCGCCAACAGGAACGGGATGTCGAACACCGCAACGAGGCGTCCTGACACGTACGCGCCGAACCCCGCGATGGTGTACTGCGCCAGCGACAGCTGGCCCGCGTAGCCAGTCAGCAGCACGATCGACAGCAGCACGATCGCAACGCCCATGGTGACGGTCAAGGCGTCGATCCACTTGGCCTGCTTGGTGAGCATCAAGAACCCCACCGTGCCGATGCCGAAGATCGTCCAGTCCCACGACATTCGTCCGTTGCCGATCATCGGCAGCTCACGCAAGAAGTAGTCACGCAGCGGCAGCGACCGGCCCTTGAACACCAGCACGGCCACAATCACCAGGAAGGGCAGCGACTGCCCCAGCCCTTGCTGGTCGACGTAGCGGCCCACGAGTGTCTGACCGATGCCCAATGCCAGGCCGGCGGCGGTGGCGATGGGGAAAGACCGGAAGTCCCCGACCAGCGCCGCGGCCAAGGCGGCGAGCACCAGCGATGTCATGGCCGTGACCTGCAACGTGATGATGGGCACCACCAAGATGCCCGCGACCGCAGCGATGGCCGAGCCGAGCGCCCAGTTCTGGATGGCGATCACATTCGGCGACAAGCCGATGGCCGAGGCGGCTCGCTCGCTTTCGGACACTGCCTCGGTGGCGAGGCCGAAGTTGCTGCGTCGATACATCGACCACAGCACCGCGGCGAACACGCATGCCACTCCGAACAGGATCAGCCGGTCGACGGTGATCGCCACCTCGCCCCACAGCGTCACCCGGTTGGTGGGCAGCCAACTGTCCACCTGCCGTGCGTTGGAGCCGTACCGGATGACCACGCCGGCCTGGACCAGGATGAGCACGCCGAGGGTTGCGATGACGCGGATCAGCGTGCTGGCGCGTCGCAGCGGCCGCATGATCACCCAGTGCGTCAGGGCGCCGAGCAGCGCTGACAGCGCGACGCCCGTCAGGGCCGAGAGCAGGAACGGCCAGCCGGCCCGGTTCTGCAGTTCCCACTGCAGGAACACGCCTGCTATTGCGGTTGCGCCAAGGGAGAAGTTCAGTACGCCGGTGCCGCGGTAGACGACGATCAAGCCTTGGGAGGCCAGCGCGTACAAGGCGCCGACCCCGAAACCCAGCAGGGCGAAGCGGATGACCTCGTCCAATGGTGCTCCCGTCGCAGCGGCGCTAGGCCGGTTCGCGCCTGCGCCGGGGTGGCTGGTGATCGCTCACTCGGGCCACCCCGGCACGGGCGTCAGTACTCAGATGACCGACTCAGATGACGGTCAGCCGGCGTTGCCGGTGGCCAGGTCGCCGACGTCTTCGAACTCGGTGGTCAGCGGGACGACCTTGCCGTTCTCCAGCTTGCTGAACACGACGCTGCGGTTGAACAGGCGCTGGTAGCCCTCAAGGCCATCGGTCCACTCCTGGGTGAAGTCGAGCACTGGGACCATGCCGCCGAGATCGAGGTTGTCGGTGGCCGATGCGGCTTCGAAGAACGAGGTCGCGTTGATCTCGCCGTCGATGGTCTCGGCGATCTGCGTGAAGGCAGCGAACGCCGCCCACGTGCCCATGCCGCCCAGGCTGTTGTAGTCGTGCTCGGTGGTGTCCCAGCCGCCTTCATCGAGGGCAAGCCGGTACTCGTCCCACGGCGCAGTCGAGATGTCGGGGTACATGCCGCCGATGATGTCGCCGTCGGTCGACTCTTCGTTGCCGGCGGCGGAGATCTCGTTCAGGTTGCCTTGCGGGCCGTACTGGCGAGCGTCTGTGCCCGACTGGGTCCACGCCGTGTTCCAGGTGATGTACGGCGTCTCGGAGACGATGCCGATCACGCAGTCGGCGTCGGTCGTCGCCTGGGCGACCTCTGAGGAGTAGTCCTGCGCTGTCGGCGGCAGGATGATGATGTCGCCGAAGCTCTGGCCAAGGGCTGCGATCGCATTCTCCATTGGCGCGATGAAGATCTGGGCACCGTCGATGATCACGGCGTTGATCGCCTGGCATCCGTCGTCGATGGCCCGTTTGACGATGCCGACCGCGTACATCGGCTGGTTGCCGATGGGGAACGAGTGCGGGCTGGTCAACTCCGACGGCGTGATCGGGCAGCACGGCCCGAACCAGGTGATGTCGGACTCGGCGATCACCGGCACGATGCTCTCCGCGAAGAACGTGAACGAGCCGACGACCGACACCATGTTCTCCTCGACGGCCTCGCGGGCGCAGGCCGCAGCCACCGCAGGGTCGAACATCTCGTCGCAGACGGTGACCTCCAGCGGCCGGCCGCCGATGCCTCCCCGTGCGTTGATGTAGTCGGCGTAGGCCATCGCCGTGTTGGCGATGTTGTGATACGTCGGACCTGCCGCGTTCAGCGTAGTGACCGTCATGACCTTGATCGGCTCGCCGCTCGGCGCCATCGGCTCGTCCGGCTCTTCTGCGGGCTCGGTCGGCTCGGGTTCGGGCTCGTCCGCTGGTTCGGCGGCGGCTTCGGTGGCCGGTGTGGCGGCGCCCGAGTCGTCGTCGTCATCGTCGCTGCCGCACGCAGCAGCAACGAGTGCGAAGACGGCGAGCAGCGCCAAGATCGCCCGCCATGGGCGTCGCTTCGATCCGCGCAGCAGATCACGTTCGCTGGTCGTCATGCAGTTCCCTCCCTCGGGACACGGCAGGCCCGATGGCGCGCCGGTGCGACCGCCGCCTGCCAAGTGGGTCATTCAAGCACAGCCGTCGTCTGGCTGCCGGGGGTTCAGGCACCCGGCATGGGCGGCAAATCGCGCCACAGCCCATCGCCTCGCGCCGCGGCTCGAGACGGCGTCAGGCAATCGCAAACACGATGATCGCGACGATGAACGCGATGGTCAGCGCCAAGATGGCCATCGCGGCAAAGCCGTCGCGATTCGTTCTGTCCTGGGCTGGGGATTCGGTCGGTTGGCGCATCCGCAGTCTGCTCATTCGGACCGGAGGGCGGGCTGTTCGGTCAAGACTTTACGACCAGAACCAGCCGAAGTCGTCGAGCAGCCGCGACACTGCCACCAGCGCGACCATCTGGCTGACCTGCGCTGTCGCACCCAGCACGTCGCCGGTCATGCCGCCGAACCGGCGATAGGCAACCAGTCCCACGGCCAATGCCCCGCCTGTGGCCGCGCCGACGGCGAACACGCCCACCGGCCCGAGTGCAAACGCAGCGCCGTAGCTGACCAGCAGCGAGAGCGCGCACGGCAGACCCCGCAGATGGGCTGTGTAGGAACGGCCCAGACCCGAGCCGGCCGCTGCCGGTGTCAAGGCCATCGCCGCCACCGCGAGTGCGCGCCCGACCCCGTGCGCAAGGGCCATGGCAACCACGGCGTCGCGTGACGCCAGCGGCATGACAGCGAAGACCTGCACCAGCGTCGCCAGCACAAGCGCCAGCGTCCCGAAGGTCCCCAGCCGGGAGTCCTTCATGATCTCGCGGCGCTCCTCGGGCGTTGTGCCGCCGAGGGCGTCTGCCGTGTCGGCCAGGCCGTCTTCATGGAAGGCACCCGTGACGGCAACACCGGTGGCGACAGCCAGGATGGCCGCTAACGGAGCGCCCAGCGGCTGCCACACGGCCCAGAACACCGCCCCGCTCACGGCACCAACGATTGCTCCGACGAGCGGGAACCACGGCACGCTGCGCCCAAGGTCGCGTTCGGTGGG
>JAJDZE010000062.1 GCA_022824805.1 Acidimicrobiia bacterium | reverse complement strand
CCGCACTCGTTTCGAGGGGTTCGACGACAAGATCGTCGCTTTGTACGCGCGGGGCATGACCGTTCGCGACATCCAGGCGCATCTGGGGGAGATGTACGGCGTGGACGTGTCCCACGATCTGGTGTCGCGGGTCACCGACGGTGTGTGGGACGAGGTCGAGGCGTGGCGCAGCCGGCCGCTCGACGCCGTGTATCCGATCATCTTCATCGACGCTTTGCAGGTCAAGATCCGCGACGGGATCGTCGCCAACCGTCCCGCCTATCTGGCCGTCGGCGTCGACGGCCAGGACCCCAAGCACTTGGGGGGAATCCGGGGTCGGCGACACCGACGGCGAAGGCGCCAGCTTCTGGCTGGGGGTGCTCACCGAGCTCGCCAACCGAGGCGTCGGCGACGTGCTGATCGTGTGCTGCGACGGCCTGCCGGGGCTGCCCGACGCCATCGAGGCCACCTGGCCCCAAGCCACCGTGCAGACGTCGTTAGTTCATGATGGGCGGGCCCCGAAGTGTTCGGGGTGTCATCCGCGTCGGCGGGAGAGAACCAGTGCAGACCGACCTCACAGGTCCAGACGCAGACCTGTTCTTCTCGTCGGTGGCGGGCCTCTAACTGCAAACCGGGAGTTGCGCTGCGAGCGCCGAAACGAGTGACGGTGGCGGCCTGTCGAGACGGATGAGCAGACCATCAGGTCAAGGTGCGCTGGGAGTCCGACCACGCCTACGACCTCGATCCCTATGCCATCGCGGGCAACGAGTTCTGGTACATGGACGGCACGCTGACCTTCGCCCCCGGCCAGACCGAGAAATCGGCCTCGGTGTACCTCAACGACGACAGCTACAGCGAAGCCGACGAGGTCTTCCGAGTATGGCTGTCCAGCCCCCAAGGCGCGGCCATCGCCGACGGCGAAGCCATCATGACCATCACCGACAACGACTGAGCAGCGTCGTCGCTCGCCATCGGCGGGCCTTTCAGACGCGGCGCGGCGCGGATAGGTTCGACGGTTCGGGCGCACGACGACGGGAACACGACATGCGCGGAGGCAGAGGGTTCGGTATTGGCATAGCCATCGGAGCGGGCGGCGGAGCGGGCTTCGGCGCACTCATCGGGAACGTAGGAACCGGTGTAGCGGTAGGAATTGCCGTGGGAATCGTTGTCGCTGCCAGCGTTGCCCGTCGCCGCCGCGACAGCTGACGCTCAGCAGGCCGCGCTCGACGACTGGCACGGGTTCTGACTGGCGGAGAGCTGCGATCTCGCGACCGCTGATCAGCACAGTTCGAAGCCGGCAACCGGGCGTGTGGGTCGGCGGTCGATGACCTGGGCACAGAACGCTCGTGCTTCGTCGGTACGACCGGACTTGACATAGGCCGCGAGCAACGTATTGGTCATGAGATCGCGCTGGGCGCGGCTGCCGCCGATGCGGACGACTTGGGGGATCAGCGGCTCGAGGACATCGATGACCGTCGACCACTTCTCGTCGACGAAGGCGCTGTAGGCCCGAGCCAGCGTTGCTCCGGTGGTGCCCGCCGGCAGGCGGCCGGCCTCGCCCAGCTCCTGCAGTTGGGTGATGCACGCTTGGAGCTGTTCGGTCTCGCCGAGGACGGCGTAGGTGAGCCCGGCGTGGGCATCGACGAACACGACGGGCTGCGGGAACCGCTCCTCGTAGAACTCTCGAACTTGCTGCCAGACGGTGCGATCGCGAGGCTGCCCGGCCAGTTCCGACCGCCACATGAACGACGACGAGTCAGAGAACACGGTGATCGGCGGGCTGGTGGTTGCCCCGGGCAGGCAGTTGTGACGGAAGGCCTGCCAGGAATCGTCGTGGCGGCTGACCGCCATGAGCACCAGCGCGTAGTGCCACCAGATGTGGCAGTGCAGCACGCTCGCCCGGTCGGTATTGGGGAGCCACCCTTCGAGGAAGCTGACCGCTTCGTCATCCGCGCCGGCTTCGAAGAGCGCATGTACCAGCGTGTGGGCACCGTGGGGAGTGGCGGGCCGCTGGTCGAGCGCACGCTCGGCGAGCTGCCGGCCTTGGTCCCAGCGGCCGGTCTCGATGAGGGCGAAGGCGTGCACAGTGGCAAACCACCAGTCGTCGCCATAGTGCGGGGCGAGCGGCTCGAGGAAGGCAAGCAGCTCGGCTTCGCGGCCGATGCGGCCGCTGAAACCGATGGCGCCGAACACGCCACAGGCAGGCGCCAAGGCGAACGCATCCCGTGGGTAGTCGATGACGTGCTGACGGATGAACTCAAGGCCTTGGGGCACTCTGCCGCCAACGAGCAGCCGCACGATCTCGACGTGCTGGCGTTCCCGCGCCGTGGCCGAGTGGCTCAGCTCAACGGCGGCCTCCGCTGAGGCCCGTGCTTCGTCGGGCCGTACGTAGAGCTGGTGCTGGCGGGCCAAGGCGGCGTGAGGGAGGGCAAAGCTGGGGTCTGCTGCAATCGCCGCCGACAGGCATTCCTCGACCCCGGCCTCGGCGGACAGCATGCGGTCGATGCCCTCGACATAGGCGTCACAGGCCGCGGCGGATGAGGTGCTCACTTCGAGGCCGTAGCGGTCCTGCATGCTCTCCGTCTCCAGCGTCGCTGACGTGCGGTGTGGATGGCCGCCCGCGTCGCGTCAGACCACCGCCAGCGACCAGACGAGCGGGAGACCCGACCCGAGCTCGGTCCACTGGGCATCGTCGGACACCTGCCATACCTCGCCGGTGTCGGTGCCCACGAGCACCCCGCCCACGTTGTCGGGATCGGCGATCAGGCCATGGAAGTTGACCGGCGACGGCGAGTGGGCGTCGTCGCAGAGCGACCGCCACGACCGGCCGTGGTCATCCGACCTGTAGAGGGCCGCATGAGCCCCGCCGGCGTCCTTGTAATGCGAGAACGCAGTGGGGGCACTGGCGACGGTGACGCTGTAGGGGTCGCGGCGGTCGATGCACAGCGGTCGCGAGTAGCGCGGCACCACGCCCTTCCAGGCGTATTGCCATGACTCGCCGTAATCGTCGGAGCGGAACACGCCGGCGTTGCCTTCGAGTTCTTCGGCGACGCCGTCAAAGCGGCCGTATCCGGTGCTGATGAACAGCACGCCCGGCTCGGCGGGGTGGGCGAACATCATGTGGATGTCTGGGTTGTCGCCGGGCAGGTCGACCGTCCAGCTCTCGCCGCCGTCGGTGGTGCGGGCCACGCCGCCGACTTCGACGCCGACCCAGACGCGGTCGGGATCGTCCTCGTCGATGACGAGCGCACGTGCCCGCCCTGGCAGGGGAGGCTCGACTGGCACGCACCAGCGCTCCGCTTCGGGGAGTGCAGCGAACGCCGTGACCTCGTCCCACGTCGCGCCGTTGTCGTCGCTGCGGAACAGGGCCGCGGGCTCGGTGCTGGCGTACAGCCGGCCGTCGCTGGCGGCCCGGATCTGCCACACCTCGCGCCCGGCGAGCTGCGGCCCGGCCCAGGTCTGGCCCCCGTCGGTGCTGGTGAACAGGCCGGCGGCCGCACCGGCGAAGAGGCGACCGTCGACGTTGACGAGGTCGCGGACGTGGCGTGCTTCGAGCGTCTGTGTGGACCCCGCGTCGTCGATGGCGAAGACGCCCTTGGTGGTTCCCGCAAGCAGCTGACCGTTCATGGGCTCACCCTAGATCGCACGCGGAAATGGCGGGTTCGGGTCGCGGTCAAGGGCGGTGCCGGCGCCGGCGAGGACGTCGGCGGACGAGCCGCTCATCGAGCGTCTCGCGAGGGTTTGGCTCTGCGGCGACAGCCGGCGGGGGTTCGTCGCCGGCCAGCACGGCCACGATCTTGGCAGTGTGCTCGGGAGTGCTGCCGCAGCAGGTGCCGATCACGCTCACGCCGGCGGCGTGAACCCGGTGCGAGTGAGCGGCAAGCAGTTCTGGGGTGCCGTCGTAGGCGAGCGAATGACCGTGCCACACCGGCACACCGGCGTTCGGCTTGGAGATGACCGGAGTGTCGGGAGCGACTCGGGCAATGGCGAGCACCGCCGCTTCGGTGTCGGGCACGTTGTTGCCGCAGTTGGCGCCGATGGCGGCGACCTCCAGGGGACCCAGCCGGTCGGCCAGCTCGTTGCCGGTGACGCCCATCATCGTGCAGCCGGCGGTGTCGAAGCTCATGGTGACTGCGACCGGCAGATCGCTCACCCGACGTGCTGCGCGGACGGCAGCCTCGACTTCGTCGAGCGCGCTCATCGTCTCGATCCACAGCAGATCGACCCCGCCCGCATCGAGCGCAGCAGCCTGCTCGGCGAAGGCGCTTTCGCAGGCTTCGACGCTCATGTCGCCGAGTGGCGCCAGCAGCTCGCCCGTCGGGCCCATCGAGCCGGCGACTAGCACCGGCCGCTCCGACTGCTGCGTCTCGGCGTCGGCTTCGGTCCGAGCGATCTGCGCAGCGGCCACGTTGAGCTCGCGCACCTGCCGTTCAAAGCCATGCAGCGACTGCCGGAAGCAGTTGCCGCCGAAGCTGTTCGTCACGATCAGGTCTGCGCCTGCTTGCAGGTACCCCCGGTGGACGGCGCTGATCTTGTCGGGGTGGCTGAGATTCCATTCTTCCGGCGACCACCCTGCCGACAGCCCGGCGGCGAACAGCTGCGTGCCCATCGCACCATCGGCCACCACGTAACCCTTGGATTTCACGAGGTCGTTCAGTGTGGTTGTCATCGGCCGGCACAGGTCCTTGATCGGCGTGAAGGCGCGGAACTCGCTGGGGAGTCAGGCCTAGAACCGCAACGTACAGGTGCCTGCATCGGCCGCACGAACGATTTTCTCGCGCATGCGCCGGCATCCGTCGGCACTCGCTCGCTCGCCGTGCAAGCATCTCGCGACTCGATTGGGGAGGCGGGCTATGGATGAAGTGACGTACGAGGTTGACGGGCACGTGGCGACGATCACGCTGAACCGACCCGACAAGCTCAACGCGATGACCGACGAGATGTACCACGGCATCGGCGAAGCGCTGCTCGCGTCCGACGCCGACCCTGCGGTGCGCTGCACGATCGTGACCGGAACGGGCAGAGCGTTCACGTCGGGCCACGATCTCAGCGAGTTTGCGGATCGAGATGCTTGGATGCCGTGGCGCCCTGACCGGTTCGACATCGGTATGGAAACCGCCAAGCCCACGATCGCCGCGATCCAGGGCTACTGCCTGGCGGGCGGGCTGGAGCTGGCGCTGTTCTGTGACATCCGGGTCTGCGACGACACTGCCCAGTTCGGCTGCCCGGAAGTGCGCTGGGCCATCCTGCACGGCTACGGCGCGCTCAGGCTGCCGGGGCTGATCGGCTCGTCGGACGCGATGCGGCTGTTGCTGACCGGCTCGTTCATCGACGCTGCCGAGGCGCTGCGCATCGGGCTGGTCAGCGAGATGACAGCACCGGAAGACCTGCAGGCGACTGCCCGTGGCATCGCCGACCAGATCGCGGCCAACGGCCCCGCCGCCATTCGCATGACCAAGGAGATGGCCCTGCGCGGCCGGGAGATGTCTCTGGCCGACGGCCTTCGGCTCTACCAGGAATACACCCGGGCAGCCTTCGCCTCCCTCGACGCGAAAGAGGGCATGCGGGCCTTCGCCGAACGCCGCGATCCCGACTACGGCAGTTGACCAGTTGCCGATAGGGATGGGGACCGGCTAGTTGGTCCGAGACCAAAATCGCTCAGAGTTGTGCCGCCGTGCCCCACCGGCCGCTTGCGTCAAGGCCATTGCTCGATGTAGTCCGCGCGAAACGACCAATCCGCATTGCATTTCTCGACGTGATCACCTGACGAGAACCCGCTCACGGACACTCTGTCTCCGGCTCGTACCCGTTCACCGCTGCCGACCCACAGTGACTGCGATTCTTCGTCGTACAGCGTCGGCAGCCACGCGGCGGCGTATTCGGGGCCTCCATCTTGTATGTCTCCGCTGCCGGATGCAGGTGGTCGGTAAAGCGGCAAGAGACGAGGCAGCAACAGCATGAGGCGTTCTTGTGACCCGCCTTCGACAATGAGTACGCACGAACCCTCAATTGCCAGTGTGCCCTCGCGCAGATAATCGCTCTCGACAAACGGAGAACCGCGATGCGGATGCTCCCACATGCCTTCAAATTCAGGCGCGTACGCCG
>JAJDZE010000056.1 GCA_022824805.1 Acidimicrobiia bacterium | reverse complement strand
AGCGCTCTGGCCGGACGCACCCGACGCCACGGCTCGCAGCCCGAACGCGCCACCCGCTCCAGCGCAGCCCGCTCCTCGACCGACACAACAAATCCCGAAGTCACACACCCAACACTACGCGCCCCAACCAAATCAACGACGAACCACTAGCGCAATTCACCCAAAGCACCGCCTCCCGGCCGATGCCGAGTGCTGGCGGCTGAGGCGCAGGCGAGCTCACCTCGGTGGGGGAGCTGCTGAGGTCCCGTCAGGACTGCGCCGCGGGGTGCGCTGCGGGCTCGGGCTTCGCCGAGGGCCCTCAGGCGGTGGGGTCGGGACAGGTGGTGTGCCACAACGACATCGCTGCGCGCAACACGGTGTTCGCCGGCGGGCGGGCAGTGGTGCGCAAGAGGCACGAAAATTACTGGAACTCATGCAGGTATCACTCCTACTGTGCCGTCATGATGCAACGACGGTGCCAGGCGTGTTGCCGCAGCGGTTGAGGGCAGCTCGGTGACGTCCGGCTACGAGGTCGCACTGCTGGTGCTGGTGCTGCTGCTTCCGGGCGCGTTCGCAGCCTGGGGATTCGAGCGGCATGTGCAGCGTTACGGTCGGCGCCTGAAGGACTGGCTGCTGCGGTTGGCCGGCTTGTCGGCGATATGCCTCGCATTGGGGGCGGGGCCGCTCTACTGGCTGATGGCTACCTACGGGCGTGATTTCGCCGCACGCCAAGCGTTGCCGTGGTGGCTGTATCTCGTTCCTGGTCTCTACCTGGTGCTACCTGCGTCGGGAGGGTGGGCACTGGGCCTGCTGGTGCGCCGCTCGGGGTCGCCGATGTCACGGCTGCTCGGTCCGATCCGCGCCCCGTCTGCCTGGGACCTGCTGTTTGACACCGCCGACGCGGGGTTCGTGAGATGCCGCTTGCGGTCGGGCCGCTGGGTCGGCGGCTTCTACGCCAATGCCGTCCCGATCAGGTCCTACGTCGGGGCGGATGGTCCGGCCCAAGACATCTACATCGCGCATGCTGCCGAATTCGATCAGGACACCGGCGACCCAGTCAGCCTCGACGGCGGCTACGTGTGGACGGGCGGTGGCATCCTGCTCAAGTGGGCCGATATCGAGTCGTTAGAGTTTCGGCAGATACGCGAACTGGGAACGGAGAATGCTGATGGCGAAGAAGCGCCGCTCCAAGCGTAAGCCGCCCCGGGATCCGCGCCCGGAGTACGTCGGCGGCTACTACCCACGGTCTGGCGCGAGCCTTGCTGACGTGCCGAAGGACGCGTTCCGTCCCAAGACAACAGAGGAACTGTTGAAAGAACTCCGTAGCTAGAGCATCCAGCTCGGCTCGGGCTTCGCGGCTGCGGAACGGGCGGCCCGTATCGAGGAGGGGCTTGCTGCGGTGTGCGAGTGGGAGCAGGAGCACGGCGGGGGCACCGCTCCGTCGAATCCGGCGGCCCCGAGCAGCGCATTAGCCTGCTCGTCAAATGGGACGACATCGAGACGCTCGAGTTCACCGCAGCCGACGGCGGGTGGCAGGAGGCAGCGCAGTGAGAGACCGAATAGTCCCTGGACGCGTGGGGCTGCTAGAGCGGCGCGGCGCCGACGTGGTTCAGCCTGCCGCCTCCTGCCTGGCCGCGGAATGCGAGGTGAGGCATGAAGCTGCGAATCGACAAGGAGGACGACGCGCTGTATTTCCATCTCGATGATTCTGCGATCGTCGACTCGCTCGAGGTCGCGCCCGGGGTGGTGTTGGACTTCAATGCAGCCGAACAGGTGGTCGGCATTGAGATGCTGAATGTGTCGGCCAGATCGCCTGATCTCGACCTCAACTCGCTTCAGTTCGAGACCGCGTAGCTGCAAACTATGCCGACGCCGAGTCCACTTCGGATCCGGATTGATGGCGCTCGCCGCGTCCCAAGGACGACGTAACCCCGGCCGTTTGCCGAAGCAGGGACGGTTCCGGGGTGTTCGCAAACACGCTACGGCCGTGCCTGCTCGCATTGGGCTGGGTCAGCGCGTTCGTTGAGCGTGGGCGGTCCACCGGTTTCGTCGAGCATCGTGGCCGGCAGCATGTCGAAGTCGGCTGGGCTCGGGGGCCTGACCAGCGCATCGATCGCCGTCCACAGCGTGCGCGACACCGGGTCGAACAGCACCGGCACGCCGACGCCGACAGGAGCGGCGATCGCCAGCAGCAAGCCACGGCTGACATCGGTGCCCCAGGCGAGCATCGCCGCCACGACGGTCAAGATCACCGCCGCCGCAGACACGACCGTGTTGACGGCCACGGCGCCCAGCCAGTGACCTTCCATGCGCTCGAACTTCAGCCCGCAGCTCGGGCACCGCTCTCGCATGGCAAACAGCCCCCAGCGCCGGAACAGGCCGCGTCCGCCGCACGACGGGCAGGCCAGCGTCAATCCGCGCCACAAAACGCGCACCCCCGAAGTCTGCCCGCCGAACATCAGGCACAAATGCAGCGACTGTCATGTTCTTGACAGTCCGCACTGTCATCACCGCTGATCCGTCCGGCTTCGACGGCCTCCCCGGCGTCTCGGTCGCCACCTACCGCTGACAGTCGGATCAAGTTCCATCTGGCACCGTGCCGTGAAATTCGGAGCTGCTGTACTGCGAAACGTCATACATTGAGGGAGTGGCGCACGCGATCTCTGTTCGGCTCGACAACGAGGCGCTCCGGGCTCTTCGCAGAGCCGAAGCGCAGGGGCTGACGCAATCCGAGGCGGTGCGCAGGTCGATTGTGAATGAGGCCGAGCGTCTTCGTGACGGCCGTGCTCTTGCTGCCGAGGCTGCTGCATTGGAGGCGGACGAAGCCGATCGGGCCGAGATGGCCGCCGTTGCCAGCTTGATGGAAGAACTCCGTGCGCCGGGGTGACGTCCACGAGTTGCGCCTGCCGAAGGGTGTGGGGCACGAATTCGCTTGGCTCGGCCGTGGGGTCAGGTGGAATCGCCGGTGTGGCGGTGTGCTTTGAGCTGGCTCAGCGAAGCCCACTCCAGGGTGCGGGCGTGGGTCGCTTCGAGCACGACCGGGGGAGCGCTTCCCGCTTCGATCGCTTCAGTCCAGCGGGACGCGCACAGGCACCAGCGGTCGCCGGGGACCAAGCCGTCGAAGCCGACCGTCGGCTGCGGGGTCGACAGGTCGTTGCCGGCCGCCTTGGAGAATTCCAGGAACTCCGCCGTCATCACTGCGCATACCGTGTGCACGCCGAAGTCGCCCGTGTCGGTATTGCAGCAGCCGTCCCTGAACCAGCCCGTCAGCGGGTGATACGAGCACGGCTGCAGTTCGCCTCCGACAACGTTGCGGGCCACGCCGCCCAGTCTCTCAGGTCGCCGCCACACCAGCGACGGGTTCGCGCGGCGTCGTGCGCGTAGTCATGGGTTGGCTCGGTGCGTTTGAGGATTTCTTCACACAGTGATCTCGTGCCGGATCCCGCGGACGTCCATCTCGAAGTCGAGATCGATGACCGGCGGGCGCGACCGGTACCAGCGCAGGCCGTGGCGGGTGGCGGGCCCGATCTGCCCGATGACCGCGTCTTCGAGCAGGCCTTCGTGCATGAAGACCGTGTACACGTCGGTCGTGGTGACCTGGTGCCAGCCGGCACCCATGGCCGCGAGTCGCGACCCCATCGTCGCCACGACGTGGCCGGCCTTCTCTCGCATGGCCTCGGCATCGGTCTCGCCCTTGCGGATGATCTCGTTGTCGTCGAGCGTTGCCTCGGGAATCTCCCCCGCACCCGACACCACGAACGTCGTCGGCGCATCGGCTGCAGCCTCGACGGTGTAGGAGAAGGCGTGCAGCACCGGTTCGGAGGGCGGGCTGTGCGCCGGGGCCACGTTGGTGCGCGCCAGCGGGTTGTGATCGCCGACGTAGAGGTCCCATGAGCGGATGAGCTCGACATAGCCCGCGTTGAACTCGATGAAACCGGGCATCGAGTACGGCTCGGGGCAGCGCAGTTCGATCGCGCACAGGGCCGGGCGCTCCCGACCGACAGCGGACAGGTGAGCGTCGATCAGCTCGAACCCTTGGCGCCACGGCACATGGGCGCCGAGCGTGGCATGAATCACCTCATGGCCGTCTGACGCCACGACCCCGCTGGAGAACGGCGAGATGCCGGTGAGGAAGCGGTAGCCGCCTCGGGGATTGTCGATGAGCATGCGTGTCTCCTTGTAGAGGCTGGCCTCTACTTAGCAGAACGTTCCTGGTGACCGGGCGGGCTCGGCTAGCCGCTGGCCATTGTCCAGCTCAGGACCAGCAGGCAACCGGCCAGCGCCACGGCGATGGCAAGCAGCCAGTCGCCGGCCCGTTCCCGAGACTGAGTCGAGGTGTCCATGGTGGTTTCTCCGCTTCTGGGAAGCGTGCCCGTGAGGTGCACGTGGTGTTTCCCTCAGTGCACCAAGGGGGTGTGACAACCAAGAGCGCAGCCTCACCCCGTGGGCCGGGTTGTGGCTCGGACGGATGCGGCCCCACCACGGCGTCGAGGCAGTAGGCCACGTCTCGGATGCGGCGGGCCATCGGCCCCACGCATGCTGCGGATCTGCTGCCAGATGTCGGTGAGTTCGGCGGAGGAGCGGTACCGCCGCCCGCGTGTGTCGCCGAGTGCGGCGAGCAGCCCTGCTCTCACCATCAGCTGCAGATCGCGCGAGGCCAAGCCGTCGCTGATCGGTTCCCCGTCAGTCGTCTCGGTGCGGGCGAGGTACAGGGACCGGCGCACGGTCCACCCTCGGGCCGCGTCGCAGAGCGTGCCCACCGCGCGTTCGGGCACGCCGCGCTGTTGAGCCAGCTGGCTGCACGCATCCCACAGCGTCTCGAACTCGAGCACCCGGCGGAGCACGGTCTGCGCTTGGCGAAGGTGCGCCGTCAAGCAGAACTCGATCCAGGGGCGCGCGCTGCGCTCCGGCGACCATCGACCATCGGCGACCGCGCTGAGTGCTGCGAAATAGTCCAGCGTGTTGCGTCCGAGGTACTCCTCGATGCTGAGAAACTCCGGCGCGAGAGGGTCGTCGCCGCGCACGGCGGCGGCGGCGAGCAACAGCGTCTGCACGCAGCGCGCCATCCGGCCGTTGCCGTCGCGGAATGGATGGATCAGCACCAAGTTGAGGTGCGCCATAGCCGCTGCGACCATCGTTGGCGCGGTGGTTCTACGCTGCGCGCATGGTCAGTGCTGACGAGGTCCGTGACGAAGCCCGGACGTGGCTGGAAGAGCACTGGCAGCGCGAGCGGCCGCTCATCGAGTGGCGCAACCTGCTGGCCGACACCGGCTGGGGCACGCCGTCGTGGCCCACCGAATGGCACGGACGGGGCCTGCCGCCCTCGATGGACGCCGTGGTGGCCCGCGAATTCGACGCAGTCGGCGCGGTGGGCGTCGCGGCAGGCGTCAGCATGTACCTGGTCGCGCCGACGCTGCTCGCCCACGCGAACGACGACCAGAAGCAGCGCCACCTGCGCCCGATCCTGACCGGCGAGCACAAGTGGTGCCAGCTGTTCTCCGAACCCACCAACGGATCGGACCTGGCGGGACTGGTGACCCGCGCCGACCGCGACGGCGACGAGTGGATCGTCAACGGCCAGAAGGTCTGGAACTCGGGTGCGCACAAGGCCAGCTTCGGCATCTTGATGGCGCGCACCAACTGGGAGGTGCCCAAGCACCAGGGCATCTCGTACTTCCTCATCCCGATGGACCAGCCCGGCGTGGAGGTGCGCCCGCTGCGCCAGATGAACGGCCACGCCACCTTCAACGAGGTGTTCTTCGAAGACGCCCGGGTGCCCGGCGACGAGCTGGTCGGCAACCCCGGCGACGGCTGGCGCATCGGCCTCACCACGCTCACCCACGAGCGGGCGGCGGTGGCCACGCGCCGCCCTCGCTACCCCGCCGACGGCGGCCCGACCGTCGAGTGGGCCCGCCAGGAGAGCGACGAGTACTTCGCCACCTACAAGTGGTACCCGCAGCGAGCCGGGCGGGCGAATCTCGTCGTGCCCGAAGCGCAGCGCACCGGCCGGGTCAGCGACCCGGTGATCCGCCAGCAGATCGCCCGGGTGGAGACGCTGCGCCGCATCTCGTCGTGGACCACCCAGCGTGCCCGAGACGCACGCGCCGCCGGCAAGCCGCCCGGCCCCGAGGGCTCGCTCACCAAGCTGAACATGTCGGTGACCGCACGGGCCTGCCACACCGCCCACACGATGATCGCCGGCTCGATGGGGATGCTCGTGGGCCCCGGCTCGAACGCCGACGGCATCGTGTCGGAGATCCTGATGTCGACCCCGGCCATGTCGATCGCCGGCGGCACCGACGAGATCCAGCGCAACATCATCGGGGAGCGGGTCCTGGGCCTGCCCAAAGAACCCGACGACGCCAAAGACATCCCCTACAAAGACGCCCGCCGCAACTGAGGCCCCTCGAAGCAATTCCGCCGCTGTCGAGCCCCGAGGGAGCGGCCATCGCCGACGGCGAGGGCATCATGACCATCACCGACAACGACTGAGCAGCTTCGTTCACAGGGCGGTTTCATTGCTGCATGGCCAGCGTCTTTCTTGCGGCATGGCCGGGGTCTTGTGGCTGGGTGGGGCGTTGCCGTAGTCTGCTGGCTGGGTGCGCCGCGTAATGCTGTGCGCCTGCTGGTTGCCCGGCTGACGTGGGGGATCGGTTTTGCGGACGATTGGGGAGCGATGATGGGCACAGCGGGTTGGTCTGGGTTGT
>JAJDZE010000085.1 GCA_022824805.1 Acidimicrobiia bacterium | reverse complement strand
TGCACCACAACGGCACCAACTGGGCCACCACCTGACCCCCCACCGCCGCCAGCACCCCGCCGCCAGCCACCGAACACCCCGACCGCGCCACAACCCCCAGACCCCCACCCACAACACCCGATTGCTCAGCAGTCTCCTAGTGGTCGCAGATCTGGCTCTGCAGGTATCGCTCGACGCCGATGTCCTCGATGAGGCTCTGCTGGGTCTCGATCCAGTCGAGGTGCTCTTCCTCGCCGACCAGCAGGTGCTCGAGCAGCTCGCGGGTGCCGGCGTCGCCTTGGTCGAGGCAGAGCCGCACGCCGCTGCGGTACCGATCAATGGCGTGCTCTTCGAGCTGCCGGTCGAGGGCAAGCTGCTCGGGCACGGTCTCGCCGATCATCACCGTGCCCAGTCGCTGCATGTTGGGCAGCGCATCGAGCAGCAGGATGCGCTCCATGAGCTTCTCGGCGTCGCGCATCTCCTCGACGGATTCCTCGTGGTACTTGGAGGCCAGCCGGTTATATCCCCAGTTGTCAGCGATCTTGGAGGCGGCGAAATACTGGTTGATGGCCGTCAGCTCGGCCGTCAGCGCTTCGTTCAAGAACTCGATGACTTCGGGTGATCCCTGCATGAACCCCAGCTTATGCGCCCACCGTGATCGCCTCGAAGGCGATCGAGTGGACAGGATGATGCCCGGGGTCGATGGCCTCGAGCGCGCACTGGTCGAGCACGGCCTGGATCATGGCGACACAGCTGCCGCAGTCGGTCCCGGCGCCGCACGCCACCGACACGTCGCGGACTGTGGTGCCGCCGTGCGCGGCGAGCCGTCGGATGGCGGCCTCATTCGTCGCGAGACATTGGCAGACGATCATCGTTTCGAGAACTCCGGCGCAGTGCCCGAGCGCGCACCAAAGTGGTGCACGACTCCTTATGGCCCATGTTAGGCATTGCTAACGCACCGCGCGCAAGAGCGGCGTGTGACCGGGTCGATCAGGCGCCCGCAGTGACGAGTATCCGCTGGGCGGTGTACGCGCTCACGCCCACCGTGCCCTCGTCCATCTCCACAGTGGCGGTGCCGTCAGGCGACACCGACATGACGGTTCCCGACCGGCCTGGCATGAGCCCAGATTGCTCCAAGAACTCGAGCTGGCCGGGTGCGAACTCCAGCTCTTCGGGAATGCGTTCCACGGTGAAGCCACCGGTCTGCCCGACATCTGCGAGCGGCATCGCGTCGGCCGGGGCGGTGTAGTCAGAGCCGGGGATGGGGTTGCCGTGCGGGCAGGTGTTCGGATCATGGAGCAGTTCCATCATCGCCCGCTCCACGACTGGCGAGATCACGTGCTCCCAGCGGCCGGCCTCGTGGTGGGCGTCGGCCCAGCTCAGCTTCAGGACGTCGGTCAGGAACCGCTCGGCCAGCCGGTGCCGGCGCACCACGGTCGTGGCGATCTGCTCGCCCTCGTCGGTCAGGCTGATGTGCGCGTCTTCGCCCACATTGACCAGGCCCTCGCGCTGCATGCGACGGATCATCTCCGACACCGCCGGCCGCGAGACCTCCAGCCGTTCGGCAATACGCGCCTGGATGACCTCGACCCCGTCCTCGGCCAACTCGTACACCGTCTCGGAGTACTCCTCGAAGGCCGGATGATGCTCAGTCGGCTCGTACCCCATGCCCGTCACCCTACTCCAGGGCGTGGCGCACACGGACTCCACCGCGGGCCAAATCGGGTTTTGCGTCACGTCACGGGTCAATGTAGTGTGCTCCGTACTGAACAATAGTTAAGTGAAATCGAGGGAAAGTTAGAAATGCGTTTAATAAATCAGAACAAACTAAAAATGCGACACAAAGTCACAATCGGCTGATCTCGTGCGCCCCGACATTCCGATTGACGGCATCGGCGCAATCCGTGTCGTGCCAGCGTGCCTTGTGATGGCTCTGACCGCGGTCGGATGCACGGGGTCGGGGTCGTCAACGGCCGACTCGCTCCCGCCCATGACGGCTACGACGGCGACGGCGGCTCCCACGACGACTACCGCACCATTAGCCGAGTTCGCGGGCATGTGGAGCTACGAACTCGGTGATGAACATAATAATGCCGAACTTTGCGGCTATCTGATCATTGAAGAGCCCTACGTCCATGTGCTGGAGACTGCACACGGATGGGATCCCGACATTGACCCAGGTCTGAGCAGGAACGCTCATGACGAGAGCCTGTTCTACCACTGGATCAACCTGCCTCGGTCTGGCACCCGCTACGACTCGCGCACCAGATCAATCTGGGTATGGGACGACGGCCCTATGACCGACGGAGATCATGTTGCGGTCGGTGGATCGGCAGGAGCCGACAACATCTCGATGCCAAGCAATGTCCATCATCGCGAGTCATGGCTTGCGTCATCCATGGCGCCAGCCGAACGTCCATGCTGAGCAACGGAGCCCGCGAAGCTTGATTGCGGCAGACTGACGGAGTCCCGTACGGGCGGGGCCGACGAATCGGAGTGTGCGATGGATCTGCAGCTGGCAGGAAAGAATGTCCTGGTGACCGGGGCAGGGCAGGGGCTCGGGCTGGCCATTGCTGCGGCGTTTGCCGATGAGGGTGCGAACGTGGCCTTCGCCTACAACGCTTCGAGCGAGGGTGCGGAGAAGGGCGCAGCCGCAGCCCAAGAAGCCGGCCGCACGGCGCTGGCGATCCGCTGCGACGTCACCAGCGGCGACGACGTGCAGCGGGCGGTCGATGAGGTGACCCGCGGGCTCGGCAGCATCGACGTGCTGGTCAACAATGCGGCCTACACCGACACCGGGCCGTTCCTCGACATCGACGCTGACGCTCTGCAACGGATGGTGGACGTGACGGTCATGGGCAGCTTGCGGGTGACCCAGGCCGTCGTGCGCCACATGGTCGATGCCGGAATCGAGGGCTCGATCGTGTCGCTGATGGGCGACTCGGGCCGAGTGGGCGAGAGCCGCTTGGCGGCAGTGGCCGCCACCCGGGCGTCCACCATGGGCTTGATGAAGTCGGTCGCCAAGGAGTTCGGCCGCAACGGCATCCGCGCCAACACGGTGTCGCTCGGGCTGGTGCGCTCGGATCGGTTCGCCCACCACACCGGCAATGCCGACGACGAGCGCATGGCCCGCATCGCCAAGATGTACCCGCTGCGCCGTGTCGGCGTGCCCGACGACGTGCCGCCGATGGTGCTGCTGCTGGCCTCGCCGCTGTCGGGATGGACGACGGGCCAGACCGTCTCCGTCAACGGCGGCTATTCGATGGTCTGACTCGTGTTCCAGCTTGACGAGACTGTTCCGACGACCGGCGGGCCGTTCGGCGAGCCGGTCCCCCGACGCGAAGACGCCCGGCTGCTGCGAGGCCGGGGGAGCTACCTCGCGAACATCCGCTACGACGGGCAGCTTGGTGTGGCGTTCGTGCGAAGCCCCATCGCTCATGCGCGCATCGTCTCGGTCGACGTGTCTGCTGCCCGGCAGGCCCCTGGCGTAGTCGACGTCGCAACCGGCGCCGACCCGGATTTCGCTGGCTTGGCGCTCATTGCCGAGTCGGCGTTGCCGACCCATGTCGCCACACCTCAGCCCGCGCTTGCCGCCGACAAGGTGCGCTATCAAGGCGAGGCGGTGGCGGCGGTCGTGGCAACCAGCCCGGCAGCCGCTGCCGACGCAGGCGAGCTCGTGGAGGTGACCTACGAGGAACTGGGTGCACACGTCGACGCGGTGGCAGCAGCAGCGCAGCCTGCCGACCCGGTGCATGACGCCGCACCCGGCAACCTCCTCGTCACACGGACCTTCGATGCGGGCAATGTCGATGCGGCCCTCGACAGCGCTCACTTCGTCATCGAGCGCGCCTTTCGCACCAACCGGCACGGTGCCGTGCCGATGGAGGGCCGCGGCGCCGTGGCCGTCTGGGACGCCAGTCGAGCCAAGCTCACGCTGCACTCAGTCTCCCAAGTGCCCTACCTGCACCGCAGCATCCTCGCGACCGCGTTGGACCTGCCCGAGAGCGCAGTACGCCTGGAGGTCAGCGATGTCGGCGGCGGTTTCGGCACCAAGGCCGCGCTGTATCCCGAGGATGCGGCCGTGTGCCAGCTGGCCCGCCGCGTGGGTCGACCAGTGGGATGGGTCGAGACTCGGTCCGAGCACATGGTCACGGCGCTGCAAGCGCGCGACCACCAGTACCGGGTTCGAGCAGGCTTCGAGGCCGACGGCACACTCATCGCCGTCGACGCTGTGCTGCACGCCAATGTCGGGGCATACAGCTCGCCGCCGTGGACGGCCGGCATCGAGCCGCTCATGGCCGGCGGCCTGCTGACAGGCCCCTACAAGCTCTCCCACTATCGCTGCGAGGTGCTGGGCGTGGCCACCAACACCGCGCCGACCGGCCCGTACCGAGGCGTCGCGAGGCCCGCGACGGTGTTCGTGATGGAACGCCTGCTCGACGACGCCGCTGCTGCGCTCGGGCTCGACCCGGTGGACATCCGCCGCCGCAACCTGGTCGCACCCCATGAAGTTCCCTACACCGCTCCCACCCGGCTGGTGCACGACTCGCGCACCTACCTCGACTGCCTCGACCAAGCCGTCGAGCTCATCGACTACGAGGGGTTCCGGGCCCGCCAACGCGACGCCCGGGCTGTCGCATCGAGCGCCGACATTCCGGACGGCGACGGCGGGGCCAACGACCGAAGCGCCGGGCGAGACCGCCTCATCGGGATCGGCTTCGCTTGCTACAACGAGCTGACCGGGCTCGGGCAGAAGGCGTCGGCCGGGCCGCGGCTGCCATTCCGCACCGGTCACGAGTCCGCTGAGGTCCGCATCGACCCGTCGGGCGCTGTGACCGCTGCGATGGGCGTGACGGCTCAGGGTCAAGGCATCGAGACCACCATGGCCCAGGTGGTCGCGGCCGAGCTCGGGGTCGGCGTCGATGACGTGGCCGTGGAGATGGGCGACACCGATCGCCTCGCATTCGGCTTGGGGGCATTCGCCAGTCGCCAGGGCGTCATCGGCTCGGGCGCTGCGACGCTCGCGGCTCGCACGGTGCGCGCCAAGGCGCTCGTCATCGCGGCA
Source organism: Acidimicrobiia bacterium (assembly GCA_022824805.1). Classification (GTDB taxonomy): domain Bacteria; phylum Actinomycetota; class Acidimicrobiia; order Acidimicrobiales; family Poriferisodalaceae; genus Poriferisodalis. The sequence goes on along the minus strand of JAJDZE010000085.1, from coordinate 12,404 downwards.
CACCTGCTCGAAGCCGAACCCGAGTGGCTGAGCATCGACGACGGTTTCATCCACACCCACGACGCCCCGTCGGTCGGCATCACGCTCGCTGAGGTGGCGCGCTTGGCCTACTTCGAGCCGCACCGGCTCCCGCCCGGACTCGAGCCCGGCTTGGAGGCCATGCGCTTCTACGACCCGATGACGGGCACGTTCGCGGCGGGCGCGCAGGCCGTCGTGGTTGCGGTCGACCTTGGCACCGGCGAGGTGGACGTGCAGCGCATCGTGTGCGTGGAGGACACCGGCCGCGTGATCAACCCGATGATCGTGGAGGGCCAGATGCACGGCGCCATCGCGCAAGGCGTCGGCGGCGCGCTGTATGAGCACTTCGTCTACGACGCCGAGGGCCAGCTGCAATCGGGCACGTTCATGGACTACTTGGCCATCACGGCCGACCGGATGCCATCGATCGAGCTGGGCCATGTTGCCGATCCGGCGCACAACCTGAACCAGATCCGCGGCGTGGGCGAGGGCGGCACTCTCGGCCCCTATGCCGCTATTGCAAATGCCGTGTGCGATGCCCTTTCGCCGCTGGGCATCACCATCGACGAGCTGCCCCTCAGCCCCGCCCGCATCCACGCCGCCATCGCCGCTGCCCGCCCGAGGCCCTAGGCCGCAGCGCTGTCGCTCATGTGTGAGCGCCTGAGCCCAGATAGGCGTCGACCACCGTCTCGTTGACACGTATCTGCGCCGGCGTGCCCTCCGCGATGATCTGGCCGAAGTTGAGCACGTAGATGTAGTCGCAGATGTCGAGCACGAGATTCATGTCGTGGTCGATCAGCAGGATCGACACGCCCTCCGATGCCACGTCGAGCAGCCGGACACCCAGCGCGATGCTCTCCGCAGTGGTCAGCCCTGCGGCGGGCTCGTCGGCGAGCATGACCCGAGGTTCCGACGCCAGTGCCCGTGCAACGCCGACCAGCTTCTGGCGGCCGAGCGGGAGGTTGGCAGGTCGCGTCTCGGTGTCGCCGCCCAGGCCGACGATGTGCATCGCTGCATCGACATGCGACGTGTCGGCTGGCCGCTCAGGCATGACGAGATCGGCGAGCACCGAGCGCATCGAGGACCGCTCGGCGGCGACCTGCACGTTCTCGCGCACGGTCAGGTCACCGAACAGCTCCAGCGACTGCCACGTGCGCGCCAGCCCCCGCTGGGCTCGCACATGGGGGGCTTCACGGGACAGCCGCTCCTCGCAGAACGTCACACGCCCACGGGACGGCACAAAACCCGTCAGCGCGTCGATCAGCGTCGTCTTGCCGGCGCCGTTCGGTCCGATCAATCCCACGATCTCGCCCTCGCGGATTCGCAGCGACACCTGGTCCAGTGCCTTCAGCCCGCCGAAGCGCACAGTGAGATCCTCCACTGCCAGCACGACCGGTGCGCCTTCGAAGCTCCTCTGGCGCTCCTTGCGTCGATACTCCGACAGGCGAACCGGCTCGCCCGCTGTCCCGGCGCCAGGCAGGGTGGGCGTCACGCCGAGATCGCTGCGTTTGCGCGCCTCGGCCCGGGCCCGCCTGCGTGACCGGAATGCTCGCAGGCGTGCGAGGTTCTGGCGGTACGCGCCGGCCACGCCTTCGGGGAAGAAGATCGCAGTTGCCACCAGCGCGACGCCCGACACCAACTGATACCACCGGCCCAGCTCGGAAATCCGATCTGCGGTGATGTAGACGATGCCGAGCGGGGCGAACAGCCCGGCGATGATGGCGCCGGGCACGCTCGTGATCCCGCACAGGTAGGCCAGCGCCAGAAAGCTCAAGCCGATGAGCACGGCGAAGCTCTCCGCGGAGAGCTGGCCCCGGCTGTAGCCGATGAACGCGCCGCCCACGCCGGCCAGGAACGACGCGATCGCGAACGCCAGCATCTTCGTGCCCGCAACATTGATGCCGACTGACGCGCCCGCCCGCTCGTTGGAACGGACGGCCAGGAATCGGCGCCCGGTCGCGCTGCGGGCCAGGTTGCCCACGGCAATGGCGCACACGGTCACCACGGCCAGCACCAGGAATCCGAATTCCATGCGGGCGAAGTTCCTTCCCTCGCGAATGCTCAGGTTCGCGCCGAACAATGAAGGACCCGTAATGGGATTGCCGTACAGGCCGGTGATGGCGGAGTTGCGGAACACGAACTCCTCGAGCGCGACTGCACCGGCCAGCGTGACGACCGCGAGCTGCGCACCGCGGATGCGCAGGGCCGAGACGCCCACCATGAGGCCGAAGGCGGTGGCCATGAGCGCCGCGAGCAGCAGCGAGATGGGAAACGGGATGCCAGCCGAATCGCCCAGCTTGCTGAGCGCGAAGCCGGAGGCGCCCGCGATGGCGGCTTGGGCCAGCGAGATCTGGCCGACGAGGCCGGTCAGCACCACCAGCGAGAGCATGACGATCGTCATGATCATGCTGGTCATGATCCCGATGCGGTAGCTGCCCTGCGTCACCGCAGTCAGCACGCCGGCTGCCACCACGGCCGATGCGACCACGCTCGGCCGCATCTTCGGCCGGACGACCTCGGGCAGGGCATCGGCTTCGACGGCGCCGCGGGTCGGCAGGTTGTGGCCCAAGCCGAACAGGGCGATCACGATGACCCCGAACGGCAGCGCGTCGGGTATGCCGGTGATCGCCCAGTCGGGCCACCACGGATTGGTGGTCTGGTACACGACGATCGACTGGAAGATGCCGAGCCCGAACGCGGCCGCCACCGTGACGGCGATCGACAGCAACCGACCGATGACCGCCGCGGCGAGTGCCGGAACGATCGAGAGGTAGGTCCACGGGCTGAGGGAGACGATCGGCGAGGCCATGATCAGCAGGAAGCCGACGATCGTGCTCGACAGCACCCACGTCGAGCCAGCCAGCATCTGCGGCGAGTAGCGGGCCAGGCTGACCGCCCGCTCATTCTCGGTAGAGGCCCGCGTGGCGAGCCCCAAGCGCGTGAAGCGGAACCACGCCCATGCCGCCGCGGCGGCCAGCAGCACGACGGCGGTGAGCCAGAGGCGATCGCGAGAGAAGCTGACCCCCGCGAAGCTCACCGGCTCGTTGGGCAGGATCGGAGCGACGACGCGGGCGCTGCTCATGAAGTGCATCACGATCAGGGCTTGGATGATCAGCAGCACGCCGACCGACGCGACCACGCGAGCCAGGATCGGGGCTCGTCGCAGCGGCCGGAAGACCAGGAAGTGCACCATCAGCCCGATGAGACTGCACGACAGCACAGCGAGCACGATGGCCACCCAGAAGGGCACGCTGCCTGAGCTGCCTCCGAGGCTGATGCGGCTGCGAATGATCACCAGCGGCAGCACGAGATCGCCGGTGTCGCTGAGCTCGTCGTAGACGTACGCCCCCCACATCGCCATCGCGCCGGTGGCGAAGTTGATGATGCCGGTGCCCCGGTAGGTGATGACCAGGCCCATCGACAGTGCTGCGTAGAGGCAGCCCGATCCCAAGCCGATGATCGCGAAGAGCAGGTACTGGTCCACTTCGGCAGATCCGCCTCAGATCGCCCGACAACTCATCCGCAGATGCTCGCAGATCGGCCGGAGGCTGTGCGGATATTGACTGTTGTCTACAGCCCGCTCAGCTCGTAGGCGTCGAAGAATCCGTCGCCGACCACGATTCGCCGCAGTGATCCGTCGTCGGCCTCGACGACCTGCCACACCATGATGTGCGACATGCAGTGCGAGGACTCCGGCGGCCACGGTGCCTGCCCGCAGCGCAGGTTGGGGCCGAACCATCCGGGAGTCTCGCCGGCGTTGGCGAATGCGTCGGTGATCGACTCGGGGGTGATCGGGCCCTCGATCGTCTCGAGGATGAACTCGATCTCGCGCCATGCTCCGTAGGGGGCGATGGCCCAGCCCTCGGCGAGCTGCTCGTGCCCCGCCGCTGTCATGTGGTCGGCGTAGTGCGCGAGGCGTTCTTGGATCTCGGGCGGCGCAAATTCGGCAACCCACGGGCCCCACAGGTCGCCTTGGGTGTAGGTGCCGATCGCGGCAGGCCCGAGCACGCCGATGTACAGCGTGCAGGACCCGGCGAAGATCGGCTTGTCGAAGCCGCTCGCGGCGGCCGACCCGACCATGCCGATGCAGCCGAACTCGTCAAGCTGGCCCATCATGCCCTCGACACCGGCGGACTGCGCCGCGGCGATGGCAGCGGTCCAGTCGGGCGCTGCGGCATCGACCACGATGCGCTCCATCTCGATGCCGTAGTGCGCGAGCACCGGGGCGATGATGTTGTCCATGAAGTCCAAGGCGGTGGAGGAGTCCTGGACGACGACTGCGATGTGGTCGATGCCGAGTTCGGAGAAGGTCTTGGCCGGGCCGACTGCTAAGGCGCCGGTCGCCACGTGGAGCAGGAAGGCGCCGGGACTGTTGCGTTCGGTGGGTCCCCACGAATGGGACGAGACGTAGGGAATGCCGGCGTCGAGCCACAGGCTGAGCGCCGCTTCAGAGCCCAGCTCGAGGCCCATGTAGGCCATGTCGACGTCTTCTTCGATCAGCTTGATCGCGCAGTTGATGGCACTCTCGGGCGTGCCGTCGGAGAGGCAGACGATCGGCTCGATGACGGCGCCGTGGATCCCGCCCGCGTCGTTGATCGCCCCGATGGCCACCTCCCCGCCGATGCGGAACTCCGGCAGCGAGACATTGCCGCCCTCATTGTTGACGTAGCCGACCCGGATGACCTCGCCGGTGCGGTCGATGGGCGTCGCTTCGCCCGGCGCGCCGTCGCCTCCCGCTGCGACGCCGCCAGCACCGTCGCCTCCCGCTGCGACGCCGCCAGCACCGTCGCCGGTCGTGTCATCGGTCGCCGTGCCGGTGTCTGTGGCGGCGTCGCTCGAAGCTGTGGTGGTCGGGGCGTCGTCGCCAGCGTCGTCTGAACCGCCGCACGCAGCTGCCAGAAGGCAGAACGCAACGAGCAGCGCCAATGGTCGTGCAGGTAGATGTCTCATGGAGTCCCCGACGCTACTCGGGGTCGAGGGTGCGCTCCCCGAGGTAGCTGGCCTCGAGCACCTCGGGTCGCTGCGCCAGCTCGTCCGCAGTTCCTGACAGCGCCAGCTCGCCGTGATTGAGGACATACGCCCTGTCGGTGATGGCGAGTGCGGCATGCACGTGCTGTTCCACGAGCAGCACGGCCGTGCCGGTTTCGTCGGCGATGCGCCGCACGACCGGCAGCAGGCGCTCCACGATGATCGGTGCGAGCCCGAGGCTCATCTCATCCACCATGAGGAGCCTCGGATCGGCGATGAGCTTGCAGCCCAACGCCAGCATCTGCTGCTCGCCGCCCGAGAGCAGCCCGGCGCGGCGGTCCAGCAGGGCGTCGAGGGCCGGGAACCAGCCGATGATGTCGGCCTCGGTCACCTCGCTGCGACGGTGCCGGTGCAGGCGCAGGTTCTCCGCGACGGAGAGCTGGAAGAAGATGCCCCGGTCCTCGGGCAGCAACGCGGCGCCCCTGCGCGCCACTTGGTGTGCACTCGCGCCGCCGAGCGGCTCGCCGAGCACGTCGATCTCGCCGTCGATCGGCCGCAGGATCCCCGCGATGGTCAGCAGAGTGGTGGTCTTGCCGGCGCCGTTGGGCCCCAGCAGCGCCACCACTTCGCCGGGATGCACATGCAGCGACAGGTCTCGCACGGCGGGCACACCGCCCCAGCCGGACACGAGGTTGCGCACGTCCAGGGCAGGGGTCGTTGCTGGCCCGAGTGCATCGCCCGGTGTCTGGGTGTCGGTGCTGCTCATGCGAACGCGCTCATGTGTGGACCTCAGAACCAAGCTAGGCGTGGCGAGTGGTCGGCGACTGACGCTGCCATGCTGTGCGCCGGACGGGCCTGCAGGGCGCAGGGCATTCGTGATTCGGGAGGCGGCATGGAGATCCACGGCACGTGCAAGGAAGGATTCGAGGCAGTCCGCGACGCCTTCGAGCGGAACTTCGTCGAAGGCCTCGAAGTTGGTGCAGCGGCGGCGGTGACCGTCGACGGCGAGTCTGTCGTGGACATCTGGGCCGGAGACGCTGACACGAACGGCACCCCGTGGGACCGGGACACGATTGTGAACGTGTACTCCACCACCAAGACCATGGCGGCGACGTGCATGCTCGCGTTGGCTGATCGGGGCGAGCTGGACTTCGATGCGCCGGTGTGCGAGTACTGGCCCGAGTTCGTACAGAACGGCAAGGAGGGCGTGCTGGTGCGCCACGTCATGTCGCACACGGCGGGCCTGCCCGGGTTCGTGCCGCCGGTATCGGCCGAAGACCTGTACGACCTCGACGCGATCGCCGAACGGTTGGCTGCCCAGGAACTGTGGTGGGCGCCAGGATCCAAGTCGGGTTACCACGCCGTCACCCAGGGCAACCTCGAGGGCGAGATCCTCTACCGCATCACCGGCACGCGCATGGCGGATTGGTTCCGCACCGAAATCGCCGAGCCGCTCGGCGCGGATTTCTGGATGAGCCTGCCCGAATCCGAAGACCACCGAGTCGGCGAGCTGCTTCCGCCCCCGTCCCTGCTGGAGGTTCTCGAAGCGAGCGGCGTGCCGATCGACCCTGATTCGATCGCTGTGCGCACGCTGGCGAGCTGCTCGCTTGACGCCACCGAGCCCCGGACGCGTGCATGGCGAGCGGCCGAGATCCCGGCTGCGGGTGGGATCGGCAATGCACGTGCAGTTGCGCGGGTCCATTCGATGCTGGCCTGCGGCGGCGAGGTGGACGGCGTTCGGATCATGTCCGAGGCCGGGGCGCGCAAGGGCCTCGAAGAGCAGGTCGACAACGTCGACGAGGTGCTGATGCTGCGACTGCGGCACGGCCTGGGCTTCGCTCGCCAGCTCGACGGCTGGGTGACCAGCCCGAATCCGAACCACATGTACTGGGGCGGCTGGGGCGGATCCATCGCCGTCGTCGACTTCGACGTGCGAACCTCGGTGGCCTACGTGATGAATCGGATGGATGCCGCCATCACCGGCGACCCGCGGGGCGGTCGCATCGTGGATGCCGCCTTTGCCAGCATCGCTGCGGCGGACTGAGCGCAACGAGCACGCTGCCGCATACTGCCGCCCGCACCGAGTCGCGCCGGTCACGGCACACTAACGATCCGCTCGTCGCCGCTCGAAGGGGTCACCCGTGCGCTTCAGCATCTTCTACGAACACCAGCTGCCGCGCCCGTGGGATGACGGCGCGGAGGCCCGCATCGTGCACGAGGCGCTCGAGCAGGTGCAGCTCGCCGACAAGCTCGGCTTCAGCACCGTGTGGGAGGTGGAGCACCACTTCCTGGAGGAGTATTCGCACTCCTCAGCGCCCGAGGTGTTCCTGTCGGCATGCGCCGCTACTACCGAGAACATCCGCATCGGCCACGGCATCGTGCCGGTGCTGCCGGGCTACAACCACCCGGCCCGGGTGGCCGAGCGCATCGGCACGCTCGACATCATCTCGAATGGTCGGGTGGAGTTCGGCACCGGCGAGACGTCGAGCGACATGGAGCTGGGCGGCTTCGAGATCGCCCGCGCCGACAAGCGGGCCATGTGGGAAGAAACGGTCCCCGAGATCGCCAAGATGATGGCGCAGTCGCCGTACGAGGGTCACACCGGCAAGTTCTTCTCAATGCCGGCGCGCAACGTCGTGCCCAAGCCGTTGCAGCGACCGCACCCGCCGATGTGGGTCGCGTGCAGCCAGCGCGACACGATCCTGATGGCAGGCCAGCGCGGCCTTGGCGCGTTGAGCTTCTCGTTCATCGATCCCGACGAGGCCGGCCAGTGGGTGTCGGACTACTACGCGGCGTTCGAGGCCTGCACCGACCCGGTGGGTCTGGCGCCGAACCCCAACATCGCGGTGACGACGGGCTTCATGTGCCACCCCGACGAGCAGACGGCGCTCGACCGGGGCCTCGACGGCTTCCACTTCTTCGCCTACTCGCTGCTGCACTACTACGCATTCGGCACGCACACACCCGGCGCCACCGACATCTGGCGCCAGTTCGAGGAGAACCGCGAGGAGATGGGGTTTGCCAAGCTGACCGCCACCGTGCAGGAGGCGGTGGGTGCGGACGGTGCCGACAACCTGGTGTCGTCCGGCGGGCTGGACTCGCTGCGCGGCTGCATCGGCACGCCCGACCAGATCCGCGAGTTCGTGCGGGCCTACGAGGACGCCGGGGTCGACGAGCTGATCTTCGTGAGCCAGGCCGGGCGTAACCGCCACGAGGACATCTGCGAGTCGATGGAGTTGTTCGCCGCCGAGGTCATGCCCGAGTTTGCCGAGCGTGCTCCGGAGCGCGAGGCCGCAAAGCGCGAACGCTACGCCGAGACCATCGAGCGGCTCCAGAACTGCGGTGGCCTGGACCTGGCGCCCGAAGTCACCACCACAGTCCAAGCAGCCGCCACCGCCTGAGCGGTCGCGTGCGGTGTCGGCGAACCAACGCCGTCATGGACCGAGTGCAGTAATGGGAACAACCGTCGTGCCGTCGGGTCTGTCGTAGCCGTAGCCGGTCGCGGTGATGATCAGCAGCTTGGACGGTTCGCCCGCTCGGGATGTGTCGACCTTGTCGCGTAGCCTCGTCAATGATTGAGCGGCTTGCTCGATGTCGCGCTCGCCGCCGAGTTTCACTTCCGCAGCGATCCACCGGCCATCGCGCGCTTCGATGACGGCGTCGGCTTCAAGCTGGTCACTGTCGCGATAGTGGAAGACGGATGCCCGGTTGACCTGGCTGTAAATGCGCAGGTCTCTGAGCACCAACGACTCGAAGAGGAAGCCGAGCGCTTCAAGGTCAGCCAAGAGCCTTTGCGGACTGCCCCCGAGGGCGGCGACCGCCAGTGACGGGTCGACAAAGTGGCGTTTTGGCGCGGCCCGCAGGGTTGCTCGGGAGCGAAGATGAGAACGCCAAGCTGGAGCGTCCTCGACGACATAGAGCCGTTCCAGGGCACGCAGATATTCAGTGGCCGTAGTGCGGTTGAGCGGCCGGTCGCCAGCGGCTTCCGCAGCGAGCTTGGAGAACGACGTGGTCGTGGCGATGTTGCGTGCGACGGATGCGATCAGCCTTGCTATCCCGGCTGGGTCGCGCGCCACGTCGTCCACAGCTGCCACATCGGTGCGGCACACGTCATCGAGGTAGTTGTCCAAGAACAGTTGGGCCTCGGCGGCTGACAGATCCGACAGCTGCGGCCAGCCTCCGCGGCAGAGGGCGTCGACCACGTCGTTGAAGCTTGCCTCCGGCCGCTGGGCGTTCACTGGTGCCGCGTCGAGCAAGGCACCCACTGACACGTCGCCCGTGGACTCACCGGTCTCGACCAGCGACATTGGACGCATCCGAACCCGTGCGATGCGCCCTGCGCCGGAGTGGCGGGTGATGTCGTCAGGGGGGACCGCCGAACCGGTGAGGATGAACCGGCCCTTGCGCTGGTCTTCGTCGCTAGCGTGCCGTACCTGATTCCAAACCTCTGGAGCGAGCTGCCATTCGTCGAGCAGCCGTGGTTCGGGCCCTTCGAGAGCGAGGCCTGGCGCCACAGACACAGAGCGCCGAGCGTTCAGGTCTCGGTCGAACAGGACCTCGCTGCGAGCGAACCGCCGACCTGTCCACGTCTTGCCGCAGCCTCTCGGCCCCTCGATGACGACGGTGGGCATGGCCGCGAGCGCGGCGGCAACCGCAGCATCAGCGACCCGTGCCTGGTAGCCGACTGATTCGAGCGTGCCTGTCATCTCGAGCCACTCCTCCGCCGGTCGAGCCTGCCCGAAGAGTGAAGCCTACAGTTTATGGTCTATGTGACCTACAGTTTCTGGACATAACAGTCTACAGTTTGTGGAACGTGCGCTCTTGGCTGGACTCGGGCTGCCGGGCTTGAGGGGGTCACGTCACAAGGAAGGGACAGTCCGGTTTTGACAGTCCCCGTCATCATGAATACTCAGGGCTGGTAGGTCAGCAGTCCGCCATGGCGCCGAGCGCGGCGCAGACTTCAGGCCGGCGGTGGGGTAAGGCGCTTATGCGCTCCGTCAAGTGTGACTTGAGCACCACGCGAAGGTTGTCGAACGAAGCTGCGCTTGGGTGGGGGAGACCGTCGTCCGCGTCGAGTGCTACCTCGGTCGGGATGCCCCGAACAGTACGCGTGATCGGGGCGACGACCAGCTTGTTGAGCACTCCGATCGCCTCGTTGCGGGTGACGATGAGCACCGGCCGAACCTCGTTCTCGCTCTCCGCCCACCAGACTTCGCACTGAGCAGGTGTCACCAGGGTTCCTCGGCGATCATCGTGCGGGTGCTGTGCGCCGCCCATTCCAGCTCGTCGTCGGTTTCAGGGATTCGGCGGTACGCGTCGACGATGGCCTCGCCGACTTGGCGCCGTCGCCGCCGGTCGAGCATCTCTTCGAGTGCTCGCCGCACCGCATCGGAACGGGACCGTGCGTCCCCACTCGCTACGAGTTCGTCAAGCTGGGCAAGCAGGCCGTCATCAATTCGTGCCACCAATTGCGTCATGCATTAAACCTAACGTATTGCATTACATCATGCCTTACTGGCGCTTCGCGCTCATACTGGGAGACTTGTCTCTGACCGGCGTGGGTCTGAGGGTCCTTGGCAGCGGCCGGGAAGTAGCGTGCGGGGGCTTATGGGGGGATGGCGGTGAACGGCGAGTGGCGCCGGTTGCTGCTCTATCTCGGCGGGATGATGGGCCCGCTTGGCACGTTCGTGATGCTGCCGATGATCCCCGAGCTGCGCGACGCGTTCTCGGTCAGCACGAGCCAGATCGGCTGGGCGCTCAACGTCTACCTGGTGCCATTTGCCGGCCTCCTGCTGGTGTCGGGCACGCTCGGCGACCGGTGGGGACGAGCGCGCACGCTGCGGACTGCCGTTGCGCTGTATGCCGTCGCGACGCTCGGGTGTGCCCTGGCGCCGAACTACGGGTGGTTTCTCGCAGCCCGTGCAGGCCAGGGCGCCATGAATGCGTTCATCACGCCGCTGCTGCTGGCGACGCTCACCGAGACCGCGCCGTCCGGGGGAATCGGCCGCATCGTGGGCCGCTACGCGGCGTGCCAGGCGCTGGGACAGCTCTCCGCGCCGATGCTGGGCGGGATCGGTGCCGACACGAACTGGCGCATCGCCTATGTGGCGACGGCCGCCGTCGGTGTCGTGATTGCGCTGCTGTTGCCGGCCAGCGCAGCCGGAGCCGAGCCGGACGCACGCCAGCAGGCAAGTTCTCCTCCCCGATTCCAGTCCTTGATGCGCGGCCCGACGCTGCTGATAGCCGCCACGGCATCGCTGTGCGCTATGGGCCCCATCGGGGCCAGGATCCTCGTGAGCCTGAGCGGCCGCGATGTGATGGGACTGACGGGTTCGCAGGTGGGAGTGCTGCTGCTCGCCGGCGGCTTGGCCGGCATGGCTGCGGCGCCGTTGTGGGGGATCGCGCTCGACCGCTTGGGCGGGCAGCAGGCGGCCACTATTGCCATCGCCGTGTGCTCGGGACTGGTGGCTCTGCTGTCAACCGCGAGCGCGGTATGGATGCTCGCCGTTCTCTGGTTCGTCACCGGCGCTGCAACGCAGGCCGTCGTGGTCAGCTTCCAATCGCTCGCCTCGATCGCGACACCCGACAATCGCGCGGGCGCGCTGTCGTTCACGCTCTCGCTCCGATTCAGCGGTCATGCGCTCGGTGCGGTGATCTGGTTGCCCGTGTTCACCTTCAGCCCCACATGGGCCTACCTCGGCTCTGCGGCGGCGGGCGCGTTCGCCATCGTCGCCGTTGTGGCCAGCCGGATCGACACTGCGGGCCAGAGCTGAATCGCGCGTGCCCCATGTCAAAATAGGGGATCGGTCGCGCGAATACGGAGAACGCAATGGCATGCCAAATCGCATCCCTCGATGGCCTCTCGTGGCATCGCTACCGCCCGGCCTCCGGGTCGCTGCGTCAGGTCGGTACGGTTGTGCTGTGCAGGCCTCGGAGTGCGCCATTGCGCAAGCTTGTTCGACAGGGTGCCTGACGGCACATCGCTGCCGGAAAGGCAACCAGTGAGTACCGCTAGCGTCCACGCTCTTGTCGCTTGCACCAGCAGAAAGCGTTATCGGCCAGCGCCTGGTCTGCGGTTGCGAGACCTCGATGGGCAGGCGGCGCAGCGCGCCGCCGAATGGACGAATCGGCTGGCATCGGCCGAACGTGCTGTCGCAGCGCTGGACCTGTATACGGGCAATTCTTGGTATGTGGCGCGCGACTTGCGAAGCGCTCTGGGAGACGACTGCGTGTTGTGGGCCGTCTCCGCAGGGTTTGGCCTTCTCGGACCTGACGATGACATTGCGCCGTATGGGGCGACGCTGACGGGCGGCCACGCCGATTCCGTCGTCCGGCGGGCCGATTCCGGCCAGGCCTCACATATCGCCCGCGCGTGGTGGCATGCACTGTGTGACTGGCGGGAACTCAGTTCGGAGAGG
>JAJDZE010000075.1 GCA_022824805.1 Acidimicrobiia bacterium | reverse complement strand
GCGCAGCCGGCGCGCAGCCCGGAACAGGCACGGGTTCCTGGGCTTGGACGGATGGGTGAGGATGTTGTCGACGGTGATCCCGGGCACCAATCGGCCTGGTGACTCCACCACGAACGTCTCCGGGGAATGGCGGACATCGACGGGGCGGTCGATGCGCAGCTCCCGGTGCAGCAGGGCGTTGGCCACCGCCTCCCTGACGGCCTCGAGCGGGAAGTCCGCGAGTTCGATCTGGCTGGCGTCGGGAAGCGTGAGCGGTGTGGTGTTCCGTCGCGCCCAGACCAGCTCGGCCAAGCGATCGAGAACGGTGATCAGCGGCCCGCGCAACCGTTCGACGATGTCCGGCTCGCCGCCCGGGGTCCCGACGTGCTGGTACAGCACCCAGTGCCGGTCGTCGCCGTGGTCGCAGAACAGCATGTCACCGGCGCGCAGCAGCCGATCCTCGCCGTCGACGACGCCCAGATGGCGCAACAGCTCGATGTCGGTGCTGTCGGCCAACGGGAACAGCTCGTCCTCGGCGCGGCGCAGCAGGCGCCGGGCGGCCTCCATGGCGCGAGGGTCGACATCGCTGGAGGATGCGTCGGCCGGCTCGGCGGAATAGTCGGAGGTGGAACGCTCGAGCCTCCGGAGTTTCTGCAGCCGCGGCGTCATGGGCTTGCACTGCGCGCCGACACGATGCCGGATCCGCCCGGAAGTATCGGCGTGCAACTCGATACCGGCCCGAACCTCTGCGATCACCAAGGCGACGCCGTGATGCGAGCTGTCGTAGGCGTTGATAAGCAGCGGCGGATCGGTCCGCTCGTTCACACCTTCCTTGACGGCCAACGCGTCGAACGCTGTGCCGACGAAGGCATCGGTGCCGGCGACTCCGTCTCGCACGCCGAGCACCGCAACGCCGCCGTCAGCGTTCGCGAAACAGGCTGCGGTGTCGGCCATCAGCTTCATCGTCTCCTTGGCCGATCGACCGTCCTCCTTGAAGTCCAGAGTCTCCGACTCCGCATCCGCTGGACGCGCCCCGCCCGTGATGCTGTTGAGCGTCTCTCGGAGTTCAGGCTGCATGAGTCCATCATGGTTTCGATAAACCTTTTTTACAGGGTTATCAAAACTCTCGCGAAACTCTCCGTGCCACGGTCGGTCGGGATCGTGGGAGGGCGCAGGGTCAAGCCCACAGCCGGTCGATCGGCAACAGGTACAGGCGGTCGCCCAGCTTCAGCGCGTGATGGCCGGTGTGCAGCAGGACACCGGCCGCGAACGATCCCGGTTCGGTTCGGTCCATAAGGTCACGCAGCCACGCCAGGTTGCCCACTTGAGACGGCGCGGGCGATGCGGACGCCTTGATCTCCACGGCGACCACTTGCCCGTCGGTGCGCTCGAGCACGAGGTCGACCTCTCGACCGGCGCTGTCGCGGAAGTGGTGCAGGCCGATCGCATCGTCGGCCGCGGCGATCTGCTGGGCGATCTCGTTGACCGCAAAGGTCTCAAGCAGCGAACCGACCATGGTGGCGTTCGGTTGACGCAGCGCAGCAACGTCGAGCCGCAGGAGTGCCGCGGCGAGACCCGCATCGACCATGTGCAGTTTCGGCCGCTTGATGGCTCGGAGAGTGCGATTGCGGGCCCAAGCCGGCAGCTCATGGACCAGGAAGACGGTGCGCATCCAGCTGAGGTAGCCGTCGACGGTGCGGCGGTCTATGCCGAGACGCCGAGACCAGTCGGCCAGATTCACCTCAGCGGCTGTGCTGGCGGCAGCCAAGCGGATCAAGCGATGCATCGCGGGCGCCGCTCGCAGCGCACCGAGCGCGACGATGTCGCGGTTCAGCACAGTGGTCACATGGCTGTCGAACCATCGCTGCCGCGGGCGCCCTTGCAGTTCGAACGGCTCGGGATAGCCGCCTCGGCACAAGCGATGCAGGTAGTCGTCCAGGGTCGTACTGGCTGACACGCCGAGCCGGATGTCGCCGCGGAACCATGCCGCCACGGCAGACTCGCCAGCGGAGACACCATCGCCAGCTTGTCCGGATGCGCTCAGATCGCCGATGGCACCGTCGCCATCATCATCCCGTGCCGGCTGCCGAGCCAGTTCGGACTGCGACAGCGGCCAGAGCTGCACGATTGCGGTCCGACCTGCGAGCGATTCGCTGATGGTCGGCACGGTGAGAAAATTCGTGGAGCCCGTCAGCAGAAAGCGCCCTGGCTCGCCGTGCTCATCGACGGCCATCTTCACGGCTCGGACCAGCGAGTCGCCGCCGATCTGTACCTCGTCGACCACCAGTGGGTGCGACTGGTTCAGCAGAAACGTCCGCGGATCATCGAGCGCTGCAGCAAGCACGGCCGGATCATCGAGCGTGGCGTAGGTACCGCCTCGTTCGGCAGCCACAGCCCGCGCCAGCGTGGTCTTGCCGCACTGCCGCGCGCCATGCAGCACAACGACCCGGAACGTGTCGAGCGCAACGTGAAGCTGCCGCTGCGCCTGCCGCTCGACGTACTCCATGCACGAAGCCTAGAGCGAGACACGAAATCCCGGTCGGCAAATGTCTATTTCGCCACATTTCTACTGTCTATTTTGTCACCCATCTAATGCACAATTCGCAGTCAAGCCGATCCGCCTCCAACTAGGCTGTGTCGGGGTTTGGGGAGCGGAAGATGTCGCGGACGTGTTCTTTGGCGACCCGGCATTCAGTGATCTCGTCGAGGGGATCGCCGGCGGCGAGTCCGGCGATCATGCGTGCCTAGCCCGCAGCGTCGAGCCGTCCGGCGCCTGCGAGCAGCAGCTTGTGTATCCGGTACAGCGGGTCGTGCTTGCGGCCTCGGTGGCCGAGCGTGTCGGTCTGGGTGCGCCTGCGGGCATTGAGGTGTGTCTGAGTCTTCCGCGGAGATCGGCTGGGAAATTAGCCAATTCATGGGGTGTCCTCGGGGTGGTGGTTGTTGGTCCGGCGGTTGTGTTCGAGCCGTCGGGTTCGAGCTCGTCGCAGGCCCTGCCGGCGAGCCTCGCGGATGGTTTCGCCTCGGTGGTGGTGCTCGTCGTCGGGGGTGACGTATCCGATGGCTTGGTGCAGCCGCACCTTGTTGTAGTCGTTGCGGACGCGTGCAAGCTCGGTTTCGAGCAGTTCGGGGTCTGCGAGGTCGGTCAGGTGAGGCCATTCGTGCTTGATGTGCCCGAAGAAGCTCTCGATCCAGGCTTGGTCGGTGGGGGTGCGGGGCCTGCCGTGGTGCTGGGCGATGGCCATCATCGCCATCGGGGCGCGCGTGTCGCGGCTGGTCATGGCGGGTCCGTTGTCGGACACGGCGAGCAGGATCGGGCGGTCGGGGTCGTCGGCGTCGAGATCGAGGCGCTCGTCGGTGAGCAGCACGTCGAGGCCTTGGCCGGCGAGCGCGTGGTCGAAGATCACGCGTACTTGGGTGGAGGTTTCCTCGGTGGACGCCAGGGTGGCGATCCAGTAGCGGGAGACCAGGTCGACGATCGCGAACACGCAGCGCTTGGCGCGTCCGAAGTGGGTGACGTCCCAGATCCAGATCTTGTTGGGTTCCCACACCAGCCAGTCGGGCCACGGCGTGCGCGGTGTGCGCGGCGTCGGCGGCCGGCAGGGCAGCACAAGCCCGTGAGCAGCCAGAACGCGTCGGAACGTCGCAGGGGACACCCACACTCGGCCCTCGTAAGAGCCGCGGTGAGCGAGCTTGCGATGTGACTGGTCCACCGGTCCCCGCTCCTCGGCGACGGCGAGGATCTCCGCGGTCTCGTCGTCCAGCAGACTGTGGACCGCCCCGCCGCCCGCAGCGGCGTCATCGAGGACGCCCCGAACGCGTCGGCGGGCCCGCCAGCGATGCACCCGGTCATCGGACACCTGCCACACCGCAGTCGCCCAAGAGTGCGACAGGCCCGCCGCGACCGCGTCGTCGACGGTCCCCAGGACCAGTTCTTTGACCTCGGCGGGGACTCTCGCCGGGACCGGTCCGCTCAGTCCCAGCCCGATTTTCCCCGCACGATCGCCAGCTCTATCGCCTGCGCCTTCACCGCCTCGGTGAGCCTGCCGATCTCCGCCTGGGCCTCTTCGAGCTCCCAGTTCCGCTCCGCGGCGGGCCGACCGGGCTTGCGTGCCAACGCGGCCAACGCGGCGTCCTTGACCGTACGACGGATCGTGATCACCGTGGACACGTCCACACCCCACTTGCGGGCAGCGTCGGCCTGAGTGACAGCGCCGCTGGTGACCTGCAAATAGATCTCCCATTTCGTCTCCGCCGACAGCCTCCTGGGCCGCCGGCGACCCTCGCCGGTCGTCATCTGCTGCTCCTCCAAAAATCAGAGAGAACACAACCAGACTTGGACAATTAACCCACCACACCTCCGCGTCGAACTCAGACGCAACACAGATCGTCGAGCGCCCGGTTCGCCAGCCTGACGATGTGGAACGGGTCCGCGGCGATTTTCGTGCCCGATGCGAGGTCGCCTCGCTTGGGGGCGGCTTTGATGGCGTTGCGGTAGCCCTCGTGGGGGTCCGCGCAGATCGTCTCGATCTGCCGTCGCCACTGGGCGGGCCGGCTGTCGAGCCATTTTCGCAGGTCAGCAGCGTCGCGTCTGTCGAAGACGTCGACGATCTGGCCGGTCGCGGCGTCCACTGCTGGGCAGACGTAGCGGCGGCGCAGCCGGGTCGCTTTGCGCATCACAGTCTCGTCGAGCCCCAGCCGGCGAGCCGGCTCGACCCGCGACAGGTTCGCCGCGGCCCGGACCGCGGCGTCGCGCACGCACGACCACACCGTGCCCCAGCCCACCTCCAGCCGGCGAGTCGCCGACGCGACGCTGCTCTGCGCCCCGCCGCCCCGATCGGCCGCCCAGTGCCGTGCCCGGCGGGTCAGCACCGGCCCGGGCGCGGCCAGCTCGCACTGCTCGGTCCAGCTCCACGCGTCGCACGACTCTTGCGGGCACCACCAGATGCGCTTGTCCCAGCGCACCTCCCACGGGCAGCCCTGCGCGTCAGGGACGTCGCGCAGCCGCACCAGCCGACGGCCCTTGCACCGCGCCCTGGCCCCGCACGACCCCCAACACACCACGTGCCCATCGGGGGTCTGCGCCCTTAGCACTCGGACCCAGTCGGCGGTCACCTCCCACGCAGGCATCTCGCACCCAACGAACTCGCTAACTCCCAATACTGGGGCCCTCGACACTTGCCGACTGCAACGATTCACAAGAATCGGCGAAGCCCCCACCCTACACGCGGACCCTCAACTCACCCCAGTCCAAGTTCCGATGTGAAGAGCCGCTGATCTAGACGGAGATCGGTACGCTGACGACAAGACCAGACCGCCAATTGCACGTACCGGCTAGGACATCGACTGTCGTGACCAATCGACCCTCAGAGACGACAGACTTCTTCGATGTTCTCATCGTCGGTGCCGGCCCAGCCGGGAGCGCTACCGCCATCTCGCTGAGCCAAGCAGCGCCAGGTCTGCGAATCGGGTTGATCGACAAGGCAGAGTTTCCGCGCGACAAGGCCTGCGGCGACGGACTCGGGCCAGGAGTAGTTGCCCAACTACGGAAACTCGGAGTCCCCGAATCGCAAATACCTTCCGCGCATCGCATTCGCACAGCAGAAATACACGGTGCCCGCGGCCTTCGTTTCCAAACTGATTTGGCGACACGCCAGAAGTATGCCCCGTACGGCTTGACTGTGAGACGAATAGAGTTCGACGAACGGCTTCGACAACGTGCCGTGTCGCTAGGCGTCGAGTATCAAAGTCAACGAAGGTTTGGCGCGCTCGAAGTTGACGGTAACAAGGTAAAGGCGACCTTTTCGGCAACTGACACTTCGGATACCGAAACTATTCGCTGTCGACTCTTGGTAGGAGCCGACGGCGCGAATTCGCGTGTTCGAAAGCAAATCGGCGTCGAGACTAACCCGTCGAGCCGAACCGGAATCGCGATACGTGCTTACTGCGAACTCCCGTTTGAGCATGCTGATCGCATATATCTAAGCTTCGAAGACACTTTACGGCCCGGATACGGATGGTGTTTTCCGTTTGGCGATGGCACTGCAAATGTTGGGATCGGTCTCGTCGTACGGGATTACCGTAAGCAGGGATCGAAGCTGCCAGAGCTGCTCAACCAGTACGTCTTCGCGCTCGCCGACCGCGGCATTCCGATACGTAAACTCGGTGACATGAGAACGCACATACTTCCCCATGGCGGAAGAATGTCGCGGCTCATCGGCGAACGTGTAGCCCTAGTCGGCGATGCTGCCTCCATGATCAATCCGCTGAGCGGTGAAGGCATCGTGTACGGTATGCGTGCAGGCAGCATTCTGGCGCAAATTGTCGGGCCTTTACTTGAGCGGGATGGCGAGCTTCAGGACGGACTTAACCAATACGTAGTGACAGTCCGTAGGCAATTTCGCCGGCACCTATTCAGCAATTATGTCGCGCACCGTATGCTACGCTCTTCAGCTTGGTCGCGGTTCGTGCTCGGGGGCGCGTCTGTTGACCCTGCACTGCAGGAACTCGCCGTCGATTTGATGTTCGGCGACGGGCACTTGTCAATGGCAAGTGGCCTTCGAGTTATTCGATCCGGCAGCCGTTACGTCTGTGGCTTCAGACCCTGATCGTCGATTCACGGCCGCATGGCGGGGATCAATCTATGTCCGCGCGTTGTGCGGGAAGCGTAGACCTGAACGATATCCTGAGCGGCTCGCTGCAATTGGTCTATTTCCATGGATGCTGTTCTGGTTCTGGTTTATCCGCGTCGATATCTCATCGTACGTTGACGTACGGTTGCGAACGGCGATAATTGCAGCCTCGCTTTGGATGCTCGTGGCACCGCTGCTCATGGCGTTCGCCGAATGCCGCTTGCGGAACCTGCTATTAAAACTGGACGAAGCAACACATCGCGATGGCTGGTTCCTTAAGCCTGTGCACTGCGCACTCTTGCGAGCCAATCGGTACTATTGGCCTGTTTCCATAATATCGCTAGTAATCTTCGCTGGCGGGTTTTTCGCAGCAAATGACCTAATGATCGATCAGCTAGGGTTTCCGAAGCTGACGGCGGTGTTGCGACTCACAGGTGCAGTGTGTATGGCGGCGACCGGTTTCGCTACGGGAGCAGGAATCTGGGGCGCCGTAAAGGTGGTGATGTTCTTCAAGGCAATTCGGATCCACTCTAAACCCGCCTGGTACCCTCTGAGGCCCCATCAAATTGACGGATACGAGAGCCTTTCGAAGTTTGCGCTGCAGACGGCAGCTGTGTTCTCATGCGGTGCCCTATTTGCTCCGATTGTGTGGATTGCGTTTCTCGAATCGGGCGGTTTTGTACGGCTATTGTGCGCCTTTGGCCTCGCCTCTCTCGCCCTAGGAAGTGTGACGCTGTTCACCATTCCGACTCGTTACTTGGCACTCCTGGCCAAGGAAGCACGCGATAGGCAACTTGACCGACTCGCCCAATTGGTCGAACAACGCCTAGCCAGCGAGGGACTGGTGGAGCTGTGCGAAGATGTCAAGTCTGATGTAGAATTTACGTACGTGCCGCTCGATGTCCTGTTGATGCTACGCCCCATAGTTGTCCAGGAGTCAGCAGCATCTCGACTGCTCACCTTGGGCGCCCGCGCTGGCCTATTGGTAGTGCTGCCCGCAGTTATTGGCATTCTGCCACCGGTTCTGGCGGAACTATTGATCGCCTAACCAGGGTCTGTCCGACGCTCGGCGAACTCAGACGCAACACAGTCAGATGACAAGGTTGGCGAACTGGCGTTTGTGGGCTCGTCCCGAGTTCTCCTGCGGTACCCCAGGAGCGGCTCTTCGGCCAGGAAAGCCCGCACCTGGGACCTCAATTCGGGTTCGTAGCCGACCACATCGCATACCGCTTCGTCGCTGGCGATGTGAGTCTCATTATTCGGCCTAACCTCGAATTGCAGCATCACACATATTGGTTTACTTGCAATTCACCAACAGCATGCGTTTCGGCAGATCAGCAGCTTGGGACGCGCTCAGAACAAATGTACGAGACGCAACTAAGGCTCATCACACTGACGCATCCTGGGCAATTCCCGTGCCATTTCTTTGAAAATCGTTGAATCGCATCCGAAATGAATGGCCATCAGCTGAGCAGTCGACTGATCGATAAGCCACGGAATAGTCTCGTGTTCCAACTTGGCGCGCAATTTGCTTCTGTGATCAAGGCAGAAGGGGCACGTGGCGTCAACAGAGCCATATTGTCCGTGATGAGGGTCGTGTTTCTTCTTTCCTGCGCAGATTGGATGCGTCTCTTTTTTAATCTGCTCTAGGAGTCCGTCAAGAGCGGCCCGCTCACCATTCGGGTCACAAACTGTTTGGTTGAAGGCCATCAAAGGAGCCTAATTCCGTACGTTCGCCACTTGTGCTACTTGATCGTACCTGCTGAGGTTGCGGGTTTCTATGATACTCTCGAACTACAGAGGTTGACGGCCCTCGCTGCGACCCGAGCCCCGATCAACTGCGCGGGCCGGCGACCTGCTCCCCAGCTGTCAACAGCAGCCCTTTGAGCAGGTTGACCGAGCCGGTGCGTGCCTTGACCCTCGAACGCCGCGTAGCGCACAGCACCCGGATCGCTTCCATCGGCCCGTCCGCGGACTTCGGGCAGCCGGTCGTCTCGCCCGACAGCACCGCCCGTGCTGCGGTCACGCCTTCAGTCGCGTCGTTGTTGTGACCGCGCCGGCCCCGGTGTGCGCGACGCAGTACCTCAACGGCGAGAAGGCGCGACAGGCCGGTGCCGTAGCTGCTGGCGCGCTCGACGCCGACACGTTCCACATCGCCCAAGCCGCGCAGCCATCTCCACAGCTGCCCACAGCCGGCACCCGTCGCCGGGAACGACGCCGTCCCAAGCACCCGGCTCGCCGCGTCGATCTGATTCACCCTGGGACGTGGGACTGTCATATTTGACGGTCCCGCCGTCGTCGACCGAAGCAGCACTGTGAATGCCTGGTGCGTACGACATCGACAGCGAGCTGCTGTTCGAGCAGTTCTTGGCCCGTGCCCGCGCAGGCGGATTGCAGATTCGCCGGAGCTTTGGCATCGAGGCGATAGACCATCGCGACGGCGTGTGAAGACTGCGCGGGCCTGAGACCGTGAGCGTGCGTTCGGTCGTGAACGCGGCAGGCGCCTGGGCTGATCAGGTGGCGTCGATGGCTTCGGTATCAAATCTCGGGCTACGGCCGCTATGGAGCGGCGCACTCACCGTCGCAGGTCCTGACGGCTGCGAAGGCTGGCCGCTCGTGGCGGACATGGGGAGTCGTTCTATCTGAAGCCGTGGGTCGTTCGCAACTGCTCCTGTCGCCCGCCGAAGAAGCTCCCGACGAACCAGGCGACGAGCCCGCCGAGGAACTGGCACCGCTCGCCGACCGACTCTCCTCCCGCCGCTTCGGTCCCGGGGGTCGCCGAATAACTAACAAAGCAACGCTGTCACGGTCGGCCGCGTCGCCGCCGGGTCTCGGTTGCTGAGGACGAGGCTCGCTCGGCGGACCCGAGACAGGTTCGCAGCAGATCAGGGCGGGCCGAGCACATCGAGGCCGTAGGTGTGCGCGGCGGCCTCGAGACGGGCGTCGAAGTTGGCGATGGCGCGTGCCTGATGGTGCCGAGCGGTGTCGAGCACGACGGCGTCGGGCAGCCGCTGCGTCGCATCCTGCAGAACCCCCAGCCGGGCAGGCACCACCAAGCATTCCGCCAGCGTTAGCGGGCGCAAGAGCACCTCCTCGTCGTCGATGCCCCGATTGACGGTGGCTGAGGGCAGGCCTGAGCGTTTGCGTAGGGTCTTGTTGGTGGCGGTGCATGTGGGGCTGGCTCAGCTCAACCTTCGTCTTGGCGATCTGGATGGGAACGCCGCGATGGTCTTGGCTGCCTACGACGAGGCTGTGCGCGCGGGCGCGCAGGTGGTGGTGTTCAGTGAGCTGACCGTTACTGGGTACCCGCCTGAGGACTTGTTGCTGAAGCCTGCGTTTGTGGAGGGGGCTGCGGCGGTGCTGGAGCAGATTGCTGCCCACACGGGGTCGGTGCCGGCGGTGGTGGGGTTTCCTGAGGACAGCGGCGCCGGCGGGCCGGTTCGGTTGTGGAACTCGGCTGCTCTGTGCTGGGACGGGGCGGTACGCGGGGTGTATCGCAAGCATCTGCTGCCGAACTATTCCGTGTTCGACGAGCAGCGCTACTTCGTGCCGGGCAGCGACGCCGGGCCGCTGCTGACCGTCGATGCGGTGACGGTGGGCGTGTCGATCTGCGAAGACTTGTGGGGGCCGCCTCGGACTGCTGATGCCTCCGCTGACGACGGCGGGCTGCCCTCGATCGTGGGGGGCGAGGCCGACACGAGCCCGGCGCTGGCGCAGGTTGCGATGGGGGCGCATCTGCTCGTGAACCTCAACGGGTCGCCGTACCGGCGCGGCAAGCAGGCTGACCGGGAGGCGGTAGCTCGCACGCGGGCCGCGGCGCTGGGAGTGCCTGTCGTCTATGTGAACCAGGTGGGCGGGCAGGACGAGCTGGTCTTCGACGGCAGCTCGTTCGTGACCGATGCCGCCGGGCAGGTGATCTGCCGGCTGCCGGCGTTCGCCGAGCAGGTTGCTGTGTGTGAGATCACGATCCCCGGTGGCGATGTGGCAGCCCAGCAGGGCTCAGCGGGCTCGGCGACAGCGGCGGGATCGACACGATCAACCACGGCCACAGCGCCGTCAAGCACAGGCGACCCACCGCGGAGTGACCGGTCGGACGGCGGCGGCGCGGCGTGCAGCGTGCTGACGCCGATGCTGGGTCCGCTGGAGGAGGTGTGGCAGGCGCTGGTGGTGGCGACTCGTGACTATGTGCGCAAGAACGGCTTCACCGATGTGGCGGTGGGGCTTTCGGGCGGCATCGACTCGAGTGCGGTGGCCGCCATCGCCGCCGACGCGCTCGGACCCGAACATGTGCATGGCGTGTCGATGCCGTCGCGCTACTCCAGCGAGGGGTCGCGCACCGACGCCGCCGAGCTCGCCGCGAACCTCGGCATCGACTTCCGCACGGTGCCCATCGAGCCGGCGCACATGGCCCTGGCCGGCATGCTCGACCAGGCTGTCGATGCCGGCGCGGGTGTTGCCGGCATGGGGTTGATCGACGAGAGGGCAGGCGCCACCGGCTCACCTGACGCCGACGACTCGACGGGTGACACTGCGGCCGCAGATCTCACGGACCAGAACTTGCAGAGTCGTATCCGGGGCGTGCTGCTCATGGCGCTGTCGAACCGGTTCGGCTGGCTGGTGCTCACCACCGGCAACAAGACCGAGACATCCGTGGGCTACACGACGCTGTACGGCGACACCGCCGGGGCGTACGCCGTCATCCGAGACGTGCCCAAGCTGCTCGTGTACGAGCTGTGCCGCTGGCGCAACCGCCGGGGCGACGGCCAGCGCATCCCGCAGGCCTGCATCGACAAGCCGCCCTCAGCGGAGCTGCGGCCCGACCAGCGCGACGACCAGAGCCTGCCGCCGTACGAGCTGCTGGACCCGCTGGTGGAGGCCTACGTGGAAGGCGACCTGAGCGCCGCCGAGATGCTGGAACAGCCCGAAATGCTGGAAGAGATCAGCGCCGACCCCGAGCTCGTGCACCGCATCACGCGGCTGGTCGACATCGCCGAGTACAAACGGCGTCAGTCGCCGCCCGGTCCTCGCATCACAGCGAAGAGCTTCGGCAAGGACCGGCGGATGCCGATCACGAACTTCTTCCGCTAGTCCCGCAGCCTCATCGCGGCCGGCGAGAGGCGGCTGGCGGCAGGCGGCAGGCGGCAGGTTATGCCAGTGCTTCGCCGATCGTCTGGCTGAGCAGGGCCGTCACCACGTAGGGATCGGCATTGGCGTTCGGCCTGCGATCCTCGATGTAGCCCTTGCCGTCCTGGGCAACCTGCCAGGGAATGCGCACCGAGGCGCCGCGGTCTGACACGCCGTAGCTGAAGGTGTCAAACCGCTGGGTCTCATGCTCACCGGTGAGGCGCAGCTCGATGCCGTAGCCGTAGCCGGCGATGTGCTGCTCGGGCTTGCCCGGCGCACCCAGCGACTCGGCAGCCTTCACCACGGCGTCGTAGTTCTCGCGCATCGCCTCGGTGGACACGTTGGTGTGCATGCCCGCACCGTTCCAGTCGCCCTGCATGGGCTTGGCGGCCAGGCTGACCTCGATCTCGTGATCCTCGCCGGCGCGGTACAGCAGATAGCGGGCCAGCCAGATCTCGTCGCCCACGGTCAGCGCATCGCACGGGCCGATCTGGAACTCCCACTGGCCGGGCATCACCTCGGCATTGGTGCCCGAGATGTTCAGGCCCGCCTCGATGCACCAAGTGGTGTGCTGCTCCACGACGTCACGGCCGTGGATGCGCAGTGCGCCCACGCCGCAGTAGTACGGCCCCTGGGGGCCGGGGAAGCCGTTGGGCGGGAAACCCGAGGGCCACTTGGTGACCGGGTCGAGCATGGTGTATTCCTGCTCGAGACCGAACCAGAAATCCTGATCGCCGTACTTGTCGAGGATCGCCCGAAGCTTGGCCCGCATGTTGGTGGGGTGCGGCGCCATCGTCTCGGGCAGGAAGGTCTCGCACATCACCATGATGTCGTTGCCGCCGCGCAGCGGATCAGGGCAGGAGTAGACCGGCTGCAGCACGACGTCGGAGTCGCTGCCCTCGGCCTGGTTGGTGCTCGAACCGTCGAAGCCCCAGATGCCCGGCTCGTCGCCGTCGGCGAGGATCTTCGTCTTGGAACGAACCTCGGCCGTGGGCTCTGTGCCGTCAGTCCAGATGTACTCGGCCCGGTAGGTCACTGCATGCTCCTTCGCTGATTCGCATGTACGTCAACTGCGGATCGGGTCAGCCGCATCGCCCAGCCGGGCGGCCTGCGGGCCCGCGCACGGCTGGCCCGGTCGGCGGCTGACGCCAACATCCGTGCGCACGATACAAACCGCCCAGGGTTTCCGGGCCATTGCCCAATTGTGAACAGCGCGTGAAGCTCGCTCGGGGACCTAGATCGGGCACCGGTGCAGCGCCGACAATGGGGGCTCAGCCATTGGCTCGGTCACTGTGGCGGGGACAGGCCCCGCAGCGGGCGCAGCCAGCCCCAGTGCCCAGCCGGCAGCGTCCGACCAGAAAGGGAAGGCCACTGTGACGATCCCAAGCCCGACGATCCCCGAGCGGGAACGACCCCAGGACTACGTGCTGCGCCGCGTCACCGAGCGTCGCGTGCGGCTGGTCCGCCTGTGGTTCACCGACGTGGCGGGGCAGCTCAAGTCGTTCGCCATCTCGCCTGCGGAGCTGGAGGCTGCGTTCTGCCAGGGCATGGTGTTCGACGGCTCGTCCATCGAGGGCTTCAGCCGCATCGCCGAGGCCGACATGGTGGCCCTGCCCGACCCCGAGACGTTCGAGCTCATGCCGGCTCGCAACGGCAACGGCAGCGGCAGCGATGACGTCTCCGCCCGCATGTTCTGCGACATCACCGGCGCCGACGGCACCCCCTTCGACGGCGACCCCAGAGGTGTGCTGCGGCGGGTGATGGACCGGGCGCGCGCTGCCGGCTACACGTTCTACGTCGCGCCCGAGATGGAGTACTTCCTGTTCGAGCCCGACCGGGTGGACGGGCGGCCAGTGCCGCTCGACGCCGGCAGCTACTTCGACCTGACCACCGCCGACATCGCAACCGATATCCGGCACCGCACGCTCAGCGCGCTGGAGACCATGGGCATCCCGGTCGAGTACTCGTTCCACGAGGACGCTCCGTCGCAGCATGAGATCGACCTGCGCTACGCCGATGCACTCACCATGGCCGACAGCGTGATGACGTTCCGGCTGCTGGTGCGCGAAATCGCCTTCGAGCACGGCGTGCATGCCACCTTCATGCCCAAGCCGCTGGCCGGAGTGCAGGGCTCTGGGATGCACACCCACATGTCGCTGTTCGCAGACGGGCGCAACGCGTTCAGCGACGCCGACTCGGCCGACGGGCTGTCCGACGTGGCACGGGGCTTCGTGGCTGGGCTGCTCAGCCACGCCCGCGAGATCACCGCCGTCACCAACCAGCTCGTCAACAGCTACAAGCGGCTGATCGCAGGGTACGAGGCGCCGGTGGCGATCTCGTGGGCCCGCAGCAACCGTGCAGCCCTCATCCGGGTGCCGCCGACGCGCAACGAGGGCACCGAGGCGACGCGGGTGGAGTACCGGGCGCCCGACCCCGCCTGCAACCCGTACCTGGCATTCGCCGTCATCCTGGCGGCGGGGTTGAAGGGCATCGAAGAGGGCTATGAGCTGCCGCCCGAGACTCCCCCGTCGATCACCGGCTACAGCGACCACGGCGGACCGGCCTACGGGCATCATCTGCCGGCCTCGCTGGATGAGGCACTCGACGAGATGGAGGGCAGCGCGCTGGTGGCGGAAACGCTCGGGCAGCACCTGTTCCGATGGTTCCTGCGCAACAAGCGGCGAGAATGGTCGTCGTACCAGACGCAAGTGACCCAATTCGAACTGGACAACTATTTCGCTGCCGTGTGAAGTTGAACTCATGTACGCCGTTCATCCCGCCGCTGTCAGCACCGAGCTGACGCAGTTCCTGGACCTCGGCGGCTACGCCCACAAGCCGGTGGCCACCACGGCCGACGTGACGGCGGGCGCGCCGCCCGAGGGCTGGGCCGGAGCGATCATCCGGCTGGGCGGCGGCGACCCGAACAGCTCTGGCGTGAACAGCGGGGGCGCCGGCGGCGCGGGTGGCACCGACATGGCCTGGGCGGTGGCGCGTGCGCTGCGGGAGCACGCCGCGGCCACGCTGGGTGTACTGGTGCTGGTGCGCGGCAATGCGCTCGACGAGCTGACCATGCGCGACGAGCTGTTCGACGATTTCTGCCTCGACCCGTTCCACCCGCGCGAACTCGAAGCCCGCCTGGCGCACCTGGCCGCCGCATCGAGCGGCGGGTCGAGCGAGATCATCACCTACGGGCCGCTGCGCATCAACCTCGACACCTACGAGGCGGTGGTGGACGAGCGCCCGCTCGACCTCACCTACATGGAGTACGAGCTGCTGCGCTTCCTGGCGTCACAGCCGGGGCGGGTGTTCACCCGTGAGGCGCTGCTGAACCAGGTGTGGGGGTACGAGTACTACGGGGGGGCGCGGACCGTGGACGTTCATGTGCGGCGTTTGCGGGCGAAGCTGGGCGAGGAGAACGCGGATCTGATCCAGACGGTGCGGTCTGTGGGATACCGGCTGGGGACCTACCGCTGGCGCTAGGCGCGCTGCGTCCGGGGGTGGGCGTCAGACGTTGGTCTGGATGAGGGAGCTGCCTTCGTGGCGCTGCTCCGCGTCGTCGGTGAGGAGCTTGCCGAGGGCTGCTGCTACTGCTGCCAGGGAGATCGTGATGATGAACGGGCTCAGCAGGAGCACTGCCACGATGACTATGGCGCCGACCATGGATCGCAGCGTACTGATGCGCAGTGTGCGGCGTGACTATTCGGGGAGGTGGGCGATGGCTTCGATCTCTACTTCGGCGCCCAAGGGGAGAGCGGCCACGCCGATGGCGCTTCTGGCCGGGCGGTGGTCGCCAAACGCTTCCGCGTAGATCGAGTTGATGAGCGAGAAGTTGCCGATGTCGGTCATGAACACGAGGCACTTGACCACGTCGTTGAGGGTGCCGCCGGCTTCTTCGAGGGCCTCGACGACGTTCGCGAGCACGGCGCGGGCCTGGGCCTCCACGCCTTCGACGAGCGCGCCGTCTGCCAGGCCGATCTGGCCGGAGACGAACACGAAGTCACCGGCTCGGTACCACTTCGAGTAGTGAGCGACGGGTGCTGCCATGGAAGTGCCCCTGTTCTGTCAGCCTGTGTTGTCTAGGAAATGGTGCCGGTGTTGGAGGTGATGTGGTCGAGGGTGACGAAGATGGCCAAGCGGCGCTCCTTGGCCATCACCCGGTCGTACTCGTCCCAGTCCTCGTGGGCGCCGCCGGCCGAGCGGAACACCTCGCGCAGCAGCTCGGGAATGTCGGTGACGCCCTCGGCCGGGTCGTCGAGGCCGATGAGCTGTGCCGTGCCGTGGACGGCCACCCAGTCCCACCGGTGGCGGAAGGCGACTGCGGCGCGGGGGTCGCTGCGCAGCAGGCGGGCCTTGCGGGCGTTGGCGCGCACGACGCAGGCCACGCTGGTCTCGCCTGTTGCGGGGTTGTTCATCACGCCGGCGTTGATGATGGATACGTGTGGGCTTCCGCTGCTGTCTAGGCAGACGAAGCTGCACAGGCCGTTTTCTGCGGCTACTAGGCGGCGGAGCTTGTCTTGTGCTGGTTCGGCCATCGGTGGGTGACGCTAGCGCAGTGCGCGGTGTTGGCCCGTGGGCGCGGTGTGGCACTTGTCGGCCCGGGGGGCGATGGGGCAGGCTCACCCGTGCTTCAAACAGATGAAGCGCTTCGTGCACTTGTTGGGCGTGCTTGGGGCGCTTCATAACTGCGCGCGGGCGAACCTGCCCCATCGCCCCCTCGATGGCTGTGCGACTTACGGACCGTCAGCTGGTGGGGAGTTGAGCGGGTGCGCTGCGGCTGAGCCAGGTGGCGGCGGCTACTGCTGCGAAGACCGCTGCTCCGGCGGGGACTGATGGTTGCGTCGAGGGTTCGATGGTGACCTCGATCTGGGGGGTGTCGGCGGAGCGGGCTATTCCGAAGCTTCGGATCGTCAGGTCTTGGATTTCGCCGTTGGCGTCGACTGTGAGCGACTCTGAGGTGACCCAGCTCCAGGCCATGTGGGTGGCTCCTATGACGTAGCTGCGCAGGGTGATTTCGTCGAGGGGGTCGCCTGCGTCGATGTGCACGTCGATGCCCGCGGGGGTGACGGTGGCTCGTGCGGTGGCGCCTTCGGGCGATGTGACTTCGGCTGTGGCGGTGTTGCCGGGGGCTTCGAGTGATTCGCCGGCTTGGAGCCGGTTCAGGGCTGCGGCGAGCATTTGGGCTTCGGCCCAGACTGCCGCGCGGATGTCCATTGACGTTGGTGGGCCTGGTGGGTCGACTTCGACTATGTCGGCGTGCGGGAGCACTGCTTGCAGTGCTTCTGTGGCACCGGGAGTGCGGGCTATGTGGACTGTGCCGGTGCCGTTGGACTTGAGGCCTGCTGCTAGGGGTGGGCGTTTGGGGCCGCGGCGGACGGTGTCTTCTCTTGACCAGAGGACGCGGACTGGTTGGTTGAGGTTGGCAGCGAGTTGTCTTGCTTCGTCTTGGACTGGTGATGTGGTTTTGGCGCCGAAGGCTCCTCCGTTGGCTAGGGGATCGGAGGGATTGCCGCCGGGGGTGCACCAGGCGGCGTCGGTCTCGAGGTAGGCGGGTTCTGTCCAGCAGGTGGCGAGCTGGACGGCCCATTGGGTGCCGGGCGGGGGCTCGGGGATCTGGATGGGCGGGGTGGGTTCGAGGGTGGTTCGGCGGCCTTGGACTTTGCCGGCTTGGCGGCGGGCTTCGGTGAGGCTTCCGGCTGTGTGCCAGTTGCCGTCTGGACCGGCGATGGCGGTGAGCGTGCTTGGGGGTGCGCCGTCGGCACCGAAATCGAACCTGCCGAGGACACTGGCCGGAACTGATCGCTGGGGGCCGCCGGTTTCGATCGACGCGCGGCGGGCTGCTGCTTCGGGTTCGCGATCGGTCGCATCCGCAGAGGGCGCTGCGGCGACGGGGCTGGCGGCGGCTACAGGATCGCGCTCGGTGGCGTCCGCAGACCAGGGTGCGGCGGGGGGGCTGGCGGCGGCAACGGCATCGCGCTCGGTCGCTTCCGCAGACCGGGGTGCGGCGACGGGGGTAGCGGCATCGCGCACGGGCGGCGGCGGGGCGGTGGCGTGCGCGGCGGCTTCGCGGATGGTTTGCCAGCCGGTGCAGCGGCAGAGGTGTGCGGCCAGTGCCTTGTCGACCGTGGTGCGGTCTGACAAGTCGGCGCCGCGGCGTTCGTGGCCTACGAACCGACACACGATGCCGGGGGTGCAGAAGCCGCACTGGGTTGCGCCGCAGGCGAGGAACGCGTCGGACCATCGCTGCTGCTCGTCGGGGCTCGAGCCGGCGGCAGTGGTGACGTTCCGGCCGGCTACCCGGCGTGCTGGGGTGACGCAGGCCACTCGGGGCGCATCGTCGACGAGCACGGTGCAGCAACCGCATTGGCCCTGCGGGCTGCAGCCGTCGAGGACTGCCTCGATGCCGAGGCGGTCGCGCAGCACGCCGAGCAACGTGTCGCCGTCATCGGGAACTTCGACGGTGCGGCCGTCGACAGTGAACTGGAGTGATTCGCCGGTCTGCGCCAATCGCCCGGCCGGTTCAGGCTCGGGCAGTTCTGGCTTGGATTCGGGGCTGCTCAGCTGAACGAGTTGCCGCAGCCGCAGGTGCGCTGCGCGTTGGGGTTGTCGATCGCGAAGCCCGATCCCATCAGGCCGTCGGTGAAGTCGAGCGTGGCGCCTTCGAGCAACTGTGCGCTCATCGGATCGGACACCACCTTGATGTCGCCATAGGCCTGAGACATGTCGTCGTTGGCGACCTCGGAATCGAAGAACATCTCGTAGCTGAAGCCCGAGCAGCCGCCCGGCCGCACGGCGACGCGCAGCGCCAGCTGGGTCTCGCCGCCCGCCTCGGACAACTCCTGAGTGATGAGCTCGTGGACCTTCTCAGCGGCAGTATCGGTCAGGGTGATCACAACAGCGACTCCCGAATCAGCCCCACATGGGCAAACGTTCTGCCGCTGATGCTAGTGCCATCTGGCCCTCTTGCACCGGCGAGCGCCGTGCGCAGCTGCTGCCCGCCGGGCTTGGCAGCGGGCCACCGGATGCACCGACTCGTGGGCCTGCACGCAGCGCCATTACCCTGCGCTTCGTGAGCGCGCCCTCCGAGCTCGGAGCGAATGACGAGGCGATGATCGCCATCCTGCGGGGCGTCATGGATCCCGAACTGGGCGACAACATCGTCGACCTGGGCATGGTGCGCAATGCCTACCGCGAGGGAACCACCGGCCACGTGACCGTGGCATTGACCACCGCCGGCTGCCCGCTGCGCGCCACCATCAAGCGAGACTGCGAGACGCGGGTGGCCGGCCTGGCTGGCATCGAGAACGTGCGGCTGCACTGGGACGAGCTGAACGCTGCCGAGAAGGCGCGGGTGATGGAACGGGCCCGGCGCACTGCGCGCGACAACGCTGCGCCGACGCAGGTGCACGCCAGCACACGGGTGCTGGCTGTGGCATCGGGCAAGGGCGGCGTGGGCAAGTCGTCGGTGACGGTGAACCTGGCCGCCGCGCTGGCCGCACGCGGCTTCACCGTGGGCGTGCTCGACGCGGACATCTGGGGGTTCAGCATCCCCCGCATGCTCGGCATGGAGGGTCGCCTCGGCGCCCGCCCGCCGGCCGACGGCGAGGAGCGGGGCAAGATCGTGCCCGACGAGCGGCCAGCCGGCGACGGCCTGCTGAAGGTGGTCTCCACCGGGCTGCTGGTGGAAACCGAGGAAACCGCCTTGATGTGGCGGGGGCTCATGCTCGCCAAGGCCGTGGAGCAGTTCCTGCACGACGTGGACTGGGGCGAACTCGACTACCTGCTCATCGACATGCCGCCCGGCACCGGCGACGTGCAGATGGCGCTCGCCCGCCTGCTACCCCAAGCCGAGATGCTGGTGGTGACCACCCCGGCGCTCAGTGCCCAGAAGGTGGCCGTGCGCGTGGCCGACATGGCCCGCCGCAGCCACATGCCGATCGTGGGCGTGGTGGAGAACATGGGCGCGTTCACCGCGCCCGACGGGCAGCGCTGGTCATTCTTCGGCGAGGGCGGCGGGGAGCGCCTGGCTGTCGATCTGGGCGTGCCGCTGCTGGGCTCGATCCCGCTGGAACCTGCCGTGTCTGCCGGCGGCGATGCCGGCGAGCCGGTGACCGGCAATGGGCCCGGCGGGCCGGCGGCCGGGGTGTTCGAGGCGATCACCGAACTGCTGGTGACCGAGATCTGCCCGCCGGTGGACATGGGCACCTGCACCGCTCGCGCAGACGGGCCGATTCCCGTCACCCTGGGCGCTCGCCGGTAGCTCGCCTGCTACTGCATGGCGCCTGCCGGCGGTGGGTTCGCCATTGCCTCGTCGTAGCCCTCGTCGCCTGGCTCGACAGGATCCGGCACAACGGCACCCAAGCTCGGCACGGCGCCGGGGACGCCACCGCCGGGCCGGTGAGAGGGTGCCGGTAGTGTCCGGGCGATGAGGCCGCCGTCGGTGAACGACCTGGCGCTGCGGATCGCAGACGTGGGCTTGCCGCACCCGCTGCTGGTCATCGCCGCCCGGGCGGCCATCGCCGCCGGCGACCCCGACTCGGCGGCCGACGAAGCGCACCGGCTGCGCCGCAGCCTGCTGGGGCCTGCGGTGAACGCCACCGGCGTCTTGCTGCACACGAATCTGGGCCGAGCCCCGCTCGGGAATGAGCACAGTCGGGCGCTGCTCCATTCGGCGTCCGATGACCAGCCGGTCCGCTTCAGCAACTTGGAATTCGACCTGGCATCGGGCCGGCGCGGTTCGCGCACCACGCACGCGTCGCTGCTGCTGGCGACGTTGACCGGCGCCGAGGCGGCGCTCGTGGTCAACAACTGCGCCGCCGCGGTGACGCTCGTGCTGGCGGCCCTAGCCCGTGACCGCGGCGTGGCCGTGTCGCGCGGCGAGCTGGTGGAGATCGGCGGCGGCTTCCGGGTGCCCGAGGTGATGGAGCAGTCAGGCGCACGGCTCGTGGAGGTGGGCACCACCAACCGCACCCGAGCCGCCGACTACCGGGCCGCTGCCGAGCGGGATGACATCGCGCTGCTGCTGAAGGTGCACCCGTCCAACTACCGCATCACCGGCTTCACCGAGGAAACCAGCGTGGCGGAACTCGCGAAGATCGGGCCGCCCGTCGTGTCCGACCTGGGCTCGGGACTGCTGGACGAGCGCTGCCCGTGGCTGGGGCAGCGGCCCGACTGGCTGGCCGGCGAGCCGGGTGCCCGCCAGACGCTGGCGGCAGGGGCATCGCTGGTGACGTTCTCGGGCGACAAACTCATGGGCGGGCCCCAGGCCGGCATCGTCTGCGGCCGGGCCGACCTCATCGCTGCCTGTGCGGCGCACCCGCTGATGCGGGCCTTCCGGCCCGGATCGCTGGTGCTGGACGCACTGCAGTCGGTGGCACTGGCGTACCTGCGCCGCGATGCCGATGCGATCCCGTTCTGGCGCATGGCCAGGGTGCCGGTTGAGGAGTTGTCCCAGCGAGCCGAGGCGCTCGGCGTGGGCCGGCCGTCGCGCACGACGGCGCTGGCCGGTGCAGGGTCGCTGCCCGGCCAAGCGATCCCGTCGGCCGGCATCGAGCTCGACGGCGACTACGCGGCAACGCTGCGGGCATTCGACCCACCGGTCGTCGCCCGCGTCAACGAGCAGACCACCGTGCTCGACCTGCGCACGGTCGATCCCGCCGACGACGCCGTCGTGGCGGCTGCCGTCCGCCACGCACTCAGCCAGCAGTAGAGAGGCACGGCCGCTGCCCCTCAGGCTGCCTCGACGCGCCCCAGCGTGAGATCAGAAATTCATGAGAGTCATGGACGTTCTGCCTGCCAGAATAACGAGAGCCGCACCCCGAAGAGTGCGGCTCTCGTGGGGCTACCGCTGGTGCGGCGAGCCAGCTTGAAACCCAGCCTCGGACGGTTCGATTCCGTCTAGCTCCACCAGCGACCTTACGGCCGCACCAGCAGGATACACAAGTCGATTTCGCTGCCGAGACGACGGCTGCGCAGTTCGACACTGACGGCCCGGGCGGGGCAAGCTGGCAGCGTGCACATCGTCGGCACCGCAGGGCACGTGGACCACGGCAAGTCGACGCTGGTGCGCGCCCTCACCGGCACCGACCCTGACCGGCTGGCCGAGGAGAAGGAGCGCGGGCTCACCATCGACCTCGGGTTCGCGTTCTGCACGCTGCCGTCGGGGCGGCAGGTCAGCTTCGTGGACGTGCCCGGGCACATCCGGTTCGTGAAGAACATGCTGGCCGGCGTGGGGGCGGTGGATGCCTCCCTATTCGTGGTGGCGGCACCCGAAGGCTGGAAGCCGCAGTCGGCCGAGCACCTGGCGATCCTGGAGCTGCTCGGCATCTCCCACGGCGTCGTGGCGCTGAGCCAGATCGGCCTCGTCGACGACGAGCTGGCCGAGCTGGCCCGTCTCGACATTGCCGACCACGTCGAGGGCACGTTCCTGGAGCACGCGCCGGTGGTGGCCACCGACGCGATCGACGGGACCGGTCTGGACGAGCTGCGCGGCGCGCTCGACGACTTGTGCGCTGGCGCGCCTACCGCAGCCGACCGTGAACGGCCGCGCCTGTGGATCGACCGGTCGTTCGCCGCGACCGGGGCGGGACGGATCGTGACCGGCACGCTCGCGGGCGGCAGCATCTCGGCCGGCGAGGAGCTGCGCACGGCGCCCGGCGGCCGGGCGGCACGGGTGCGGGCGATCCAGACCCAGAGCACCGCGGTCGAGCGCATTGGCCCGGGACACCGCGTCGCGCTCAATCTCACCGGCGTCGACGCCGACGATCTGGGGCGCGGCATCGCCCTGGTGCGAGCCGACCAATGGCACCACACCCGCAGCGTCGACGTGGAGCTGACAGTGCTGGGCAGCCTCAGCAGCGATGTGACCCGGCGGGGCGCCTACGCGCTCTACCTCGGGTCGGGCGAGTGGCCGGTGCGGCTGCGCGTGCTCGGGCCCGAGCGCATCGGCCCCGGCGAGACCGGCTACGCCCGGCTGCACCTGCCGGTGGCGCTGCCGCTCGTGATGGGAGACCGCTTCGTGCTGCGCGACTTCGGCCGGGGCCAGACCGTCGGAGGCGGCACTGTGCTCGATCCCGATCCGCAGCTGCGGGCTGCGGTCGCCAAGCCCGACGCCCGCCCCGATCGCCTGCTGGCCGAGCGCGGCTGGGTGAAGGCGACGCAGCTCGAGCGCCTCACCGGCCAGCGATTCGAGCCCGTCTTGGGCGACTGGGTCGCGCCGGCCGAACTCGTGGATGCACTGCTCGACGACCTGCGAGAGCGGGTCGCAGACGCCGGGCCACTGGGGCTGGACACGGCCGGGCTGGACGAACGCCAGCGCCTCGCGATCGAGACGCTTGAGGGGATTGTGGTCGATGCCGGCCGTGCCCGGCAGGCCGATGCTGCCGATGTCCTCGCCGACCATCCGGTCATCGCCGAACTGGCCGCAACGCCCTTCTCCCCGCCCGCACCCAGCGGTGTCAGCCAGCGGGTGCTCCTGGCGCTGGCAGCGCGCGGTGACCTCGTGCATACGGACGGGGTCTGGTTTGCGTCGTCTGCCATGGAGGCCGCAGCCGAGCGCATCGCCGGCCTGCTCCGCGCTCAGCCCGACGGCATCACCGTGGCCGAGATCCGCGAAGAACTCGGCACCACGCGCAAGTACGCGCTGCCGCTGGTGGGCTACCTGGACCGGACAGGGGTGACGCGGCGGCGCGGCGATCTGCGCATCGGCGGGCCGCGGCTGCCCGAAGTATCCGGATAGAGCGGAAGAGCGCTAGCTGGCTTCGGTGCGCAGCAGCAGCATGTTGCGGCGCTCGATCTCGTTTCGCCCGCCCCAGATGCCGTGCGCCTCGCCGACGTCGAGCGCGTGGTCGAGACAGTCGTCGATCACCGAGCACTGGTCGCAGATGGCCTTGGCTCGGGCTTCGCGCTCAGCTTTCTCGTCGCGCCGCTCAGTGCGGGGCGGCGGGAAGAAAACCGCCGCCTGAGGTCCCCGGCAGGCTGCTTTGTCCTGCCACTCATCGACTAGCAGAGCGCTCATATGTCCCCCTTGTCGGTGGGGACACTAGATCAGGAAAAACGGCTTGACAAGAGGTAAACGAAACCTCATTCGGTTTCGGAAACCGTCGAATCAGCTTGTTTCTTCCAGATCCGCACACAGACCCAGCAGCTCGTCGAGCCGCCGGTTACTTCCCGCTGTTGCTCGCTTCGCTCACGAGGCCGCTCGGGCCCCGGCGCATCTGCCGGTAGTCGACGGCCGCGCCTTCGAGCGGCTCCACCTCGAGCACCACCCCGCTCAAACCGCTGACGCGCAGCGGCTCGCCCGCCCGCAGCGGCGTGAGACGGTTGACACGGGCCCGCCAGCGAGCGCCGTGTACTTCGACGGTCCCGTCAGGATCGATGTCGGTCACCGCAGTGCCCTCCACGCCGATCAGCCACTCCCGCCCCACGGTGGCGGTGCCGTAGCGGGTGCGGACCAGCGCGGGCAGGCCCGACAGCACAAAGGCGCCGACGCTCACCAGGCCCACCAGCAGCGGGATCCAGCTCATCGGGTGCTGGCCGAACAGCGTCAGCGAGCCAGCGAGCACAGCTGCGCCGCCGGACGCAGTCCAAAAGCGCGGCACACCGGTCTGGACGTCGACCGCGAACGCCACGAAACCGGCGACGAGCAGCACCAGCGCCCACGGCCGGACGTCGAGCGTTCCCAGCCCGAACGCGGCGAGCAGCAGGCACACCGCGGCGACCATGGCAGCGATGCCGATGCCGCCGGTGTAGAAGTCGAGCAACAGCAGCGACAGCCCAACCACCAGCAGCAAGTAGGCGACTGCCGGGCTGGCAGCGGTATGGAACAGACCGTCGAGCAGCGGCAGCTTGACGAACGACACGACCACGTCGTCGGCCGGGGCCCGCCGGACCACCCCGTCATCGCCGGTCACGTTCTGGCCGATCGGCGGCAGCAGACCCTCATCGGACATGGCGAACAGGAACTCCCCGATCACCGGGGCCGTGCTGTGGGTCAGGCCGGCACCCATCGCTGTGTCGGCGTCGTAGTAGCGGACGCTCGTGCCCGAGTGCAGCCCGTCGCCCTCATGGCTGTGGACACTGCCCCTATCGACTCCACGAGCGCCAGAGGGGTGAGCATGGACGAGGCCCCCGACCGCGGTGAAATCGCCGATGCGGCCGCCGGGCGCGATCGCAGCGAAGTCGGCTGCTGTTGCCAAATGCGCAGCGCCGCCGAGCGCCTGCGCCCCGCTGGGGCCGACCCACACGCCCACCGGCAGGTGCGCCAGGCGGACGCTGCCGAGCAGTTCGACCAGCTCATCGTCGTGGAGCGTGGACCCGGCGCTGTCGATCTGCAGCACCACGCCGATCGCGTGGAGTCCGGTGGCGGTGACGAGCTGGCGCTTGATGTACGACGCCATGATCGGGTCGATGAGCCCGTTCACCTCCACCACGACGATCAAGCGGGGGCTCTCGTCGCCCGCGATCTGCGGCGTGTCGGACTCGTGCGAGCCGTCAGCCGGGTCGTGATCCAGCCCATCGTGGGCAGATGCCGGCGCGGCGACCAAACCCACCACAGCCGCCAGCAGCAGCATCGCGGCCACGAGGCGCGCGAAGCCGCGGCGGTGCTGACGTGCGTTCACCCGGACTCCTTGGATCGACGGCCGCCCGAACTCTAGAAGCGTCGCCGTGAACCGGGACGCCCCCGAGTAGCTGCACAGACTCGACGCCGGCCGCGGTCAGCCCCATTACGCTGCCCCACCGTGACCGACGTGCTGCTGGCCACCGACGCCGACTGGGTCGTCGAAGAGGTGGCCGCGGCGCTTTCCGCCCCTGAAGTGACCTTCCGGGTGGTGCGATCGGGCCACGACGTGCGGCCTGCGGTGAAGGCGAGCACTCCGGACCTGGTGATCCTCGACTTCCAGATCGGGAACATGGGCGGCATGGCCACCTGCCTCGACCTGCGCCTGGAGTCGGGCATGGGACGGCTGCCGCGGGTGCCGGTGCTGATGCTGGCCGACCGCGAAGCCGACACCTTCTTGGCCCGGCGCTCCGACGCCGATGCGTGGCTGGTCAAGCCGCTCAACCCGCTGCTGCTGCGGCGCACTGCGCAGGAACTCCTGCAGCGGGATGCCGCGAGCACGGGCTGAGCCGGTTCGTAGTGCTGTAGCGCGCCTGCGTGCCATACCGGTAGCTTCGGCCGGAGCGATCCGCCTGTGGCGGTCGCGTACGGGCAGTGGCGCAGGTTGGTAGCGCGCTTCGTTCGGGACGAAGAGGTCGTGGGTTCAAATCCCGCCTGCCCGACTGGCTAGTGCGAGCGAGAAGGGCTTCGCCCCTCGCTCGCAACATCAGAAAGCGCAGGCTCCGCCTGCGCTTTCGACAATTGATGGCGCAGAGTTTCACTGCGTTCGCGACTTGGGATGCGGGCGGCGGATACTTGCGTCATGGCAGAAGTACTTTCCGGATCCGCCACCGCTCGGGTGGGGTTTGTTGGGCTGGGGAATGTTGGGGGGAAGCTGGCTGGGTCTTTGTTGCGCAATGGGGTTGAGCTGGTGGTGCGCGATCTGGAACCGGCTGCGATGGCGCCGTTTCTGGATGCCGGTGCTGAGACCGCTGCATCGGGGGCGGAGCTGGCGGAGCGCTGCGATGTGGTGATTACTTGCTTGCCTTCGCCTGCTGCGGTTGCTTCGGTGCTGGAGGGGGCCGATGGGGTGCTGGCTGGGTTCGACTCATCCGACTCGACGGGGTCGGGGGCGAAGATCTGGGCGGAGATGAGCACTACCGACCACCATGAGGTGCGCCGGCTGGGTGCGCTGGTGGAGGCGGCGGGCGGCGCCGCCATCGACTGCCCAGTGTCGGGCGGCTGTCATCGGGCCGCTACCGGCAACATCTCGATCTTCGCCGGCGGCGAGCGCGACACCTTCGAGGCGATGCTGCCGCTGCTCGTGACCATGGGGCGGCGCATTCTGCACACTGGGCCGCTGGGTTCGGCATCCATTCTGAAGGTGGTGACGAACTACCTGGCCACCGCCAACCTGGTCTCGTTGTGCGAGGCCCTGGCCACCTCACAGGCGGCTGGCATGGACCTAGCGACCGCGTATGAGGCCATCCGCATCAGCTCGGGCAACTCGTTCGTCCACGAGACCGAGAGCCAGGTGATCCTGAACGGCTCGCGTGACATCAACTTCACCATGGACCTGGTGTGCAAGGACATCGGCCTCTTCGCCGACATCGCCGCCGAGCACGGCCTGCCGCTGGAGCTGTCGCCGGTGCTGGTGGACGTGTTCGCCGACGGGGCGGCTCGATATGGCGACCGGGAATGGTCGCCGAACATCATCCGGCGGCTCGAGGATGTGACAGGACAGAGCGTGACGGCGCCTGGATTTCCTTCCGAGATCGTCGACGACGAACCCGAAGTTGCGGGTGCAGAAGTCTCAGTGCGTCGCAGTGCATAGGTGCGTCGCGGTGCAAATGTGCGTCCGCTGCTGAGGCGGCAGGACCGCGTTGCCGTGCGTGAGCACGTCGGTGACAATGGTGCGTCCGCTGCTGAGGCGGCAGGATCCTCAGCGACCAGCGATCCGGCAGGTCGCAACGTCGCCGAGTCTCCTGCCGCCTCAGCGGCTAGTGCATTAGTGCGGAGCCGTTGGGGTGCTAGGCGGCGGGGGTTTCGGCGCTGTGTCTCATATCGCCGAGATGACCTCGGCGATTTGGACGGCGTTGAGGGCTGCTCCTTTGCGGAGGTTGTCTCCTGCTACGAACAGCGCCAGGCCGTGCTCGACGGTGGGGTCGCGGCGGATGCGGCCGACATAGGAAGGGTCACGGCCTGCCGCTTGCAGTGGGGTGGGCACGTCGGCCAACTCCACGCCTGGCGCTTCGGCCAGCAGCTCGGTTGCTCGCTCGGGCGAGATGGGTCGCTCGAAGCGCAGGTTCAGCGACAGCGAGTGGCCGGTGAACACCGGCACCCGCACGCAGGTGCCTGACACGGCCAGATCGGGAATGCCCAGGATCTTGCGGCTCTCGAAGCGGAGCTTCTGCTCCTCGTCGGTCTCGCCGAGGCCATCATCGACGAAGCTGCCGGCCTGAGCCAGCACGTTGTGGGCGATCGGGCCGGGGAACTTGTCTGGCGCGGGATGGCTGACAGCGTCGCCGTCGTAGGTGAGCGCGGCGGCACCCTCCCTCGTTGCGGCGAGCGCCTGGTCCAGCTCGTCGACACCGGCGAGGCCCGCGCCGGACACGGCCTGGTAGGTGGCTGCCACCATCGAGGTCAAGCGGGCCTCGGCGTGCAGCGGCGCCAGCACCGGCATCGCCGCCATCGTGGTGCAGTTGGGATTGGCGATGATGCCCTTGGGAGCGTTGAACACCTCGGGGGCGTTCACCTCGGGCACCACCAGCGGCACATCGGGGTCCATGCGCCAAGCAGACGAGTTGTCGATGACCGTCGGGCCTTGGGCCGCCACACGCTCGGAGATGGCTCGCGAGGTGGTCTTGCCTGCGGAGAACAGGGCTATGTCGAGACCGGTGAAGTCGGCTTCGGCGGCATCTTCGACGGTGACGTCGGATCCGTTCCAGCCGATCTTGCGGCCGGCTGAGCGGGCTGACGCGAAAAGCCGCAGCTCGTCGATCGGGAATGCCCGCTCGGCCAGGATGGCCCGCATCACACCGCCTACCTGGCCGGTGGCGCCAACGATTCCTACTCGCATGGGGTCGAGGCTACCGAGGCTCCTTCGGCAGTCTCTTGTGAATTAACCGCTCGCCCGGGGTGTGTCTCTCAGTCGAGGCCGTGTTTGATTCGCCTGGTCAGTCCAGGCCGTGTTTGATTCGCCTGGTCAGTCCAGGCCGAAGGCTGTGTGCAGGGCGACGGTGGCTCGGTCTGCGTCTGCTTCGGCTACTACGCAGGAGATGCGGATCGGTGAGGTGGAGATCATCTCGATGTTGATGTCTTGGGATGCCAGCGTCTCGAACATGGTGGCGGCCACGCCGGGGTGGCTGGCCATGCCGGCACCGACGAGCGACACCCGGGCGATGTCGGCATCGGTGTTCGTCGACGAGAAGCCCACCGTGTCCACCATTCCCTCGCAGATGCCGCGCACCTCATCGGCGCTCTCCGCGGGCACTGTGAACGAGATGTCGGTGCGATCGTGGTCGCCCACGTTCTGCACGATCATGTCGACCACGACGGCAGCGTCGGCCAGCGTGCGGAACACCTTGGCGGCGATGCCCGGCTCGTCGCGGACGCCGACCAGCGTCACCTTGGCCTGCGATGTGTCCGGCACGATGCCGGTCACGATCGGCTTTTCCATTTCTCTCGCGTCCATGCTTGGCTCCCCCTCGACGACCCATGTTCCCGGTTCCCACGTGAATGCCGAGCGCACGTGCAACCGAACGCCGTACGTGCGGGCAACTTCGACCGAGCGGGCGGCCGGCTTGGGGCAGCCCATCGCAGTCATCTCGAGCAGCTCATCGAAGCCGATGCGCGCAATCTTGCGAGCGGTGGGGCACACCCGTGGATCGGTGGTGAACACGCCCGACACATCGGTGTAGAGCTCGCAGGCATCGGCGCCGAGGCCGTGCGCGAGGGCAACGGCCGTGGTGTCTGACCCGCCGCGGCCCAGGAAGGTCACGTCGTTGTCGGTGGACACGCCCTGCGCGCCGGCGACGACGGCGACGCGACCGGCCTCGAGCGACTCGGTGACCCGCTTGGGCGTGACCGACAGGATCTTGGCGTTGCGGTGGTTCGTGTCGGTGAGAAAGCCCGCCTGGCTGCCGGTGAACGAGTCGGCCGGCACGCCCACGTCGTGCAGCGCCATGCACATCAGCGCGATGGCCTTGCGCTCGCCAGCGGTGATGAGCATGTCGAGCTCGCGGCCCGACGGCTCGTCGGTGATCTGGGTGGCCAGTGCGATGAGCTCGTCGGTCTCCGAGCCCATGGCGCTGACGACGAGCACGATCTCGTCGCCGCGGCTACGGCAGTGCTTGACGTGGTCGGCTACCTCGCGCATGCGCGCCGCGCTGGCGATCGACGTTCCGCCGAACTTCTGCACGACCAATGGCACGTCGGGCGAGGGTACCGGGGGTCTTTCGGCGCTCGGCCCGGGTTTTCGGGCTGGGCCGCCGCGCCGACTCAATCCGGGCAGCGAGCGTCGGTAGTGTGACCGCCGGTAGTGATCAGGGGCATCTATGAGCAGCGAGAAACGACAGCGGCAGCGCGAAAACCGCATGCGGGCGGCAGCCGAGGCCGAACGCGCCCAGAAGCGCTCGAGCACGACCCGCAAGGTGCTGCGGTTGGTACTGGCCGTGGCGGCGGTGCTCTTGGCTTTGCTGCTGTGGAGCGTCTTCACCGGCGACGACAGCGACGATGGCGACAGCGAGGCTGACAACGGCGATGCCGCTGTGGCTGCTGAGCCGACCGAGGTCACCTCGTTTGAAACTGATGAGCCGGGCGATGAGGCGCCGTCGGCTACCGAGGCGGCGGCCGAGGCCGAGGCCGACAGCGTGCCCGATGAGGAGACGGCCGAGGCTGAGGCCGACAGCGTGCCCGATGAGGCGGCGGCGCCGGACCCGACGTCGTGTCCTGCTGTGGACGGCAGCGATGGGCCGCTGAGCCAGTTCGATGCGCCGCCGCCGCTGTGCATCGATCCCGACACCATGTATGCGGCGGCCTTCGACACGAATATGGGCAGCTTCACGATGCTGCTCGACCCGGCGCTCGACATCGACAGCGTCAACAACTTCGTGGTGCTGGGCCGCTGGGGCGCTTTCGACGGCACGCTGTTCCACCGGATCATTTCCGACTTCGTGATCCAGGGCGGCGATGTGCAGCTCGACTTCGGCCGCGGCGGGCCCGGCTACCAGTTCACCGGCGCCTTCCCGCCTGCGGACGACTGGTACCGGATCGGCTCGGTGGCTATGGCCAACCGGGGCAATCCGGCCACCAACGGATCGCAGTTCTTCGTGATCACCGGCCCCGACGGCGCCGGGCTGCCGCCGCTCTACTCGCCGCTCGGCCATGTCGTCGAGGGCATGGACGTCGTCATGGAGATCGAAGGCGTCGCGACCGGCGCAGGCGATGTGCCGGACCAGGATGTTGTGGTGAACAGCGTGACGATGAGCGAGGCCAGCCAAGCTCAGATCGACGCATACACCGACGCGCGCAGCTAACCCGCGCGGGGCGGCGGGCCCAACACGTCGAACCGATCGGGCGTAGGCTCGCTCCGATGCAGCGCCAGTCAGAAGACGGCCCCACGGAGCCGCCCGCGTCGGGATGGTCATTCCCTCCCGCGTCGACCGCCGACGAGAACGGCCTCGTCGGTGCGGGCGCCGACCTCGAGGCAGGCACGCTGCTCGGCGCCTACCGGGCAGGGCTGTTCCCCATGCCGCTGGGCGACACCGTCGGCTGGTGGTCGCCCGACCCGCGAGGCATCCTGCCGCTCAGCTACCTGCGGGTGAGCCGCTCGCTGCGGCGAGCCTGCCGACGGTTCGACATCCGCATCGACACCGCCTTCGAGCAGGTGCTGGAGTCGTGCGCCGATCCCGCCCGCCCGCACGGCTGGATCAGCGACGACATGCACAACGCCTACCTGCAGCTCCATGAGCTCGGGTGGGCCCACAGCGTGGAGACCTGGCTCGACGACGCGCTGGTGGGCGGCCTGTACGGCGTGGCCGTGGGCGCCTTCTTCGCCGGCGAGTCGATGTTCCACACCGAGACCGATGCCTCCAAGGTGGCCCTCGTGGCGCTGGTGGATGCGCTCAAGGTGACCGGGGGCGCGCTGCTGGACGTGCAATGGAGCACGCCGCACCTGGCTGGGCTCGGTGCGGTGGAAGTCGAGCGTGCGGCCTACCTGGAGCTGCTGGCCGAAGCCATCACGCGGCCGCTGCCTGAGATCTGGCTGCGCCCGATGGTCTTCCGCATGCTCGACGGCTGAGGGGCTGAGCCGCATGGCGACGCCCGAGCGCTCACGGCCGTGGCTGATGCGCACGTACTCGGGGCACTCCACCGCCCAGGCCTCCAACGAGCTGTACCGGTCGATGCTGGCGAAGGGCCAGACCGGGCTGTCGGTGGCGTTCGACCTACCCACCCAGACCGGCTACGACCCCGACCACTCGATGGCGCGCGGCGAGGTGGGCAAGGTGGGCGTGCCGGTGGTGCACGTGGGCCACATGGCCCAGCTCATGGACGGCATCCCGCCAGATGCCATGAACACCTCCATGACCATCAACGCCACGGCGCCCTGGCTGCTGAGCCTCT
Source organism: Acidimicrobiia bacterium (assembly GCA_022824805.1). GTDB lineage: Bacteria > Actinomycetota > Acidimicrobiia > Acidimicrobiales > Poriferisodalaceae > Poriferisodalis. The sequence goes on along the minus strand of JAJDZE010000075.1, from coordinate 10,439 downwards.
ACATCGCCAACGCACAGAACGCCGGGGTGGCGGCCGGGGCGCTGCGGGGCACCACCCAGAACGACATCGTGAAGGAGTACCTGAGCCGGGGCACGTTCATCTTCCCGCCCGAGGCCAGCCGCCGGCTCACCGTCGACGTTGTGGCGTACTGCTCGGCCCACGTGCCGCAGTGGAACCCGATCAACGTGTGCAGCTACCACCTGCAAGAAGCCGGCGCGGGGCCCACCCAGGAGATCGCCTACGCGCTGGCCACCGCGATCGACGTGCTCGACGCAGTGCGCGACAGCGGCAAGGTGCCGGCTGAGCGTTTCGACGCTGCGGTGGGCAGCATCTCGTTCTTCGTGAACGGGGGCATCCGGTTCATCGAAGAGGTCTGCAAGGTGCGGGCCTTCACCCGGATGTGGGACCGGATCTGCGCTGAGCGCTACGGCGTTGCCGACCCCAAGCTGCGGCGGTTCCGCTACGGCGTGCAGGTGAACTCGCTCGGGCTCACCGAGGCGCAGCCCGAGAACAACGTGGCGCGCATCACGCTCGAAACCCTGGGCGTGACGCTGTCGCAGCGGGCGCGGACCCGCTCGCTGCAGCTGCCCGCCTGGAACGAGGCGCTGGGGCTGCCGCGGCCGTGGGACCAGCAGTGGTCGCTGCGGATCCAGCAGGTGCTGGCGCACGAGACCGACCTGCTGGAGTACGGCGACATCTTCGACGGCTCGGTGGTGGTCGAGGGACGCACGGCCGAGCTGGTGGAGTCGGCGCAGACTGAGCTGGATGAGGTGCTGGCGATGGGCGGCGCGTTCGCCGCAATCACCGAGCTGAAGCGGCGCCTGGTGGCGAGCCACACCGAGCGGGTGCGCCAGATCGAGGCCAGCGAGCTGACCGTGGTGGGGGTGAACGAGTTCACCGAGACGGCGCCGTCGCCGCTGGAGGGCGACGAGTCGATCCTGCGGGTGGACCCTGAGGTGGAGGCCGAGCTGGTTGCCGATCTCGAACGCTGGCGGGGCGCACGCGACTCGAACCGGGTCGTCGCTGCCCTCGACGACCTGCGGGTGGCCGCATCGGGCGAGGTGAACATCATGGGGCCGAGCATCGAGGCCGCCCACGCCGGGGTGACGACCGGCGAGTGGGCCCAAGCTCTGCGCGAGGTGTTCGGCGAGTTCCGCGCGCCGACTGGCCTAGAGGCTGCGCGGGCAGGCGCAGCCGTGGCCCGTGAGCAGAGCGAACAAGAGCGCGAGGCACGGCGCGGCGCGGGCGCCGGCCGGGCGGCGCGGGGCACGGCGCTGGCGACCGTGGCCCAGAAATGCGCCGCTATGGAGGGCGGGCCGCCCAGGGTGCTGGTTGCCAAGCCAGGCCTCGACGGCCATTCCAACGGCGCCGAGCAGGTGGCGGTTGCGGCCCGCGATGCCGGCATGGAAGTGGTGTACGAGGGCATCCGGCTGACGCCGAGCCACATTGCCGCCACCGCACGCGACGAGGACGTGGACGTGGTGGGCCTGTCGATCCTGTCGGGCAGTCACCTGGAGCTGGTGCCCGAGGTGTTGACGTGCCTCGACGCTGAAGGCGTGAGCGCCCCGGTGGTCGTCGGCGGCATCATCCCGCCCGCGGATCATCAGGCGCTGCGTGACGCCGGGGTGGCCGCGGTCTACACCCCGAAAGACTTCGAACTGACCGCGATCATGGCCGACATCGCCGGCCTGGTCGAGCAGTCACGCGCCGGTTCGGCCTGAGCACGCCGCTGCGTTGCCGGGTCGCAGAGCTCTGAGGATGAGTCCGGTGCCGAAGCGCCAGCAACGGTCAGCGCAGCCCCGGCAGATCGATCGGGTCTGGCTGGTGTACGACGGCGAGTGCCTGATGTGCAACAACTACGCCCAGTACCTGCGGCTGCAGCAATCTGTGGGCGAATTCGTGCTGGTTGATGCGCGCCAAGGTGGGCCGATCGTCGAGGAGGTGCGACGATTGCCGCACGACCTGAACGACGGGATGGTGGTGAAGATCGGCGACCAGCACTACGTCGGTCATGAAGCTCTGCATGTGCTCGCGATGCTGTCGACCGATAGCGGTGCTTTCAACAATTTCAACCGGCTGGCGTTCAGCTCGCCGCTGATCTCGCGTTTCACCTACCCGCTGATGAAGGCTGGGCGCTGGGTGCTGCTGAAGCTGAAAGGTGTGGCACCGATCCCGTCCGATAACTGATTTCATCCCGGGGCGGGTGGGGGCAGCTACACCCATGCTCAGACATGCGCAGCGCCGCCCGTTGCGGGGTGGATGGGCTTTGGCGCTGCGAACTGCGCGTGGGTGCATCTGCCCCACCCGCCCCTCGCTCTTGCGGGTCCTCAGTTCTCTTGGGGATTGGGCCAGGGGTCGGTGTCGTCGGGGATGTTGGTTAGGGAGTGGTTGTCGGCGCCTTGGTTGCGGCCGGTCCAGCGGACTTGACCAGGTGTGGCGCTCAGGCGGGCAATCACGTTCTGCTGCATGAGCCCGTCGACTTCCACGAACACTCCGCGAGATCTGGCATGGGGGTCGTCTGCTAGCTGGCTCATGTCGAGGACTGGTGCGGCTGCTGCCTGGGCGTTCTCGAATGCCTCGACTGCCTCGGCGAGCGTGCGCTGTGCCACCCAGTCGGCCATGGCCTCGTCGAGTTCGGCGCGGTGGGCCATGCGGCCCTCGAAGGTGGTGAATCGCTCGTCGTCGCCGATGCCGATCATGTCCATGACCCGTGCAGCAACCGAATCGGTGGAGCTGCTGACAGCCAGCCATCCGCCGTCGGACGCCTGGTAGGTGCCGCGCGGCACGCTGTAGGGGATGCCCGATCCGAGGCGGGGCTGCAAGTAGCCCTCGGTGTGCCAGGCGGTCATGAGCGGGCCCATCGCCTGGGACATCGACTCGAGCAGGTTGACGTCGACCACCTGGCCGACGCCGCTGCGCAGGGCCACCATCGCCGCGAACGCTCCGGCCAAGCCGGCGATCTCGTCGGTGAGCGCCACCGGCGGCAGCAGCGGCGCGCCGTCGGCTTCGCCGTTCATCGAGGCGAAGCCGCTCATGGCCTCGGCGAGCGTGGCGAAGCCCGGCCGGTCCCGGTAGGGACCGTCCTGGCCGAAGCCGGTCAGCCGCACCACCACCAGCTTCGGATTGGCTGCGATCAGCTCGTCGGGCACCAAGCCGAGCGCTTCGAGCTTGCCGGGCCGGAAGTTCTCCACCAGCACATCGGCGACGGCCAGCAGCCGCCGGAGCACGGCCAAGTCGCCGTCGGCCTTGAGGTCGAGCGTGACGCAGCGCTTGTTGCGGTTGACCAGCCGCCACCACAGGGTCTCGCCCTGAGCGTCGCGCCATCCCATGTTGCGGACGGTGTCGCCGCCGGGGCGCTCCACCTTGATGACATCGGCGCCGAAGTCGGCCAGATAGCGGGCGCAGTGCGGCCCGGCGAACACCGACGACAGATCGATGACCCGCAGGCCGTCGAGCGGCATGACCGCAACGTGGTTCGGGCCTTCGGACACAGTTAATCCACCGCCCGCAGGCCGTCGAGCGGCATGACCGCAGCGGTGTTCGGGCCTCCGGGCACGGCTAGCGGTAGCGGACGGCCGGCCAGGACGTGGGAGCTTGCCAGGGGCGGCCGCTGAAGCGCCACTTGCTGGATGTCGCCGCATGCGGCGCGGCCGGGACCGGACGGGGCCACAGCAGCTCGAGCGCCGTGACAATGGCGGCGGCCTCTTCCGCAGTCGCTGCGGGCGCGATGGCCACGCGCGAAGCGTCGATCACAGGCGCTGTCACCGGTCGCTCACCCGCTACAAGGGCACGTTGCCGTGCTTGCGGCGAGGCAGTTCCTCGCGCTTGGCGCCGATCATGTCGAACGCGGCAATGACCTTCTGGCGGGTCTCGGCAGGGTCGATGACCGCGTCCACGATGCCCCGCTCGGCCGCGATGTAGGGGTTGGCGTACTTGCGGCTGTACTCGTCGACCAGCGCCGCCTTGCGAGCCTCGGGATCGGCGGCCTGCTGGAGTTCGCGCCGGTTCAGGATCTCCACCGCGCCCTGCGGGCCCATCACGGCCAGCTCGGCCGTGGGCCACGCGAAGCTGACGTCGCAGCCGACCGACTTGGAGTCCATCACGACGTAGGCGCCGCCGTAGGCCTTGCGGGTGATGACCTGCACCCGAGGCACGGTGGCCTCGCAATAGGCGTAGAGCAGCTTGGCGCCGTGGCGGATGATGCCGCCGTGCTCCTGGTCGACGCCGGGCAGGAAGCCGGGCACGTCCACGAAGGTCAGCAGCGGGATATTGAAGGCGTCGCAGAAGCGCACAAAGCGGGCCGCTTTCTCCGACGACTCGATGTCGAGCACGCCCGCCATCACCATCGGCTGGTTGCCGACCACGCCCACTGAGCGGCCGTTGAGCCGGGCGAATCCGCACACGATCGAACCGGCCCAGGCGGCGTGGTACTCGAAGAACTCGCCGTCGTCGACGACCTCGCCGATCACCTGCTTCATGTCGTAGGGCACGTTGGGGCTCTGCGGCATGAGGTCGCGCAGCGTCGGGCACGAGCGGTCAGGCTCATCGGCGGCTTCGACGACCGGGGGGCCGTCGAGGTTGTTCGACGGCAGGAACGACAGCAGGTAGCGCACGTCGTCGAGCACGGCCTTCTCGTCGGCGGATACGAACGTCGCCACACCCGACTTGGTGCTGTGCGAGCCGGCGCCGCCGAGCTCTTCGAGCGTCACGTCCTCGCCGGTGACCGTCTTCACCACGTCGGGGCCGGTGATGAACATGTGGCTGGAGTCGCGCACCATGAAGATGAAGTCGGTCATGGCGGGCGAGTAGACCGCACCGCCGGCGCACGGCCCCATGATCACGCTGATCTGCGGGATCACACCCGAGGCGAGCACGTTGCGGCGGAAGATGCCGCCGTAGCCCGCCAGCGAGACCACGCCCTCTTGGATGCGGGCGCCTGCGCCGTCGTTGAGGCCGATGATGGGCGCGCCCACCGACTCGGCGAGGTCCATGACCTTGTGGGTCTTCTCGGCGAACACCTCGCCGAGAGCGCCGCCGAACACGGTGAAGTCCTGGCTGGCCACGAACACCTTGCGGCCGTCGATGTTGCCCCAGCCGGTGATGATGCCGTCGGTGTAGGGGCGCTCGTCGAGGCCCACATCGTGCGCCCGGTGGCGGGCCAGCATGTCGAGCTCGTGGAAGGTGCCCTCGTCGAAGAGGTACTCGATGCGCTCGCGGGCAAGCATCTTGCCCTTGTCGTGCTGCCGCTGGACGGCCCGCTCGGTGCCGGCGTTCAACGCTTCGTCGCGGCGACGGCCCAGCTCCTCCAACCGCTCGTCCATAGTCGGCTCAGACATTCAGCGAATCCTACGAGATCGCCCTCGGCGATCTGCTGGCCAGCACACTGGCTCGGCGGCTGCGGCATGGCGGACCCTTGAAGCTCACGGCCGAACAACGGTCAGACCGAATAGCGGCCTCGCGCCGGCTGCCAGGCCGCAGTTGGCACAATTGACGGCATGAGCCGCTGGTTCACCGCCGACCCGCATTTCGGGCATCGCAAGATCATCGAGTACTGCGACCGTCCGTTCGGCGACGTCGACGAGATGAACGAAGCGCTCGTGGCGAACTGGAACGCTGTCGTCGGCGACAGCGACGAGGTGTGGGTCCTCGGCGACGTCGCCCTCGGCGTTCCCGCCGACATGCTCGCAGCGCATGTCGAGCGGCTGCGCGGCGTCAAAATTCTGGTGCCCGGCAATCATGACCGCTGCTGGACGGGACACAGCCGCCGCAAACGGGGCAGCACCCCCGAAGCAGCACGCCGCGACTACTACCAGATCGGCGGTTTCGCTCGCATCGTCGACAGTCCCGGCCTGTTCACCATCGCCGGACGCAAAGTGCGGGCGCATCACTTCCCGTACCGGATTCATGACGAGTACGAGCTCAAGTTCGCCGCTCACCGGCCCGACGACGACGGCAAGTGGCTGATTCACGGCCACAACCATCAGCAGTGGCGGCAACGAGGCCGCCAGATCAACGTCGGTGTCGACGCGTGGGACTTCCGTCCCGTCCACGAAGACGTCATCGCTGCTCTCATCGAAGCCGGCCCCGCCGATCTGGAACCGCTGCCGCACAGCTAGACGGACGCCAGGCGTCGACGCCTACGCTGACCAGCGTGTCCGCCCACGCATCCGACGAACACGAACCTGACGCCGACATCGACAGCACGTCGGACGTCGACGCGGCCGCCAGATGGATCCGTCTCGTGCCGCCGCGACGCTATTTCACCCCAGCCGGAGTCCCCGGCGACATCGACTCGGCCCAAGAAGCCATCGCGAACCTGCTCGAAGCCGAACCGCCGCTGATCGTCAAGATGATGGAAGGCGTCTACGCGCGGCAGCCGGACGGACACGAGAACAGCTACCGGCGAGTCGAGTTCGACTCGCACCGAGCTGCACGTGTGCTGCTGCCGGCGGGATCAGGACTTGCCGGCTCCTCAGCGCTCGAAGCCGTCGGTTGGATCCATCAAGGCGTCATCCGGCCCAGCTTCGCAGTGCTCGACGAGTCCTGCGAACTGCCGCCATTCCCGCACCGTCAGCCGAAACTGGTGCTCTGCCCCAATCAGAGACGACGCGAGCTCTCATGGCATGAGGTCACTATCCTCGAAGCGTTCCAGCACCACGGACGCCGCGAGCCCCGTATTCCGTCGGCTAAGTCGCTCGCCGACAGGCTCACAGAGATACTGCTGTCACGCGGCGGCGGTCCGCTGCTCGTGCGTCGCCACAAGCTCGCATGGGCACTCGAAACAGAACCTGGCGTACGGCACGACACCCGCCGCATGCGGCGCGAACGCCGCCAGGTGCTGCGGCGCCTGCCGAAGCACTGGGAGGACATCGACCGGCTCGGCGAGATGGCGCAACTGCTGGCATGGAATCCGACATGAACAAGGCCGCTGCCGGCGGCCTCGGCATGAGCGTCGGCGGGCCACCAAGCGAGGTGGCGTAGGCTTCGCGGCATGAACGCTGCCGTCGAGCCGGCCGCTCAGCCTCCCGGCGTCACTGACTTGGCGCTGCCCGCTTGGGCGACTTGGCGAGCATGCGACCTGCCGCGGCTGATGGCCGACAACGGCACCGGCTTAGGTGTGCTCCGCCAATACGCCAAGAACTGGGCGGTGGCATCGCAAGAGCAACGGATCGCCGTGTCGACGGCACCGCCGCGGCGGGCACGCTGGCGGCATCGATTCACACAACGCAGGGACGACTTGGCGCGCGTAGCCGCGCTGGTGCATGCCTTGTGTCTCCGAGACGGTGTGCCTGTGCCGGACTGGGTGACCTCGCACACAGCGAAACGGACGATCGCTCTCGACGGCAAGCCGATGCACACAGCCCGATGGGCACGACATGTGCGAGAGCACGCCGTCGACGTGTGCCGCATCCACGATGTGTGGTTCCTTCCTGTCGACCTCGACGACTATCGAGTTCACGGGTTCCGATAACAGGCGAAACGATGGGTGCACAACCGCAGGCCATTCCCTAACGCATGGCGCGAAGACGGGTGCGAGCTCATCAGCGCAAAGACGGTTCCCGTGTGCGAGCCCACGACCGGCGCGCCTCTCGAACTGGGAAGCGTCGCAGCGCCGACGCGGACGCTGCTGCGACCGCAGCGGGCGACGCCTTGTCAACGGAGCTGCTTTTCGGTGCTGAGGAGATGGGGCAGTACCTCGCAGCTCTCGACGACATCCTTGACGGTTCGCCGCCGGAAGATCCCTACCATCTCTACATAGCCGGCGGGGCAGTGCTGCTCGCCAAGACCGATGACCGTCGAACACACGACATCGACGTCATCTCAGAAGGCATCACAGCGGAACTGCGCGCCGCGGTCGAACAAGTCAGCCAGCAGCACCCGGGGCTGCGGTCCGACTGGCTCAACGACGCAGCCAAGATCAAGCGAGTCAACCTCCCGCTCGATCCGCAGCGGATTTTCAACGGTAAACACTTGATTGTCGATTCGGCAGGCTCCCGTTATGTGCTCGCCATGAAGCTCGCCTCAGGACGACCGATCGACCGCGTGGATGGTGCGGTGCTCATCCGCGAGCTCGGCATCGTCGCCGAAACAGAACTCCTCGATCTCATCGAGGAAGCCCTGCCGCCGCATCTGCGCACCCCCAAGATGAGCTACTTCGCAGCAGAATGTCTCACCGAGGCGTGGCAAGGGCACTCCAAGGAACTCCGCCGAGCGAAGCGTGCACGCAAACGCCGCCGCGCGGCACGTGCCTGCAAACGCCGCCGCCGGTGAGGGTGACGACGGCCGCTCTGACGCTGAACGGGTCTACGTGGCGGAGTGCTTCATGTGCGACGCCATGGCCGGCCCGTTCAGCGACCCCGACGCTGTCGACGGCAACCATGAGGACTGGCCGACGCTGACCCGTTATCTCGGTTCGTCCGCAGCGAAGCACGCCTGGGTGATTCACCCTGGGATGGGACTGTCATATTGCGACAGTCCCCGATGTGGTTCAACTCGTCACTGGGCCTACTGGGCATTCTGAGCACGGCCGCCCCGCGAGGTCGGGCCTCTGCGCGCAGGAGGCTTCGGATTCTGCCTTGAGGCAGCCTGCGCCAGACTGCGTGGCTCGCTGATCGATATCGATCAGCTGGCCGCGGCAGCCCCCAGGCTGACACGCAGGTTGTCCAAGGCGTCGACGGTGTCGTCGAAGTAGTTGGAGTGCGTGACCTTGATGGCGTCCACTGACTCCGCGCCCAACAGCACGACCTCGACCCGGGGATTGCTCCGGTACTGCTCCTCGCGCACGCCGTACGCCTCGAGCGCTTGTGCAGTGTCGCTGAACTGCTCGAGACTCAGTTGCGTTCTCGCGTCGTGATCGAACGTGATGAGAAACTCAAACGTCTGGTGCTTTCCCATCAGTCCTGTCCGAGACCTTGGCGAACCGGGCCAATTGATCGTACCGCGTCGCCGAACAATGACACCGTGGCGAGCCGCGTCAGGATGTCCTGCAGTTCATCGTCAGGCGGCCTCAGGGGATCAGTCATGGACAGGAGTTCCGAGAGTCGCCTCAGCAGGACGTGAACGTCCTCGGGTCCGTCACCGTTCTTGATGTCGATGCCGGTCCTGCTGGTCAGGTCTTCGACGATCTTGGCCCAGCTGTCCTGTTCGCGGGTGCGGAGCTGCACTTCGATCCGCCGACCGTGGTACCTCGTGTAGATGTGTACAGCTCGATACCCCGAGACCAGCGGCTGGGACACGTAGTCCCTGATCTTGTCGGGTTGCCCGTTGCGTCTGAGGCTGTTGGCGCGGAAACGAGAAACCATGCGGGCGACCCCTTCTTGGCTGTCGAGCACTGCTCGGCAGCCGCCGACGTCCTGCATGCTTGACAGATCCATTCTTGGGAGGCGCCGAAGCTTGTCCTCGATCGTGGGCAGCCGCTTGAGGCGCCGAGACAGGTCAGCATTGAGACCCTCAGTGCTCAAGCAAGACCGCAGCCCCATGTAGGCAGCGTGCAGAGGAGCCGCGTGAGCAGACCGGTACGCCTCGACAGCCTGGCGGGCATGGCGGACTTCCTCGACGGTCGGAACCGGGTCCTGCGCCAACAGCGCTCGGCGCAGTACACCGCCGGCCCGCCGCACATCGCCCAAGGAGCCGAACGACGCAAACACCCTTCGAGCCATGTGGACGGGCAGGCTAATCCGCACCGGCCGCTAGCCGATCCGGATTCGGCCCTTGCTGCGGTCTTCCCTCGGCCATGCTCCGCCGAGCGGGCAGACGAGCGGCGCAGCGCTCGGCGACACCTCGGCGGAGTCGGTTGTTGCCTCAGCGGCGTGGTCAGCTGCTGTGGGTGAGCGCTATGACACCGCTCGGGTGTGAGCGATGCTCGGGGTCTCCCGTCAGGCACCGTCCTATCGGTAGCGCAGCGGAACGCTGATCGGGCTGCGGGGCAGAAGCACCACCTGGTTCCCCGCGTTGCAATTCGGCGCCATCTCGCGATCGGTTCGCCCCGTGGTAGCCGAGGTCGTCGCCGCGTTCGGGGACCGTCTCGATGCCGCCGACCCGCAGGTCTGTCCCGTGTCAAGTTTTCGGGGCGGTTTCGTCGTCTGGTGGTTGGGTGGTCGGGGTTTGTCGGTAGCGGTCGATGGGTCGGGCCATGGCGATGGCTTCGTGGGGCCGGATCGTGTTGTAGGTCGTCCGGTAGGCGTGGGCCTGGGCGGCGAGCTCGGTGCCGTCTGTGATGTCGCGGCGGTAGAGGTGCTCGTATTTGGCGGCGCCGAAGAAACGCTCGATGACCCCGTTGGTCCACGGGGCGCGGTTGCGTGTGCGGATGTGGGCGATGTGGCGCTTGGATGCGATCCAGGCAGCGAAGCGCCCTGACTTGAAGCACGGGCCGTTGTCGGTGACGAGCCGCAGGGTGCCGGTCTCGCCGGTGAGGGGGTCAACGAGATCGGCCGTCCAGC
>JAJDZE010000110.1 GCA_022824805.1 Acidimicrobiia bacterium | reverse complement strand
TGGGCTTCCCCCCAAATCTAGGAGGGTTTGGTCAGTCGTTGTTGGCTTGTTCGTAGTCGGTCGGGCTGGTCATGTCGAGGGTGCTGTGGAGCCGTCGGGTGTTGTACCAGTCGGTGATCCATCTGGCGATGTCGCGTCTGGCTTGGCGGCGTGTGTGCCAGGCGCGGCGGTGGATGAGTTCGTGGGTGAGGGTCGAGAAGAACGACTCGGCTGGGGCGTTGTCCAGAGCGCAGCCGACCCGTCCGGTGGAGCGGGTGATGCCGAGATTCTCGCAGGCCCGCGCGAAGTCGCCGGCGGTGTACTGGGTGCGGTTGTCGGTGTGGAAGATGACGCCGGCGACATCGCCGCCCCGGTTGGCGACGGCCATCTCGATGGCGGCTTGGGCGAGCGCGGCGGTGGGATGGGAGTTCGAGGTCGCGAACCCCACGATGCGCCTCGAGTACAGGTCCATGACCGCGGCGAGGTGCACCTTGCCCTCGCCGGTGGGGATCTCTTTGAAGTCCCCCACCCAGCGCCGGTCGGCCGCATCGGCTGTGAAGTCGCGTCCGATCAGGTCCTCGGGGGCGGCGTCGCGGTCGTCTGTGCGGGAGCGGCGGCGCTTCTTGGGGCGTGCGATCAGGCCTTGGCGGGCCATGGAGGCCTCCACGGACTTCTTCGACACAGCCCGCCCCGCTCGGCGCAGCTGCACCCGCACCCTGGGGGACCCGTAGGTCCCATCCGAGTCGTCGAAGCATCGCTTCACTGCCTCGTCGAGGTCTGCCCGCCGGGCCTCGATGCCCGACGGCGGGCCGTGCCGCCACCGATAGAACCAAGACTCGCCCACCCCCAGCGCCCGGCACGCGACCGCGTGGGGGATGCCGTGATCGGTCCTCTGGGAGGCCACAAACTGCGCCAGGGTCACTTTGTTGCCTCGTTCACCCACAGGACCACGGATCGTTTGAGCACGTCGCGCTCCATCTCCAGCTCAGCGCAGCGGCGCCGAAGACGAACCAGCTCGGCACGCTCGTCCGCGTCCAAAGCGCCCTCGCCGTCGTCGCTGCGCACCGCCGCCACCCAGTTGCCCAGGGTGCCCGCGTGAATCCCCAGATCCCTGGCAACCTGAGCGATCGGCTTGCCCGTCTCTGTCACGATCCTCACCGCACCAGCGCGGAACTCCGGATCGAACCTTCTTCGTGTCTCTGGCATAGCTCCCCTTCCTCAAAGAGCATGCCTCCCAGAAACCGGGGGAAGCCCATTCGGACGAGCCGGCTCGGGCACCGTGGCCGGCGCACCGGTAGGAATAGTGATGCGCTCATCGTCAAAGACGGCGACCATTTCGAGCCGTCCGCCCATCGCTTCAACCGCCGCTCGCCATGTCGAGAGCAGGTTGTCCTGCGATGTCTCCATGGCCGAAATCGACGCTTGTGCCCGCTCAAGGCGCTGCGCGAGTTCAACCTGGGTCAGCTGCCGGTGCTTGCGGAGCTGCGCGAGATTGAACGCAACAGCCTCCGCTTGAGCCGCATGCTTGATCGCGTCAATGCGAGCGCGCCGCTCCGGGCTGATGTCTCCGATGATCTCGTTGAACTTGCGGTGTCCCATGTCCGTGCCACCCCACTCGGCATCAACCTATGCCAGCACCGCCTCGCGCCGGTGCACGTACGTGTACTCGCCCAAGAACGGCATTGAGCCCCGAGCGTCCCGAATTAGCCCGGCTATTCGAATTCGGCGGCTTGGGCGTTGAGGCTTTGGGCGTTCTCGCTGACGGTGCGGCGGGTGCCGTCGTCGTAACCGTCGTTGTTGTTGGCGCGCAGTTCGAGTTCGAGCTCTACGCCGGATCCGAGGTGGGCAGCGATGTGTTCGAGGATGTCGCTGAGCTGCTGGATTCCTCGAACGCTGTCGAGTTGGAACTGGGCGTAGAACTGGGTGGGGCTGGAACGATCGGCGCCGCCAGGGTCCGGGTCTCCCCCGCCGCCGCCCGGAGTCTCCCGTCGGCCTGGTGGCGTGACGCCGGGGTCGGTCGGCTCAACCTCACCCGACTCCGCCGGCCGGGCTGGATCAGGCGCGAAATCGGGGTGAACGAACAAGCCGCTCGCCGACGGCACGATGTGCTGTGCGGTGCGGACGCCAACCCAGCTGTCGCCGTCGTGGGCCTCGGCATAGGCGAACGTTTCTTGCTGCCAGTTCAGCTCGGACACGCCTTTGCTGACGGCCTGTTCGAGCACATCGCGCGACGTGAGGCGCGGCATATACGGATAGCGGGCGTAGGCCTCCCACAGCGCTCCGAGGGAGATGTCGCCCCGCTCGGTCCACAGGCCGTGCTTGTCGAGGTCCATGCGGACCCGCACACCGGCGTAGCGGCCGATCAGCTTCTCCTCCGTCCCCAGCTTGCGGCTGATGCGCTCGCCGATGTCGCCTGTGGTGGACGCCCGGGTGAATTGCCAGTCGATGTCGGCGGTACCGGGTGCCCGGGACGGCACCAGCACCTGCGTGAACGTCTCTGCGATCAGGCTGTCGACCTGCTTGGACGCATCCGCCTGCTTGGTGTCGGCCTGCTGCTTCTGCTGGGCGGTGAGATCCAACGGCACATGTTCCGCCACTATCGATTTCCAAGCGAGGAACGATCGGACCGCGCCGCGCAACTCTGCGAGCCGATTCGCGGCCGCAGCCACAAAGACAAGCAGGTTCTGGTTCAACCTGGGACCGGCGTCACGCTGGGTGACGATGCGCTCGGCCAGCTTGACGGCCGGCGAGTTCTGATCCCCGGCCGAGTGTGTGGCATCGGGCTCGAGCACGACCAAGTGGGTGCCGTCGTCGTTGTCGGGCACGTCACCTGGGCCCGCAGCGAACGGATGCACGGCCACGAAGTTGCCTCGGTCTCGTTGCGCTGCGATCCGTTCCCGAACCACGTCGTCGGCATCGCGATCGCTGAAGTTGGACGCAGCCCGGTCCGCCGCGATCCGGGTGACATTCGGAATCAGCGAGTACCAGTACTGCGAACCGTCGACGTAGAGGTGCGTCGCCTGATCTGACAACCGGCGCAGTGCGTCAGCGAACTGTCCCGTGGGCTCGCCGGGCTGAACACAGCCGAGCACCACCGACTTCACGTCGACGCCACGCTTGCCGTCAGGCCGTGGCGCCGATCCCATGTACACGGTGCGGGCTGCACGCCTGGTTGCCGACAGCCTGCCGAAGTGAGAGAACGTCTTGTCGATGCTCAGCGGCAACGCATTCGGCCCGTCGACGTCGGCTTTGATGACCGGGTCCCAGCCTTCCTCCAGGTACTTCTTCAGCTCGCTCGCAACCCCAGCGGAATCCATCGGCAAGTTGCCCGGCATGATCAGCAGCGACTGATCGCCCCGCTGCCATAACTGCGAGATGGCGGTCGCCATCAGCCGCAGCACCCCGCGGGTCCGCTGGAACTTGTCGAGCGCCGACCAGTCCTCGAAGAGACGGTCGAAGAGTTCAGGGTGGATCGGGTACGAGAGCTCCATGCGCCGCCGGTAGTCGGCCTCGCCTTTGCCCAGCGGGAACTCGTCGGCGGCGCCGTGGTACATCTCGCTGAAAGCTCGGATGACGCCGTCGCGCACCCGTGCATGGGTCGGCGAAATGGGGTCGAACAGCCGTCGTCGGACGATCTCGAACGACTCGTCCGCTGAAGCCGGCTGCCACGGCGTCGCTGTGCGGTCGACGACGTTCTTCAGCCGCTCCATCGCCGTGTGGCCACGCGGTCCGCCGGTCTCGATGTCCGAGGCGGGAATCGTCACCAACACCACAACGTTGTCTGACGCAGCCGCTGCCTCGGTAAGCGCCTGGGCGAACGTGAACTGGGTGTCGAAGTCGCCGGCGGCCACGCGCCGGCCGTCGGCGCCTGCGTCGGGCAACTGGCGGGCATACGCCACCCACTCGTCGATCAGCACCACCGCAGGGCCGTAGCGCCCGAACAGCTCGCGCAGCTTCTCGCCCGGGTTGGTGCCGGCTTCGTCGGCGGCACGTACCAGCTCGTAGCCCTCCTGCCCTCCGAGCTGGTAGGCGAGATTCCCCCACATCGTGTGCAACGCCGTATCGGCGCTCACCCGTTTGGGGTCGGACACCGACAGGACATGACCCACGAGCACTGCCCGGTTGACCTCCGGCGGCAGCTCGACTTCCGCCTCAGCCAGCATCTCCGAGACGCCTGACAGCCTCGCCGCCGGCACACCGGACGCCAGATGGTGCAGCGCGATCATGCTGTGGGTCTTGCCGCCGCCGAAGTTGGTCTGCAGCTCGATCACCGGCGTGCCGCCGTTGCCCGACAGACGCTGAGCGGCGCCGACCAGCAGCTCCCGCAGCCCGACCGTGAGGTAGGTGCGAGCGAAGAAGGCCTCAGGGTCCTGGTATTCGTGATCGGCGGTGCCCTGGGATACCTCGTACAGGTCCGCAGCGAATTCGGCTTGGTCGAACTGGCCGGTCTGCACGTCGCTGTGGGGGGTGATGACCTCTCGCCACGGCGTGAGCCCCGCCTGAGGCTGGCCCTCGGTGGGCTTGGCAGCGGTGCGGCGCCGCTCAGAACGCGCTTCCTCGTCGAACATCTGCCGCATGAGGTCACGGCGCGAGTTGCGAATCTGCTGGCGTTGCTCGGTGTCGCCGAATGCCTCAAGCAGACGCTCCATCGAGTCGAGCGCCCGGACGGTGTCATCGGAGGAGAACTGCTGCTTGTGCGCCCAGTTGTTGCGTGTGTCAGCCACTTCGAACACGAGCGACCGGATCGAAGGCGAGAAGCCGTGCCCGAAGATCTCGCCCCACGTGGCCTTCATGCCGCTCAGCAGGAAGGCAATGTCGCTCACGTCACCCGAGCTCTGGGGGCCGCGTAGCTGCCGCCGCAGCGCCGCCAGCCAGTCGTCGCCGTAGAAGCCCTGCCAGGTCTGCTCGCACTTGGGCCGCAGTCCGTCGCTCAGCAGATCAAGCGCCTTCGAGACCCGCTCCACGTTCGCCATCACCATGGAATGCGCACTCCTCGCCTGCCGCTCAGCCGGCCATACACCGCGGCCGAATGCCCATCATCGCACCGACGGACGATACGACTCTGCGGATCGTGCTCGCGAGCGCTCGCCGGGTGGCTAGCCGTGTGGCGGCACGCTAGTCCGAACGGGGCGGAAGGCGGCGGTCGTGTGCAATGCATCGATCCGGTCCGAGATCGCCCGATAGTCGGCGCGCAGTTCGTCCATGCGCCGATCTGTCCAATCGGCTCGCTTGTCGAACTCCTTGAACCGACGGTCCACCGTATCGAAGCGGACATCCACGACATCCAATCGGGCGTCTACCCGATGGTCCTGATCCTGGGAGCGCTGTTCCACAGCATCCAGTCGAGCCTCTATCCGGCGAATCCGGCTCGCCAACGGCAGGTCCACAGCTTCAGGCGGAGCATCCATCGGGCCACGGTAGCCCTCGAACCAGCCGCAGACCGGACAGAGAACGACCCGCATCCGGCGCCCGAGACGACGACAGATCCCACCGCCCGCTGTGCGGTGCAGCGGGCTGCCGTCACCGGGCGCCGCGACCACGACCGCATCGGAGCGCTGGTCGCAGATGCCCGTGCAGCCGGTTCGACGTGGGAGCACATCGCCGAACTGCTCGAAACCACCGCAGAAGCCGCCGCAGCGCAATACGGCAGCGCTTGAGGCTGACCGCAGGGCGTCACGCGGCACCTCGCGCTCGCAGTCAGAGCGTCTGGCCGGCGACGGGCGCTGCAGCGCGGGCGGCTGCGGCAAGCGGGATCGGCGAACCGGTCACCTTCACACGCAGCTTCCGCAGCGACGACCGGGCGACAGCGAGATTCGCTTCGAGCGTCTCTGCGCTGTCGCAGTGGCGTTCGGCGGCGTACCGCAGCCATCGCGGGAATGCCGAATCGATGGTTGACAGCCGCTCCTCGCCGAACTCGAAGGCGTCGCCTGGCTCGCCGAATTCGTCGAACGGGTCGTAGTCGCCGAGATCGTCGCCGCCCTGCCACATGGGCAGAAACTGCTCGATGAACGCCTCGATTCTCGGGGGCGTCCAGCGCAGCACGTCGCGGTTGCGGCAGGCCTGCGAGAACAGCACAGCCGCCATCACCAGCTCGCCCATGTCGCCCGACTGCTCGCCCAGCGGGACCGGCTGTGCCACGAACCCTCGCACGATGTCGATGGCGTGCTCCGCGTCTGCACCTTCGTCGTCGGTTTCAGACCGGCTGGAGCGGTCGATGCTCGGAAGCATCTCGATGCGCTGCCCCACGCGCATGCGCAGGTCGGCGTCCTCGCCGAAGTCGAGATGGTTGTCCCACCAGTCCTTCAGCGCCTCGTCAAGAAGCTCGAGACCGTTGGCGAGCAGTTCCCGTGCCTCGGCCAAGCCGATCTCCTCGGCGACGAACCCGGCATCGGCGAGTCGGCCAGAGCACCCGCCTGCCGGTGTGACGGCCAAGTCGTGCGCCATGCCCCCGCCGAACGGATGCAGGCCAGCAGCTACTTCGTGAATCGACCCGTCCGGCCGCGCATACTCGACCACCAGCTTGCAGTGCTCGTCCCATTCGTCACGAAACTTGGCGGCGCCCACCGGTTCCACTGTGCCCAGCCACCCGACCCACTCGGGCACGGCGACCTCGGCTTCCCGGATGCGATCCAGCACCTGACGGGCACGTTCGCGGGCGAGAGCCGGGCCGTAGGCGCATATGCCCGCGGCGATCACGGCGCCCGTAGGAGTGCCGATGGCCTCGGCATGGGCCAGCGCCGCCGCAGCGCGAACGCCGAACGGATTCCAATTCGAGGTGACGTGCAGGCCGATCATGCACGACACTGCCTTCTCTGTCTCGATCAGGTCGGCGTCGTCGTGCGCCTCGATGCAGTCATCGATATCGATTACCAGCATCTTGAGCTCGCGCATGGTCTCGTCGTCGAGCTGTGGCTGATGCTGGCCAGGGGCGCCGCGTTGGCCGGATCGGCCGTGGGAACGGGTGCCTTTGGGCGTCACTCGCCCGCCTTTGCGGGATTTGGGTCGTGCCATCGGCGCAGCGTAAGCCCACCGCCTCAGTCCTGCGCGAACCCCGCCGTCTGCGGTAAAGGTGCCGCTCACCGTCATTCCACCGGACCATCAGACTCCCCGGCACGACCGGTGGTGCAGCGCGATCGTGCAGCTACTTCGGGTCCCGCGCTGTCGGCAGGTGCGGCCCGATGTAGCCAATGTGGATCTTGCCTGTCTTGCCCCGGGTGTCGTCGAGGAAATGCAGGCGAGGCGCGGATTCCCCTTGCGCAATCCTGATGTGAGCCAGCATCACGCGGCGTCCCGAAAGGTCCAGCGTCGGATCGACCGGGAAACGACGCTGGGACTCCATGACGTTGCGCTGCTGCACATTCTGAGACTCCGACATAGCGATCTGATTGGCACTGATCTGCACGCCAGCGTGCCCGCCGTGAGCGCACCAGTGCTTGAAATCGCCTTCTCGCCCAGGGTCGATGGCGTA
>JAJDZE010000108.1 GCA_022824805.1 Acidimicrobiia bacterium | reverse complement strand
TCAACGAAGGGCGGGGAATATTCCCCGCCAAGCCCGGCCCGTTATGGGCGCGAGCCACGGCGGCGAGGACGCAAAACGAAGGGCGGGGAAAATTGCCCGCCAAGCCCGGCGCGACGGTGCCGAGCCACACCCCGTCGTCCTTGAGCGCTCAACGAAGGGCGGGGAATATTCCCCGCCAAGCCACCAAGCTGGCGTCGTCGAACAGGGTGGGTTGGGGTTGCGCTCAACGAAGGGCGGGGAATATTCCCCGCCAAGCCCGGGGCGTTCGGGTTGGACGCGATGCGGGGGTTCAGCGCTCAACGAAGGGCGGGGAATATTCCCCGCCAAGCCGGATCGTGTGCCCGGCGTCCGGCCCGTCCATCACCAGCGCTCAACGAAGGGCGGGGAATATTCCCCGCCAAGCCGGACCGCGGGTGGGAGTCCTCGCCGTCGCGCAGTTTCGCTCAACGAAGGGCGGGGAATATTCCCCGCCAAGCCACGCCGGACACGAAGTCATACACCGCGTCGCGGTCGGCCGCTCAACGAAGGGCGGGGAATATTCCCCGCCAAGCCGACTGGCTGTCGGTCACCGTGGTCCATGCGAGCTGCATCGCTCAACGAAGGGCGGGGAATATTCCCCGCCAAGCCCGGCGGAAGCCGCCGTCGACGTCGTGGGCGGGCTGGACCGCTCAACGAAGGGCGGGGAATATTCCCCGCCAAGCCTCGAGGTGGCGGGCGGTGACGGCTGCGGCGAGCTCCCCCGCTCAACGAAGGGCGGGGAATATTCCCCGCCAAGCCGCGACAGCGGCGAGCACGGTGAGCGCCAGCCGGCCCCGCTCAACGAAGGGCGGGGAATATTCCCCGCCAAGCCACGACCCGTTCGGCGCCGGCGCCCTGGACTTGGAAGTTCGCTCAACGAAGGGCGGGGAATATTCCCCGCCAAGCCTTCAGCCCTACCCAGCATCGGATAGTTGCATCCGCGACGCTCAACGAAGGGCGGGGAATATTCCCCGCCAAGCCGGGCCGGTTCTGGATGCGGCGAGCGCAGCGGCACAGCGCTCAACGAAGGGCGGGGAATATTCCCCGCCAAGCCCCTTCTTGTCACCCATCGTGACATCCGGGGGGAAGACATGGCCAAAATGGCCACGTAGCGCGCGAAATTCGGTGTTTCGACACAAGTGCGGTATTCGATTTTCAAGGAGCACTGCAGGTTCGCAGTTGGATCATAGGATCCACGGATTGCCCGCTTCGTGGTGAGGTTCGACTCCGAGAGTTGTCTTGGCTTCCTCGATGGAACCGCGAAAGCGGTAGAGGGAAATCGAGTCGCGGTTCCAGTCGATCGTGTCTTCAAGATCGGCTCGGAGCTTCGCCAGCGATGCAGGCGTCAGCCGGCACTCGAACACCGAGTATTGGACTCGCTCGCCGTACGCCGAACACAGATCCGAAATCCGCTTCAAGCGCTTCGCGTCCGACTTTTTGTCGGTAGCTATGTCGTAGGTCACGAGCACATCCATGGCTACGACAACACGAACGGCGGGTACACGGGCAGGTCGCCTCTCAAGTGGCGTGCCAGAAGCGTCGCCTGCACAGTCGGAAGCGCCCACCGCTCGACTGACCTCTCGAGCGCAGCGTGGCGGAGCGCCTGCTCACGGTGCTCCTCCCACCGCTCCAGGAATCTCGGACGGCCGGCGTCATTCAGATAGACGGCGCCACCTGGTACCCGCTCGAAGTCATCGGGCCCGATCTGGCGGCGCCTGACAAGCGTGACGACGAACCGGTCGCACACGGGCCTGAACTCCTCGGCGAGATCGAGGGCCAGCGACGGCCGTCCGGAACGCGCGCGATGCAGGAATCCGACTTGGTAGTCGAGACCAACCGCGTCAAGCGCTCCGACCAGCTCGGTCGTCAACAGGCCATAGCTGTAGCTGAGCGCCGCATTCACAGGGTCACGCGGAGGACGTCGCGTCCGGGCAGCGAACTGCAAGGGGCTGTCGGCGAGGACTTGACCAACGCTGTTGAAGTAGAGCCGCGCAGCGTCGCCCTCGATGCCACGCAGCTGATCGCCGTTGACCGCGGCCCCGATCCGTGCAAGACGCTCACGGATGGCCTCGGCCCGGCGATGCAGCATCTCGGACAGGATTCCGTCCGCATCTCTCGCCCAGCGTTCGACGACGAATCGTGAGTTCCGGAGTTTCGCAGCGACGAATCGGCGAGCAACGTCGAGCGACTGGGTCTCGTCGGCGGCTGCTGCGTGCTGAGCTGTTCGGAGATGGACGTTGCCGCCCATCGGCCCGCCGCACACGAAACGCAGGGCCCCGTTGCGCTTGAGTGAGGCGACACGGACGCCTCGTTCGGTACACGCGGCGAGCGCATCGGCAGTCACCTGGCCGCGCCCGAGCAGGATGACGCTGTCGATGCTCTCAAGCGGCACTCTCGTCGTGCCGGCCTCGCCAGTGACCGTCAACGACCCGCGCCGGTGACCGACTTTGGCGCGGTGCTCTCTCACGTAAACGGTGCTCAGCAGCTTCACAGCAGGAGTTCCTTTGCTGCGCGTTCTGCAATCTGTTCTGCACTAGCGGTGTCATGAGGCAGGCAATGCGGTTTGAGCTGACACTCGTCACATCTACTGTCGGCAGGTGCGTCAGGCAGTTCGCCTGAGAGCATCTGCGAGCGGATTGCAGAGATCATCTCTCGCACGTCTCCCCTGAGCGCTTCATCGAACGCGACGGCTTGGCGGCGTCGCGTTCCGCCGTACCAGACAAAGCCTCTTGGGACGTCAACTTGCAGCATCTCCTCAAGGCACATGGCCTGAGCACACACCTGCAAGTCGGCAGCCCGGCCATGTCGCACTCCCGACTTGTGCTCGACCGGATACACAGCACCGTCACTGACTTCAACGACGTCCGCTCTGCCCGACAGTCCGAGCGCCTCGCTCCACAAGGGGATCGACCGCAGCGTCAGCACACCGCGCTCGTGGCGATGCTCGCCGCTGTCGACCCGTCGATGCGCGTGCGTGCCTCGGACCGTGTGCGCGTTGTCCATCCACACACCGTCGCCGTGGATCAGCGCGCACTGCCTCGCGCAGTACTCGTAATGCTCCAGCGCCGAGATCAGCACAACCGGCTGGAGCATCAAAGCGCTTCCGACCCGATGCCGTACGTGGTGTCCTTGCCCTGACCGGAGAACTCGACGGCTCGCCAGCCGACATGTATTCCGAAGCGATGCCCCTCAGCAGACCTCGCGGGGTCCCAAACGTCAAGCATCGCGTCGATGCCTTGCGCAGTCAGCGGATCGCTCCACGCCGGCCACATCAGACGCAACCGCCGGGAATCATCAGGATGTCGAAACCAAAGCCGCTGCCGCGCCCGTGGTACCCAAGCCCGCTCGTTGGCGCGACGCCTTATCCCAGCACCGCGAATTGGCAACAGTGCCATGCCGAAGAACGACAAGACTTCGAGCGCGGGGTCCACCATCTTGTCCGAAGCGTCGCCGGTCGCTGTGATGCGGGCGATGTCGAACCCCAGCCCGTTGGCGCTCACGCGTCGCGCTCGGCCCTCAAGGGTCGCCTTTAGCTGGACCAGAGGCTCGTCGACACGTCCGAGCACTCGGGTCAGTCTCCGGTGAATCGGGCCGACCGGCCCCGGCGCCGCTGGCGCCAGCCGTGATCGCGCGACTATCTCATCACGACCGTCGGCTTCCTCGACATGAAGGTCCGTATAGGTCGAAGTGAGCGCCCAAGCGTCGTTGTGCCCTCGGCTCGCGGCGGCTCGCTCGCGAAAAGCTGGCAGCGGCACGTTGGGCGCGATCGTTCGGCCACCACGCCAGTTCTCGGCGATCGGCAGATCAGAGATCCGTTCGGACGTTGGCCATGCAGCAGCGAGCAGGCCCACGATGTCGCTGTTTCCCGCGGCGCTGAGTACTGCCCGCGTGTCGGCACCGGTAGTCCAAGACAGGCGCAGTTCGGGCACGAGCACCGTGGTCCCAACCGCTGCGAGCCAAGCGTTGAACCACGAGGCAGGAAGACCGGGACACTCCACTTCAGACATCAGTGCAGTTCCCAGCCCTCGCCTGCGATGCCTGCGGACACGAGATGGTCCGCTTGGCGGACGATGGCCTCCAGCAGCGCCAGACCCCACGGGCCGATTCGGTCGTTGAGACGGCTGAATCGATCGGGTTGGTCCCAGTCGATCAGGCTGAGATCGGCGGTGGCAGACACCGGCGTACCCGCAATGAGGTAGTTGACCGTCGCAGGGGAGCCGTCGTCTACCGGCAACACCAGAGGCCGGCCTCTTCCGTGGTGGCTGACAACGAGGTGCAACAACAAATCTGAGTCGTGAGCAGCAGCGACTACATCGCTGCTGTCCAGCCAGGCGCGGACGAGGCGCGCTGAGAGTTCCTCGTGCCGTCCTCCCGATGGCCAGCCTGATGCCGAACGCGCGGCAGCCCAACGTCCATGCTGAGTTCTGGACTTGGCCAAGCAGACTCCGTTCGGTTCCTCTGATTCTCCTGCTCTGAGCCAGCGCTGGAAGCGGGCATCGGCTTTGCCGAGATCATGGAGTTCGCCCGCTAGTCCTGCCATTTCGGCGAGCAATGGATCGACGCCCAGCGCGCCCGCGATGCGACGAGCAGCGGCACCGACAGCAGCGCCGTGACGGTCGAGCTCGATGGCTTCTGCCGGGAGTTCGCCGGACGCAAGGGAGGCCTCGTCGAATTCGTCGTAGAACCTAGCTCCGCGGCCGTTGCCCTTCAGCACGAGACGACTGACTTCGCCATCGGCAGCAACCGGGCGAAGATCAAGACGTCCTAAGAATTCGCGCCACTCTGATTCGTCAACGACTGCTGGCGCATGCTCACTGAGTGCTTCCTTCAAGTCGGCTATCGCAGCTTCCTGCTCGATCTCGTCGGGCTCCTCGCGGTCACGCTGCAGTGCCCGTGAAACCTCGGCGCCGACATCCGCGCCGCAGAGCAGGCGCAACGCCGCAGCGTCGAGCGGCAGCCCATTGTCGAGCAGCGAGAGATCGGTGGCGATGTCAGTCGCCTCAGGTGCCCAGCCGAACTCGTCGATCAGGCCCCACTGTGTCGGCACCACGACTGTGTCCCCGGGTCGCAGCCGCGACGGTGTGACTTGCTCGAGCGTCAGGCCGTCTGCGTGCAGCCGGAACACAAGGGGGTCCTCCGACAACCCCTCGCGCAACTCGCGGATCGGCACTTCCAGCGTTTCGGCGTCTCGTGGCCGGGGCCAGAGTCGTTGACCGTCCTCGGGCACATGACAGCGCCACAAGAGGGACACCGAGCGGTCGGGATCGCTGATGCCCGAGAAATACGGCTCGACGGGTGCCTCGCCTGGCGGGGGCGTGGTGGTCTTGATCCATTCCCACAGCAGCGCCGGCAACACCTCCGGTGCCCGACCCGGGTCGTCTTGGGGCTCGCCGAGCGCATCGTTCACTCGGCGGGGAGAGACATCGATATCGTCCTCGAAGCCCTCGCCACGCTCAAGCCGTTCGAGCACCGACTGCGGTTCTTCGCCGTACACGGGCCAGCCTGTGACATCGCTGCCTCGGCTGGTTGGCGGGGGGAAGTGCAGGTACACCGCTCGTGAATCCTCGAAGCGTCCGAGCCGGTTGAGTCGGCCGAGACGCTGGATCAGCGCCCGCACGCCGCATTGCTCAGTCACCAGGAACTCGAAATCGACATCGGCGCCGACTTCGAGCGTTTGCGTCGCCACCACGATGAGCGAACGATCGCGGCTCGCCCGCGGCCGATCTGCAGGGACACCACACCTCGAGTCGAGAATCCGATCACGGATGCGCTGCGCATCGTGCTCTCGGTTCCGCCCAGTCAGCAACAGCACATCGCAGGTGGTGCCGATGCTCTGACCCCTCAGCGCCTCGATCGCCTTGTGCGTGGCCCTCGCGACGGCCGGCGTGTTTGCAAACACAACGCACGATGTCGGCTGGCCGACCTGCTCAAGCAGCGCTGATGTCGCAGCGGCCATGTGTTTGGCCTGCTTCGCGACATCGCAGCGAGGCATTTTGCGGAGCGTCAGTCGCTTGGGGGCATCGAGCCGTTCCTGCACCGTGCTGTGACCGAGGTCGTCGTCGTCGAGTTGGAAGCGATCGGTGGCCAGGTCACCTGTCGCAGTGAGCGACACGATCTGAGGTGCAGAGCGCAGGCCGGGCAATGGAGATGTCGAGTCGGGGCTGCACTCCCCCAGCGCCGGAATCAGACGCATCAGGTGGGTCGCCAAGTGCGCTTCATCGACCAGCACCAGACTGTCCGTACCGGCGTGGGCGGCATCAATCGGGCGCATCGATCGTGACGAGCCGTAACCGCGAAACAGCAGCCGAGAGCCGTACATCGGCACCGTCGAGAGAATTACCGCAGGCTGTGCGGGGTGCCGCGGTCTAGCTGGTGCAACCCCTCCCCGGAGTTTGGAGACCTGCAGCGGCTCTCCGTCGGCTGTGCCGGCCACATGGTTCAATCGTGCCGCTACCGCTGCCAGCACGTCTGAATGTCTCGCAACCTCGCTCGCGCTCGGGTCGCGCAGCCACTCTGCAATGTGCTGCGCATGCTCGTGCGTCGAGTCCACCAAGAGCCGACGATTGACCACCCACCAGATCCGCGTCGGTGCGACACGGTTTTGAGGGCTCTTGTCAGCCTCGGCCGCCAGCCACCAGACAGCGACATCCAGGCACGCCGTTTTGCCGAGACCGGTCGGAATTCCAATCTCGGACGGCCAACAGCCGATGTCTCGGACCCGTGCTGCAAGTCGCTCCTGCCACGGGAACGGGTCGCGCCCACCATTGACCGCCGCATAGAACACGTCGAAGCTCGGCATGGCCGGCAAGGCTCCAAGTGCTGGACCGTTGCCGGCGCCACCCGACCCCTGCGATCCCTCTGCCGCAGGCCTCATGAGCCCTCATTAACAGGCACGCACAGACCGAGGCCGCGCTGGCGCCCAGACCCGATCACGATGGGGCCGACAACAGGCTCAGCAAAGACAAGCTCGACGTGGCAAAAGGGCCGACCCGGACGATTTGGCCGGTGTACCTCGAAAGGCGCCAAGGCAACCCCTCCATGCACCAACGGCGAGCGCGAGTGCCGGATCGCAATCGGCTCGGGGGCACCCGCATGCTCACACCACCTGCAAATCTCGCCAAGCGAGACCGGAACGTGACGTTCAACGACCGCAGGGAACACCGTCGCCCACCAGCGAGACGGCCCGATCCAGCGTCCCGGATCGGCCGCCCTCGGACGTTCCTGACGATCCCACACTTCGGTCTGGCAGCGAAAGCCCTGACCGGCCAGCTCTGGGATCGACTGCACGACTTCACGAATCTGGCCGGCGACTGAGCTGTCGACATCGGGCGGCAACCACAGCGCAACCCCATGAATCCGACCACTCGCATGAGCGTGCCCCACATCAGGCAACGCAAGGAATCGGGCTAGGTCATAACCCGTTGACCCGTAGCCGTGCCCGTGCAGGACGGGCGGCGGCTCGCCATGCAGCCGCTGATGCCGATCAAGAACCGCAGACTTGAACGCTGCGGTCACCACCGAGACACGCCGGCCTGACACCGCCGGTCGCAAGATCAGCGAGGCGACACTCCGACCAGCGTTCGTCGGCCGAGCCGGGCCGTGGGGCGAGCGATACCGAACCTTGCTCAGCAGCGCCGGAAACTGACTGCGACCAGCCGACGCACCGTGTTCCGTCCAGTCGTCGAACGCTGCATCGAGCATGCGAAGACGGCCGGGCTGGGGAACGCCGATCGAGACATCACCATCGCTGTCTGGCACGTACACATCGCCACTTGCTGCCTCACCATCGTCTGATGCCAAGTCGAATCGCACACGTACGGGGGAGTCAGCGCAGCCCAAGTACGCGACTCGCGCAGCACGTAGCTGCAATGCACGCAGATTGCCGTCGCTTACTTCGACCGGCCACATGTACCGCACTACCGGCGAACGAGGAGCTACGCGCACACCGGGTCGCACCAATGCCGCGCTACGTGCGATGTACTCCTGTTGTTGGCTCGAGGTTGACTTCCCCGCTTGCATGACGACAAACCGCGGCTCAAGCGGTTGATGCTGATCTGCGCGAACCGGCGTCGCGTCAATGGAAGGCGCGCCGGCACGCTCGAGGAACTCAAGCTCCGTGCCGTCGGTGTGCCGGCAGCGATCGCGTGTGCCATCGGCAGCGACGAGCGCATCGAACAGCCGTGACGGCGCAGGCGGCCATTCGCCGTGTTCGAGCCGCCCCGTGTGCGCCGTGCCGTCGGGGTCGGCTCGGTACGTGCCCAGCAGGAACTCGACAGTCGCTACCAGCATCAGTCGTCCAAGGCAGGCCAAGTCTTGGCTATCGCCGAGCGCAACGACTCGCCGCCCCGCATGACAACCGGCGCACTATCCCATCCGTCAAGAGGAACACCAGCGACCCGGGCCGCTTCCTTGGCAGACTCCAACAGCGCCGCTGTATGGCGAGCGCCAGTGATCTCAACGGGTTCGTCGCCGGCCGCTCCCAACCAGGTCACCGACGTCGATGCGGGCCGCAGCTCAGCTCCCGATCGCAGCGCGAAGCCACGCCCGAAAGCCATCGTGTGCGCGTGCAGCCCCAGGGTCACGACCAGCGCACGTGCAGCAGCATCTACCTCCGACGTCTGCTCACCGACATAGACCCGTCTCAGCTGTGCAAATGACAGCGATGCGCGTTGAGTGATTCGACGGAATGAAACGCCCGCCGGCGCGGCATCGTCTTCAGCCATGAACGGCACCTGACCATGCCCCAGTTCTGACAGCTTTTTGCGGTCCTGGCCCTTCTCGGCCTTCTCGCCAAGACGCCAGCCAGCCTGATCATTCGAGTCGAATACCGCGTTTTCGTCGACGCTGAGATTCAACGGGTCGCCTTTCAGGCCGAGCGTCTTGGTGGAATGAGCGGCGGGTTGCCAGCCGACAATCTCGGACACCCAGGCCCGGGCGTGCTTGGTTTGCTGGCGCTTCTTGCCCAAGTGCGACTGCCAGAAGCCATACAGCAGCGCCTGCGGAAACCATGCGACGAGCGGCCCGGACGTCCATGGAGTCGCAGCGAGGATGGCCGCACCCATTTCCGTCTTCGGAAACGGAAGCCCGTCAAGCTCAGCGTCGCGGAGATATGCATCGGCATTGCGATGGGGAAACTGGAAGCTCGACAACTGACGGGGCAAGTGCGCAGGCAACTGACCCATTTCCGCAAGGTCAAGGACAAGCTCGGGCAACCCGCATGACTGACGGGCACGCCGCAGTTGCTCCTCATGCCGATTGGCTTGCGAGGGCACGTTGTCGATCACGATGACATCCTGCGGATCGGCGTCATCGGACGAGGCCCAGCGTCGATCACGCTGGTACCGGCCGCCTTCGTAGACCGCCGGCTTCACGGGTGCTCCTGGCCCAGCGACAGGCTCTAGTTCGGATTCCAAGAGCAAGCCGTCATCGAACGACTCGTCGGCGCAGCCTCGCAGAATCCGGTCCAGTTCAAGCAGTTCAGTCACGCCACCGATCTTCGCGCGGGGCTGTGACATGAATGGTGATCCTTGCGCGACGGAGTCGCCCCAGATGCTTCGCGTTCTGCGAAGTTGGCCAAACGCACTGGACAGGTTCAGGTCGTTGAGCGCTCGATGTTGCGAATGGGCAGTCACACGCGCCATCGCTAACCAGCGCATGCGCGTATTCGTACCTTGTCCGTTCGCGGCACAGGCAGCGGACCGAGTGGTCGGATGGCGGCACGAGGCGACGCCCAGAGTGTCTGCCATGACCAGCGGCGATTACCACGGCGAGCCCGTTCACGCTGGGAGCGCGAGATAGCTTGAAAATCATTTGAATGTGCTGGATCGGTAGTCGTACATTCGCTGTGCATCGCGTGCCGAGCGGCGGGAGAACGCATGGCTACCATTCAGACTGTGGAGGAGCAGTCCACAGCCACGGACGCTGTCGACGGCACAGAGGGTCCAGACAGCAGAGCCGAGTCCTTGGTGCCAGTCGGGGAGCGCGACGGCGGCGCGGGCAGCAGACAGCCGCCGGCGCGAACAGCCGACGATCGCACGCCTCGGCGCAGGCCCTTCCTCGGCCAGACGGCAGCGATCACGATCATCGCCGCGCTGATCGCGTCCATGACGCTCGCTGCGGTCACGGCGTTCAACACGCTCCGCTCCGACATCATCTCCATACGGACCGAGATGCGAGACGAGTTCGCATCGGTACGAGACGAGATCAGGTCGGTGGACACCGGTTTGCGAGCCGAGATGCGAGCCGAGATCGGGTCTCTGCGGACCGAACTGCGGGACGAGATCGGATCGGTGGAAACCGGTTTGCGAGCCGAGATCGGGTCTCTGCGGACCGAACTGCATGACTTCCGAACCGAGGTCGGCACGGTGCTACTCGATCATGCCGAACGTCTCGCGCGCATCGAAGCCATGCTCCTCAACGGCACCACCGACTCGAGCCACCAGTCCTGAGCACCGGCAGCGCTGCCGCGGCGATTCGAGGCGTGCAGCGTGCGAGATATCTCGAAAATCATTTGGGTGCACCGAACCGCTGACTGTACGTTCGGGACGCATCGCGAGACGAGCGGCGGGAGAACGCATGGCTACCATTCAGACCGTGCCGGAGCAGCCCGCTGCAACAGACACGGCCAGCCAGACAGACAGCCCTGATCGTGCGGCCGAATCCCGAGTGGCGACGGGCGAACGCGACGGCGGCGCCGACAGCACGCAACCGGCACCGATATCCGGTTCGCGCGCCAGTCGACGCCGGGCTTTCTTCGGCCCGACGGCGGCTGTCACGATCATCGCCGCGCTGATCGCGTCCATGACACTGGCAGCCGTCACAGCGTTCAACACGCTCCGCTCCGACATCATCTCCGTGCGGACCGAACTGCGAGACGAGATCGCAGCGGTGCGAACCGAGCTACGAGACGAGATCGGATCGGTGGACACCGGTTTGCGAGCCGAGATGCGAGCCGAGATCGGGTCGCTGCGGACCGAACTGCATGACTTCCGAACCGAAGTCGGCGCGGTGCTGCTCGATCATGCCGAACGTCTGGCGCGCATCGAAGCCCTGCTCCTGAACGGCACCATCGGCTCGCGCCAGCAGTCCTGAGCACCGCCGGCGCCGCCGCGGCGATTCAATGCGTGCAGCGCACGAGATACCTCGAAAACCATTTGAACATGTCGAACCAGCGGCCCTATGTTCACGGTGCATCGCGAGACGAGCGACGGGAGAACGCATGGCTACCATTCAGACTGTGCCGGAGCAGCCCACTGCAACAGACACGGCCAGCCAGACAGACAGCCCCGACAGCGCGGCCGAATCGCGAATGTCGACGGGCGGGCGCGACGGCGGCGCTGGCAGCACCCAACCGCCGCCGATATCCGGTTCGCGCGCCAGTCAGCGCCGGGCTTCCTTCGGCCTGACGGCGGCTGTCACGATCATCGCCGCGCTGATCGCGTCCATGACACTGGCAGCCGTCACGGCGTTCAACACGCTCCGCGCCGACATCATCTCCGTACGGACCGAACTGCGAGAGGAGATCCGATCGGTGGAAACCGGCTTACGAGCCGAGATGCGAGCCGAGATCGGATCGGTGGAAACCGGTTTGCGAGCCGAGATGAGCTCATTGGAGACTAGTCTGCGAGCCGAGATGCGAGCCGAGATCGGGTCGCTGCGGACCGAGCTGCATGACTTCCGGACCGAGGTCGGTGCGGTGCTGCTCGATCACACCGAGCGCCTGGCCCGCCTCGAAGCGCTGATCCAGAACGGCGCCTGATCGGCGAGGCGAGGCTGTGTCCCCGCCAATGCGGGTCAACTACGAGGCGACCTGAAACGCTCGGGAGTTCGGCCTTGCCTCTGTCGACAGCGTTCCGCGCTCAGGCTCGATTCCGTGGGCGTCGTTGCAGAACGTCGAGAAGGTGCGCGGCGTGCGCGATCAGCAGCGTGAGGCGGCAGGTCTTCGGTTCGCGGGTGCCAGAGTGGTGCAGGTAGGTCACGCTCAGAGCAGTGCTGCCAGTGCCGCCCAGCAAGCGGTTGCTGCGCTGGCCCCTGTGCCACCAGCCGGCGGGCGGGCGGGTGCCGTGCGGGTTCTCCCGAACGCGATGGCAGCTAGCGTCCGCGCTATGAACTCCGACATGGGAGACGTTGGAACAGCCGGGGGCGCCCACGGAACCAGCGAGCCCGAGCCGGTGGTGCTCTACGACGAGGTCGACACGGTCGCCTTCATCACGCTGAACCGGCCCGAACGCATGAACACCCTCACCGAGAGCGTCATCGCCGGGGTGGCGGACGGCATCGACCGGGCGACAGCGTCCCGCAACATCCGCTCGATCGTGATCCGCGGCAACGGCCCCACGCTCACGGCCGGCTACGACCTGAATCCAGGCGGGGGAACCCAGACGGCGTCGGGGCAGACCTCGAGCGGCGGCACGCACGACGAGATGTACGACTCGTGGGGCAGCCCCTACGGCGCCCCAGGCCCCAAGCCTCGTGAAGGCGCATGGGATCCGGTGCGCGACTGGCAGTTCATGGGCCACAACGTCAAGCGGTTCATGAAGATCTGGGAATGCCCCAAGCCGGTGCTGGGCCAGATCCACGGTTGGGCGATCGGCGGGGCCACCGACATGATCCTGTGCTGCGACCTGCTGTTCATGGCCGACGACGCCCACATCGGCTACGCCCCGTCGCGCATCTACGGCACGCCCACCACGATGATGTGGGTGTACCGGCTGGGCCTCGAGCACGCCAAGCAGTTCCTGCTGTCGGGCGATGCCATCGACGCGCAGACCGCCCACCGCATCGGTCTCGTCGCCTACGTGCACCCGCCCGAGGAACTGGGCGAGCGGGTCGAGGCGTTCGCCCGGCGGCTGGCGCACATTCCCGCCAACCAGCTCGCGCTCAACAAGCTGCTCGTCAACCAGGCCTTCGAGAACATGGGACTGCGCACCAGCCAGTTGCTCGGCACGTTCTTCGACGGCGTGACCCGCCACACCGAAGAGGCCTACCGCTGGGTGGAAGACTTCGAGACGAAGGGCTTCCGCCAAGTGATCGCCGAGCGTGACGCACCCCACAGCGACTACGGCGAGCGACCCCGATGAGCGCGCAAGACGGGCAGAGCACTGCCCGCAGCCGCCCCAGGCAGAGCCGACCGCAGGCCGGGCGCGGCGATGGCTGAGCAGCCGGTGCTGGTGCTGCTGCACGGGCTCGGCGCCAACCGCCACGTGTGGGACGGCGTGGCCAGACTGCGGCGCGCAGACGGCACGACGGTGTTGGCCCCCGACATACGCGGGCACGGCGAGGCGCCATGGCACGAGCCCTACACCTTTGGCGCCATGGCGGCCGACGTGGCCGAGGCGCTGCATCGTGACCACAGGGGCACGCCGTACATCGTTGCCGGTCATTCGATGGGAGGTGTCGTCGGCCTGGCGCTCGCCAGCGGATGGTTCGGACCGCCGCCCCTGGTCGCCGTCACCATCGGCGTCAAGCTGCGGTGGTCGGCAGAAGAGATCGGCCCCATCGCCGAACTCGCCAGCCGGCCGCCCCGAGAGTTCCCCGAGCGCGCCGATGCCGTCGAGTGGTTCATGAAGCTGGCGGGCCTGCTCCGGGTGATCGAGACCCACGATGAGCGCATCGAGATGGCCGTCGAAACCGGCGTGATGCGCGCCGGCAGCGAACGTCGCCTCGGCGCCGACGACGAGCCGACGCACCAGCGCTCGCCCGGCTCAGCGGCCGACTGGTGCGTCGCTCAAGACCCGGCGACCGTTGGAGTCGGGCCGCCCGATGTGACCGGTCTTCTCTCCGCAGCGAAGTGCCATGTCGTCATGGCGCTCGGCGGGCGCGACCCGGTGGTCACACCGGAGCATCACCGTGATCTGGCAGCGTCAGCCTCAGCGAACCCGTTGACCGCCAGCGTCACGACGCCGCATGTCTTCGATGGACTCGGTCACAACGCGATGGTCGAAGATCCCCGCGCCGTTGCCGACTGGCTTGCGACCTTGCCGGGATTCGCCGCCGCCGACTGACCGCCGGCTTGGCTCAGGGCCGGATCAATCCGCCCTAGCCCTCTTCGAGCGGCAGCTCGCCGGAGATCTTCACGCACTCGCCGCCGTCGATGTCCATGACATGACCGGTGATCCACGAGCCGGCAGCCGACAGGAACAGCGCAGCCTCGCCGATGTCGGAGGGCTCGCCGAGCCGCTTGAGCGGCAACTGGTCGGCGATCATCTTCCCGCGGGGTCCATCCCAGAGCACCCGAGCGAAATCGGTGCGGATCAGCCCCGGCGCGATGCAGTTGACCCGCACCTTCGGCCCCATCTCCGCCGCAAGCTGGCGGGTCATGTGCATCAGTGCGTCCTTGAACATGCAGTAGACGCCCAGCGCTTCGGAGGTGTGATGGCCGCCCACCGAGGCGATGTTGATGACGGAGCCGCCGTGCTCAGACATCCACATCTGCCATGCCGTCTGGGTCCACTGCAGCGGCGCCCGCAGGTTCACTTCGTAGGTCTTGTCGAGCCGCGGCACGTCGCAGTCGACCATGGGACCGGCCCACGGGTTGGTTGCCGCGTTGTTGACCAAGATGTCCAGCGAGCCATAGCGCTCGATTGTCTCGCCCAGCACCCGCTCGGCCTGGTCGAGATGGCCGATGTGCGCAGCGATGAAATCGCATTCGCCGCCGATATCGGCCACCGCGGCCTCGCACTTGTCGGCCTTGCGGCTCGTGATCATCACGTTCGCGCCCGCATCGGCGAACGACTTCGCGATGCCCTTGCCGATGCCGGCCGACCCGCCGGTCACCAGCGCCGTCTTGCCGTCCAGTCGCAGTTCCATGCCCGTTCTCCTGTTGTCGTGTCAGCGTTGCTGCTTCAAGCCTTTCAAGCCTGTCGTCGAATCAGTGCTGGGGGTATTCCCGCATCGGCACCCCGGTGATGCCCACTCGGCGGTGCAAGAGCCAAGCAGCCGTGGCCGCTAGTTCTTGCCGATCTGGTTCCACGGGCCTCCGTCGGCACGCGGCTCACGCGGCAGCCCGAGCACTCGGTCGCCGACGATGTTGCGCTGCACCTCCGACGTGCCTGCGTAGATCGTCCCCGGCCTCGCTCCCATGAACGTCTGCACCCACGCCAGCGAGGAGAACTCCGCCCCGACAGCGTCGGTATTGATGCCGTTCACCGCGGGATGGCCGCTCGGCGCCGTCGCCTCCATGCCCAGCAGATCCATCGAGAACTCGGTGATCCAGTGGTGGTACTCGCTCCACAGCAGCTTGTGCAGCGACGATTCGGGCCCAGGGGCGTTGCCCGCCAGCACGTTGGTGATGTTGCGCTGGCCCATCCATTTCATGATCTCGACCTTGGCGTGCGCCTGGGCGAGGTCCTGACGCACGAGCGGATCGTCGGTGGCGCCACGCTCGACGGCCACCGCCGTGATGCGATCGAGCTCGTTGCGGAAGCGGAGCGCATCGGTGGTGGCGCCATGGCCCCGCTCGAAGCCGAGCAGCACGTTGGCGACGCGCCAGCCGTCGTTCACGTCGCCGACCACGTTCTCCTTGGCCGTCTTGGCATCGGTGAAGAAGACCTCGTTGAAGTCGTGCCGGTTGTTGATGTTGATGATCGGGCGCATCTCGACACCGGGCTGGTCCACCGGCACCAGCAGGAACGAGATGCCGCGGTGCTTGGCCTCGGTGGGGTTGGTGCGGCAGAGCACGAAGATCCAGTTGGCGGTGTGGCCGCTGGAAGTCCAGATCTTCTGGCCGTTGATCACCCACTCGTCGCCGTCGAGCACAGCGCGCGTGCCCAGGTTGGCGAGGTCGGAGCCGCTGTCGGGCTCGCTGTAGCCCTGGCACCAGCGATGCTCGCCCGAGATGATCTTGGGCAGGAAGTGGCGCTTCTGCTCCTCGGTGCCGCACTCGATGATGGCGTTGCCGACCATCGTGATGCTGAACCCGTCGTTGTCGCCGCCGACGGGCACCCCGGCCTTCGCGAACTCCTCAGCCATCACGACACGCTCGACCTCGCTGAGCCCGGCGCCGCCGTAGGTGACCGGCCACGACACGGCGAGCAGCTGATTCTCCGACAGCAGCGCCCGCCATTCCTCGACGAACCGGCCGCGGGCCTCTTCGTCGAGAGAACCCATGCCGCCCCAGTTGGCCGGCAGGTGCTCGGCCAAGAAGGCCTGGATCTTCTCGCGGTAGTCGTCGGCCTCGTCGGTGTAGGTGGGATCCATGGTTGCGCTCCCCTGCTTGAGATTCAGCTCAGCTCACCGCTGAGTCTGCCACGCGGCCCGTTGGATGGCTCAGGGCCAGCAGCCCCCGTGCCGGTCGCTTCGGCCCCGGCCCACGGCCGGTATCCCCTGTGCCGGTCGCTTCGGCCCCGGCCTACGGCCGATACCCGAACGAACTCGGCCCGGGCCGGAGGGTGCGGCGGGCGAGGTCCACCCACTCGCACAGCACCGGGCGGGTGTCGCGGGGGTCGATGATCTCCTCGATCTCGAAGAACTCGGCAGAGCGGTGCGGCGAGCGGACACTGTTGAGCCGCTCACGGATCTCTTCGAGCAGCTCGTCGGGGGTGTCGCTGTCGGCCAAGTCCTGCTTGTAGGCCACCTCGAGGCCGCCCTCGATGGGCAGCGATCCCCAGTCACCCGAGGGCCATGCCACCCGGAAGCTGCGGGCGCCCGGCTGGTTGTTGGCCGCACCCGCGACGCCGAATGCCTTGCGGATGACCACACAGGCGAACGGCGCGGTGAGCTGGCCCAGCGCGGCCAGCGCCGCCGAGCCGAACCGGATCGTGCCGCTCTGCTCTGATTCCTTGCCGATCAGGAAGCCCGGGCAGTCCGCGAGGTGCACCACCGGCAGGTGGAACGTGGAAGCGGTGTCGAGCAGGCGGATGAGCTTGCGGCAGCTGTCGGCTGTCCAGCCGCCGCCGTACACATAGGGGTCCTCGCCGAAGATCGCCACCGGCCATCCGTCGAGGCGTGCCAGTCCGGCGATGATCGATCGCCCCCAGCGGCTGCCGATCTCGAAGAAGCTGCCCCGGTCGCAGACCGATTCGATGATCGAGCGCATCTTGTAGACACGCCGCGGTTCGCGGGGCACGATCGAGATCAGCTCGTCGTCGCGCCGCTGCGGGCTGTCGCCGCTCAGCACCCGCTCGGGCAGCTCGTCGACGTTGGCCGGCAGGTACGACAGGAACCGGCGTGCGCGCTCGAACGCCTCGTCCTCGCTGTCGACTACGTCGTCTATGGCGCCGTTGGCCGTATGGATGTCGGCGTGGCCGAGTTCTTCCTTGCCGTGGTCGCCCAGCGAGGCCTGCTCGACCAGGGCCGGCCCGGCGATCATCATCTGCGCGGTGTCGCGCACGATGACCGAGTAATGCGCGGTGGCCACCCGGGCGGCGCCGATGCCCGCCACCGAGCCCAGCGCCAGCGACACCGACGGCGCCACCGAGAGGTGGTTCACGATGACATCCCAGCCCGCCAGTTCGGGAATGTACGTGCGGCCCGCCATCTCGATGGACTTGACCGAGCCGCCGCCGCCCATGCCGTCCACCAGCCGGATGTGCGGCAGCCGCATCTCATAGGCCATCGACTCGGCTGTGTTGCGCTTCTCGGGAATGGTGGCGTCCGAGGAGCCGCCGCGAACCGTGAAGTCGTCGCCCGACAGGACAACCGGCCGGTCGTCGATGCGCGCCAAGCCGAAGATGAAGTTCGACGGCGTCAGGTGCACGAGATTGCCGTGATCGTCGTATTCGGCGACGCCGGCGGTTTTGCCGATCTCGTGGAACGAGCCCTTGTCGGCCATGGCGTCGATGCGCTCGCGCACGGTCATCTTGCCGAAGAAGTGCTGTCGCTCGACTTTGTCGGGCCCGCCCAGCGCCTCGGCAAATGCCTCGCGCCGACGCAGCTCAGCAATCTCAGGCTCCCAGCTCATGTCGCTCCCCGTGCCGGATGGCGCAAGCGTACGGCGACGTTCGGCGTGCCTGCCGGGCATGACCGCACATATGGTGCGCATATGGAATTGAGACTTGACGGCCGCACAGCGCTGATCACCGGGGGCAGCCGGGGTCTGGGACGGGCGATGGCCGAGACCTTTGCAGCTGCAGGCGCCTCGGTGGCGGTGGTCGCCCGCGACCAGACCGTGCTCGACGAAACCCTCGCAGCACTCCGAGCTGTGAACCCTGGCACGGCACACGCAGCCATCTCGGCCGACGTCCGCCTGGCCGACGAGGTTGCGCGGGCACACGCCGAGGCGGTGGAGGCCTGCGGCCCGATCGACGTCCTCGTGAACAACTCCGGGACATCGAACGCCAAGCCATTTCTCGACATCGACGATGACGACTGGCAGGACGACCTCGATCTGAAGCTCTTCTCCGCGATCCGCCTCTGCCGACATTGCATTCCCCACATGCGCAGCCAGGGCTGGGGGCGGATCATCAACTCGCTGAACGCAGAGGCCAAGGCGCCGAGAGCTCGGACGTGCCCGACATCTGCGACCCGCGCCGCGGGCATGGCGATGACCAAGGCGCTCGCGTCGGAGTTCGCGGCCGACGGCGTGCTCGTCAACGCACTCAACACCGGCCTGCTCGTGACGCACCAGTGGCGGGCCCGCTGGGAGCGAATGCAGCCCGCGGAGACCTTCGAGGAATACACCGCGGCAGTCGGCGACCGCATTCCTCTCGGCCGTATGGGCGACGCGCAGGAGTTCGCCAACCTCGCCCTGTTCCTCGCCAGCGACGCCGCCAGCTACCTCACCGGCGCCGCGATCAACATCGACGGCGGATTGTCCCCGGTCGTCTGAGACCAGCCCGCCGTCGCAACCAGCACAGGCGGCGGATTGTCACCGGTGGTCTAGCCGGGGGTCAGCGCGCCGAAGTTGTCCATCAGGCCGGGCGGCGGCCGGCGGGGCTTGCCGCTGTTGTCGCATATGGCCGCTGTCAGGCTGCCCTCGACCAGCACGGCATCGTCAGACTCGCGGATGATCCGCTGCTGCCAGCGGGTGCTCGCACGGCGGCGTTCGACCAGCTCGGTCTCGATGCGCAGCGTGTCGCGAGCGGTCGCGGGCGCCCGAAAGCGCACTTCCAGGTTCGTCACCACGATCTGGACGTTCTGATCTGACAGGTCCGCCAGCGCGAGGTCGGCAGCTTCCAGCGCCAGGCAGCGTGCCGCCTCGAAGTACGACACGTAGACCGCGTGGTTGACATGGTTGTAGGGGTCCAGCTCGCCGAATCGGGGCACGATCTGGGTCGCATGGGTCGCCATCGGCGGAACGCTAGTGCCGTGCCGCGACGGGCCGGCCGCAACCATCGCTGAGGCGACATCATCTGGGCCGCGCACCGCTCCCTCTAGCGTTGCGGCGCGTGAGCGTCATCGCGGCGATCGATGTCGGAACCAACTCGTTCCACCTTGTCGTCGCATCGATCGACGCAGATGGCCACTTCGAAGTGCTGACACGCGAACGCGAGCCGGTCCGGCTGGGCTCGGGCGGCGAGGACATGAAACGTCTCGAGCTCGATGCCATGGATCGTGGCGTCTCGACGCTGGATCGGATGCGACGCATCGCCGACCACGCCGGCGCCACGTCAGTCACCGCGGTGGCCACCAGCGCGGTGCGCGAGGCCGACAACCGAGGCGAGTTCGTGGCGCGGGCCCTCTCCGAAGCCGGCGTCGACATCGAGGTGGTCTCCGGAGTCGAGGAGGCCCGGCTGATCCACCTCGGCGTGCTGGCGGCCGTGCCGCTGCTCGACAAGCGGCACCTGATCATCGACATCGGCGGCGGCTCCACGGAGTTCATCGTCGGCGACGGAGCCGAACCGCTGCTGCTGCGCAGCCTCAAGCTCGGATCGATCCGGCTCACCGACCGCTTCTTCCCCGAAGGCCGCACACGTGAGCGCTCCGTGCACGAGTGCCGCAACTACATCAGATCGTTCCTGGGCCACCTGCCGGCAGAAGTCGCGGAACTCGGCTTCGAAACCGCCGTGGGCTCGTCGGGAACGATCATCGCCTTGGCACGCATGTGCGCCATCCGGCGCGGCGATCGCGACAGCCGAACCGGGAGGCTGTCATTCACGCGCAAGGAGCTCCGATCGCTCACGACCGACCTCACCGACGCCGCGACGCCTGCTCGCCGGCTTGCCATCGAGGGGCTGGAAGAACGCCGGGCAGACATCATCGTGGGCGGCGCACTGCTGCTGGCGGAGACGTTCAAGCTGCTGGGCATCAAGCGCATGGAAGTCTCCGACTACGCGCTGCGTGAAGGCATTCTGTTCGAGCAGATGCGGCGGGCAGCAGCGCCCGAGCTCGACCCGTTCCACCGCCTGGAGGACCTGCGCCGCTCGGGCGTGATGTACGTGGCGAAGAGCTACCACGAGGATCTTGGCCACGCCGAGCACATCACCGACCTGGCGCTGGAGTTGTTCGACGGCCTCTGCGGGCTGCACGGACTCGACGAAGAGGATCGGGAGCTGTTCGAGGCGGCTTCGCTGCTGCACAACGTGGGCATCTTCATCTCCCACAGTGCCCACCACCGCCACAGCTACTACATCATCCGCAACAGCGAGCACCTCACCGGCTTCACCGAACGCGAGATCGAGATCATCGCCCAGGTCGCCCGCTACCACCGCAAGAGCGCGCCGAAGCCCAAGCATGCCGATTTCGCCTCGCTCAGCCGGATCGATCAGGACAAGGTGCGCTGGATGGCGGCCATGCTGCGCGTGGCGATCGGCTTGGATCGCTCCAATCGCCAGGTGGTGACCCGTGTACGAGCAGCGGGCGCGACGGCCGACGCTTCGCTGTCGCACGATGACGAGCTCCGCTTGATTGCCCGTGTCTCGCCCGACGTCGATACCTCGGTGGAACTGTTCACTGCGCAGATCCGCAGCGAGCTCCTCGAATCAGTCACCGGGCGCACGGTGGTGATCGAATCTGAGGTCGCCGCGACCGGCAAGCCCACCCACCCCACGAACGGGATGCACAGCGCTGAGCACGCCCGGGTGGTGTCCGAGCCGGTCGCCGGCCGTCGCCAGCGCGGACCGAGCGCACCACGACTCGGCACGGGCGCGGGCGGAATCGGCAGATAGCGTCCCGGCCCGATCCCCCATCATCCCGACGGCTTCCCGACGCCGTCGCCGCTGGCATCGCTGTGGCGCGCCCGGCGCCATGGCCGCTGCCAGCGAAAGGAACTGACATGTACTCATCGCTGGGCCAGTGGTGCTATCGCCATCCGTGGCGCGTTCTGGCCGTCTGGCTGACGGTCGCCGTTGCCGTCGGCGCCATCGCCGGCGGCCTGGGTCCCTCGTTCGGCGCCGAATTGTCCACCCCCGACTCCGAGAGCGACCAGGCCGCCGACATCCTCGGCGAGCACTTCGGCAACGTGGGCTCGCGCGTCAGCGGCACGATTGTCGTCGACGCAAGGGAAACAGCAGACGGCGTCGAGGATCCTGCTATTCGCGCCGCCACGACGGCGCTCGTCAGCGATGTCAACGCAATTCCCGACGTCTCCGCAGCATCTCCTTTCGAGGCCGGGGGCGCTCACCGCATCTCCGCGACCGGACCGGCAGCCGGCCGCATCGCCTACGCCGACGTCGAGGTGGCCCCCGGATTCAACGTCGACGAGGCTGCCGGCCTCGGCGAGGACATCGACCATCTCATCGACTCCAGCGGGCTGCGTGATCTCCCCGGTGTGCAGGCCCATGTCGGCGGGGCATGGCTCTCCGGGCAGGAGCCGCCCGAGACCGAAGCCATCGGGCTTGCGTTTGCGATCTTCGTGCTCATCGCGGCTGTCGGCTCGGTGGCAGCGATGGGCGTGACTGTCGGCACCGCGCTGGTCGGCGTCGGCATCGGCGCTGCGGGCATCGTGGTCATCAGCAACATCGCGACCGTCCCCGATTTCGGATCGACGCTGGGCGTCATGATCGGCATCGGCGTCGGCATCGACTACGCGCTGTTCATCATCAATCGTGTCCGCGAGTGGACACGCCACGGCCTCGGCCTGGGCGATGCTGTGGGGGCGGCGCTCGACTCTGCGGGGCGATCGGTCGTGTTCGCCGGCGCCACGGTGGTGCTGTCGCTGCTGGGCCTGCTGCTGGTCGGCCTGCCGTTCATCTCGGGCTTGGGCATCTCCGCAGCAGTCACCGTCGCCATCGTCATGGCGGGCTCGATCACGCTGCTGCCTGCTGTGCTGGGGCTCGTCGGCGGGCGGCTCGGCACCATCAGAGTGCGCGGCATCGCCGCGTCGGCACTGGTGGCCCTCGCGCTGCTGGGGTTCGGTCTGGGCATCACGCTGCTGCTGGCGGGCATCCCCGCTGCGGTGGCGGTGATCATCGCCGGCTCGTTCGCCGGCCACCGCAACCCGCTGCGCCGCGTCATTCAGCAACGACCGCCCAAGGCGCTGCGCGAGACCGCCTGGTATCGCCTGAGCCGCGTGGTACAGGCACGGCCGTGGGCTGGTGCGCTGGGAGGCATCGCGCTGCTGGTCCTGCTGGCGGCGCCCGTGCTGAGCCTGCGGCTGGGCTTCTCCGACGAGGGCAACTTCCCTCCCGACAGCAACACCCGGCAGGCCTACGACCTGCTCGCCGAGGGTTTCGGCCCCGGCGCCAACGGACCGCTGCTGGTGGCCGCTGAGACGCCCAACCCGGGCGACATGGCGTCGCTGGGGTCGCTGGCCGAGGCCATGCGCGGCACCGACGGCATTGTCAATGTGTCGGCACCGGTGCCGAGCCCCGAGGGCGGTGCAGCGTTCATCCGGGTACAGCCGGCTACCGGGCCCCAGGATGCCGCCACCGAGGAGTTGGTGCAGCGCCTGCGCGACGAGGTGGTTCCGGCGGCGCTCGCCGGCACGTCGGTCTCCGCGCGGGTCGGCGGCAACGTGGCGTTCGGGATCGACTTCAGCGACTACTTGGCACAGCGGATGCTGATCTTCTTCGCCGCAGTGCTGGGCGCCTCGTTCCTGCTGCTCATGGCGGTGTTCCGGTCGCTGGTGGTGCCGCTCAAGGCGGTGGTGATGAACATGCTGTCGATCGGCGCTGCCTACGGCGTCGTGGTGGCCATCTTCCAATGGGGATGGCTGGGCAGCCTGTTCGGCATCGACGGGGCGCCCATCGATCCGTTCATCCCGATGATGCTGTTCGCGATCCTGTTCGGGCTGTCGATGGACTACGAGGTCTTCCTGCTGTCACGGATGAAAGAAGAGTACGAACGCACCGGCGACCCCGTGAACTCGGTGGCCGACGGGCTTGCTGCAACCGCGCGGGTCATCAGCGCTGCTGCTGCGATCATGGTGGTGGTGTTCGGCAGCTTCGTGCTCGAGGACAACCGGGTCATCAAGCTGTTCGGCTTCGGGCTCGCAGCCGCCATCGCGTTCGACGCCACCGTGGTGCGGATGCTGATCGTGCCTTCCACCATGGAACTGCTGGGCGCCCGCAACTGGTGGCTCCCGGCCTGGCTCGACCGCATCATCCCCAACCTGCGGGTCGAAGGCGAACTGCCCGACCGCATGTCGGCCGACGCCGCGGCCGAACCCGACTCAGCCGCCGTCGGCGACGCCTGAGTCGGCGTCGCTGTTATCACTGTCGGCGTCGACACTCGCATCCTCCGTCGCATGATCGCCGTCGGCAGAAGGGCCGTCCGTCGGCGCGTCGGGCCACGGGCACAGCACTCCCAAGAGCAGTTCATTGACGCCGATCTGAGGGGGCTCATCGCCCAGCGCGTCGCCGTCCCATCCGTCGAAGAGCGTGCGGAACTGCTCACACGAGGCGCGCAGGTCCGACATTTCCTCAGGGCCGATGTCGGGAAACAGACCCAGCACCGCCGACGGGTTCGTGAACGGATCTGCGCCCCCGAACAGTCCGAACGGAGCGGCATCGCCGCCGAACTCGAGAGCCGGTCCGGCGTTCCCGAACGGCCCAGACCAGCCCCGCGGCCCCTGCTCAAGCCACTCAGATGATCCGGGTCCACCCGACCACCATCGAGGCGCCGCTTCGAATCCGGATCGGCCGCTGAACGAGCCGTACAGGTCATCGAGACTGCCCCAGTCGCCGTCATCGCCGCAGCGTCCCGGTACTCCCGGGTACCGCTTCGCGACGGCATCGCCCTTGCCGTCGCTGAACGCCCACCCTCGGGCGCCGCATTGTCTCTGCGGACCCCGATGCTTCAGCCCGCGTTGCCGGCCGCAAGCGTTGCCGAAGCCGTGATCGTCACAGTGGCGGCCGACGCCCTCATCGAACCCGTCATGCACGTAATCGGGGCCGCCGGGGCCGTTGTGCTGCACGCCCTCAATGATGAGATCTCGGCCGTTGGGACCGGTGTTGGTCGAGTAGGCGAACCAGCCGTCGTCGTAGCCGTCATCGAATACGGCTTGCGCTGTAGCGATGACAGCCAGAACGAGCAGCGCTGTCAGCGCAGCCGCAGATATGGCTGCCAGCAGCTTGAAAAAGGCCGACAAGCGACGTGCCGACCGCGTCCACCTGCGAATCCGCCCGCTCTGCTTCTGCTCGGGCGTCGCAACAGCACCGGGCGGCGGATCGGCGTCGTCATTGGCACCGGCGGGCTCCTCTTCGCTGGCGTCAGCGCCTTGGCCGGGCGCCTCAGCGTTGTCGGCATTGCCGTGCTCATCCGATGGGGCTGCCATGATGCCGAAGATACTGCTGTCCCCGCGTGGCCGGGGTGCGCGAGTGGTCTGTCGCGGGTTCGGCTGCGCGGCGCCGCTGTCACCTGACCTCGGCAAGTTCGCCACTGCACCCTGCAAGCAAACTGCAGAAGCATCACGGGACACCGCGGACGAGATTTATCAGCAGGTTCTCCGAACCGAGCGTTGCTGCGAATCACCCGGCAGCGGAAGCGAGCGCTTCAGGGGCACCCTCGGGGAAGTGAGGTCGATCCAGTCAATCGGCAGCGAAATCGGCTGCCTCGGCACCGCTCGCTTGCACCAGTTCATCTGGCGTCAATTCGAAGACCGTGTCGGGTGTGCCCGCGGCGGCCCACACTGAGTCGTAGGCCAGCAGCGCGCGGTCCACGACCGTTCGCAGCGGTCGAGCGTGGCCGAACGGTGGCGTCCCGCCGATCGCGTAGCCAGTGGCCTCCCGCACGCCATCGGCGTCAGCACGGCTGATCGCGCCTCCGAGCAGGTCGCCCAGTCGGGTGGTGTCGACCCGGTTCGCACCGGAGGTCAATGCCAGCACCGGCTCACCGCCGCAC
This sequence comes from Acidimicrobiia bacterium, assembly GCA_022824805.1. Taxonomy (GTDB): domain Bacteria; phylum Actinomycetota; class Acidimicrobiia; order Acidimicrobiales; family Poriferisodalaceae; genus Poriferisodalis. The sequence continues at coordinate 24,536 of JAJDZE010000108.1, read as the reverse complement.
AGGAACACCAGCGATTTCACGATCTGGCCGAGCTCGCAGCCCACAGCGGCAGCCGCCTGCTCGGCGGTACGCGTGCCCTCAGGAAAGCGCAGGATCTCCGGCGTCAAGCCCAGCGCCTCGGCCCCCGCAAAGAATCGCTCCCGAGCACCCGCTCTGCGCCTGCCTTCACTCATCCGCGGCAAGCTATCGAGCGGGGGCAAAGCTGCCTGCGTCAGCTCCGCAGTGTGCTGACGGGGATCGCCCACAGGCGGTCTCCCAGACCGCGTTCTGCGTCAGGTGACGCCACGACGCTGACGGCCCGGCTGTGACGCACCTGCCGTTCCTCGCTGCTCGGGGCGCACGCGACGCACCGCGGCAGAGGTGCGGGTCTGTGTGGGGCCGGGCGCGCAGTATTGGTTGGCGTGCGGTGCTCAGCCGATGACGCTGCCGGCGCCGATTACGCCCGCGACGCTGAGCCAGATTGGCACCATGATGGACACGCCGATGCCCACGAGCCAGTAGTGGCGCACCCGCTGCGCCTTGCTGTCCTCGTCGCGCTGTGCGGCGAGCCCATCGACCTTCGTGTCGAGCTTGGCCACGGCGGTTTCGAGGTCGGTCACCCTGGCGTCCAAGCCGTCGACCTTGGTGTCGACCTTGCTGCCGAGCCGGTCGACTTTGGCCTCGAGTTTGGCGAGGTCGTCCTTGGTGGCGAACCGTGACAGCTCGCGCGACAGCTCGGCGGTGAGGAAGTCCTTCGTGACCAAGTCCGACAGCGGGGCGGGTGCGAGGCACGACATCAGGTACTCGGCGCGCTGCTCGTCGGTCTGCTCACGCAGCCAAGCGTAGATGCCCGAGCGGATCTCTTCAGACACGGCAGCCCTCCCATGGCGCTGGCAGTGACAGGACCGAACCGTAGACACAGAACCTCAATGCTTCCAAATGGTTTTCAGAGGCCTCCGCGAGCTTGGCAGCGGTCTCTCGGGCGCTTGATCCCTCAATCTGCGCCGCTGACTCCGAGTGAGCGGCAAGCCCTGCGAGCAGGTCTGCAATCAACCGGTCGGCCGCTGTTCGCAGTACTCGGCCACGGTCCGCAGACTCGCGGTATTCGACACCGATGAGGAGTCGTGCCGGGCAGAAAACTGCACCAAACTGCCATCATGGGGAATCGGCCCGTGACCGGCGTTCGCAACGAGAGAGGCTGGTGAGGTGACGACCGAGCGACTGCGCAGACTGCTGATCGAGCGCGACCTGGCTGGACTGTTCGTCGGCGAGCTGGGCTGGGACAACCCGCCGACGCTCAGCCTTCCTGCACCAGCAGACAGCTCGCTCACCGCGACGCCCCTTGCCCACAAGAAGGGCGTCACAGCATTTCGCATCGACTGTCCAGGCGGCCTGCCGCAGCGGGCCGAACAGCACCGGGTGGTCCGCATGCTGCGGCGGGCCAGCCGAGACCAGCTCATGGTGTTCATGGCCCCCGAGCGGCATCTGTGGCTGTGGCCCGAGCAGCGCCCCAGCGGCGTCGGCTACCGCTTGGTGGATCACGTCTATCCCAGCGAATCGCCCAGCGAGGCTGTGCTGCAGCGGCTCGAGCGGGCGTCCTTCTCGATCAGCGAAGAAGCCTCGCTCACCTCCAGCGCCGTTCTCGACCGGGTACGGCGCTCGTTCAACGCCGAGAAGGTCACCCGAAGCTTCTTCCGGGAGTTCGCCAAGCATCACCGCTCGTTTGCCGGGAGCATCGAAGGCATCGATGACGGCACCGACCGCGACTGGTACGCCTCTGTGCTGCTGAACCGGTTGATGTTCATCTATTTCATCCAGCAACGGGGCTTTCTCGACGGCGATGCCGAGTACCTGCGAAGCCGACTGGGGATCGCACGAGCTGAGTTCGCGCAGAGCGAATGCCCCGAATACGCCTACTGGGAGCATTTCCTGCTGCCGCTGTTCCACGAAGGGCTCGGCGACCCAGCTCAGCCCCAGGATCCGACCACGGCACGACTCATCGGCACGGTGCCGTTCATCAACGGCGGCGTGTTCGAGATGCACGAGATCGAGTCTCGCTACTGGGACGGCCTGTGGATTGCCGACAGCGCCTTCGAGCACTTGTTCGAGTTCTTCGACGGGTGGCGCTGGCACCTCGATGAGCATCCCCATGGGGACGACAACGAGATCAACCCCGATGTGCTCGGCTACATCTTCGAGCAATACGTGAACCAGAAGGACTACGGGGCCTACTACACGAAGCCCGACGTCACCGGTTACATGACCGCCTCGGCGATCCTGCCTGCCGTCGCGGATCGCCTGGTGGCTGCCGGGCTTGACGATCCAGCGCTTCTGCTCGCCGACTCGGGCGACACCTACCTTCATGACCCCAACGGTCATGGCGTAGAATTCGCAACCTCAGGACGGACGGACGGACGGACGGACGGACGGACGGACGGACGGACGGACGGACGGACGGACGGACGGCGACCTGCCGCCTGTCGGCGAGGCATGGCCGTGGCAATGGCACAGCGGCGACCCAGACGAGTATGTGGATCTGCCGCCGCCGCCCGAGCACCTTGCGCTGCCCGGCGAGCGGTGGTGCGACATGGTGCATCGGCGGGAACGCTGGCGACGCCAGGTCAACCGGCTGTCCGACTCGCAGCAGGCATGGACCATCGATGACGCGGTCACCGAGAATCTCGACCTGCCGGAGCTGCTGCGCGACTACTTGAGCCAGCTCGCCGACGCGAGCGAGTGCGACGCTGCGTTCGAGGCGCTGCGCTCGATGACGGTCTGCGACCCCACTGTCGGATCGGGGGCGTTCCTGTTCGCGGCGCTCGACGTGCTCGAACCGCTGTACGGCGAAGTGCTGGCACGAGCCGAAGAACTCGAGGCGCGCGGTGCGCAAACGCCGTCGTTCCTGTCTGAAGCACGGACTCACCCGAGCAGCCGGTACTGGCTGCTGAAGACCATCTGTCTGCACAACCTGTTCGGCGTCGACATCATGCACGAGGCACCCGAGATCGCCAAGTTGCGGCTGTTCCTGAAGCTCGCGGCCCAAGTCGAGCGAGTCGAGGACCTCGAACCGCTGCCCGATTTGGACTTCAACATCAAGTGCGGCAACCTGCTGGTGGGCATCGCCGACGAGGCCGATGCAGCCGAGCGTCTCGGCGGCGGTCAGCTCGACCTCGGCGGCACGCTGGCGAACATCGCCGCAGTCGCTGCAGCGGTGGCCGACGAGTACGGCTCATTCGTGGCTCAGCAGACACAGGCCGGCACCCCTGACCACGCCGAGGCCAAGGCGCGGCTCGGGGCTCGCTTCGATGCCGCACGGATCGATTGCAACCGCCTGCTTCACCGTCTCCGCCATGAAGACGGCGATCTGGACGGTTGGACGGCGTCGCACCAGCCGTTCCACTGGTTCGTGGAGTTCCCGAGTGTCTGGCGCCACGGCGGTTTCGACGTGATTATCGGCAATCCCCCCTATATCAAGACCTCCAAGGTCACGGCATACCGATGGCTCGGCTACCAAGCCCAGAAATGCCCCGATCTCTACGCCGTCTGCATGGAACGAGCAGCCAACCTGCTCAACGACAACGGCCGCTTCGCCATGATCGTCATGCACAACCTCGGCTTTCGAGCGGGGTTTGCTGAGCTCAGATCGTTCTTGCAGCAGCACTTGGCCAGCGTTTGGGTGTCGGCGTTTGCGAAGCGTCCGGATCTGCTCTTCGCTGGTTCTGCTGACGTTCGGAACATCATCCTGGTGGGGTCAAGGCGAGGAAACGAACGGCTTGCCGTCACCAAGTGCAACCGGTGGCTATCTGAGGCGCGTGATCGGCTCTTCGACTCGCTCGAGTACGGGCAGCCCAAATCGAGTCTCTATAGCTGGGGCAGCGACGCTCAATGGCCGCTCGTCGATCCAGGCGCCATGGCTCGCGCCTTCGTCGAATTGAGCGAACGTCAACCGTTGGACGCTGTCCTGAAATCCACGTCGCCATACCCCCTGTACTTCAAGAAGGTGGCCCGGTACTTCCTCAGCGCATACGTCGATCGGCCGCCGATCATCGACAAGGGCGGCAAAGAATCGTTCTCGCCGCACGACGGTGTGCTCTATTTCCAGGCTGAGCAGCAACGAGACATCTCGTTGGTGACGCTGCTGGGCCGTTGGGCCTATCTCTGGTGGTTGATGTACGGAGACGAATTCCATGTCACCCGGCGCACGCCTGCAGCGTTCCCGGGTGACATTGAGGGACTGGTGCGTCATGCGGAGCGTGTGGGCAACCCTGCCCCGGGTGACATGGAATTCGAGAGCTTACTGAGCTTGTCAAGATCGCTTCAGAGCGAGATGCCCAAGCACCTGACATGGCAAGTGAACGCCGGAATCAAGGTCGGCCGTTACAACATGGCGAAGCTGCGTCACCTCACCGACCGGGCCGATTGGCTCCTGGCCAGAGCTTGGGGCATCGAAGATTCGTTCGAGGCCGCTGGATTGCTACGCGACCGCATGATCTTCGGCAACAAGGAATAGTCGGCGTGCCGCTGATTCTCGACAACATCGAGGCGACACTCGAAGCCGAACTGCTGCGCACCCTGGCGTCGTCGCGCCGGCTCGACGCTGCTGTCGGCTACTTCGACCTGCGAGGGTGGCGGCTGATCGTCGATGCCGTCGACGCCATGCCCGACCCCGCGCCCACGCACAGCCCCAAGGCGCGGATCCTCGTCGGCATCGCCGAGACACCACGCGACGAGATGCGGCGCTCCGCATCCGGGCGTGAACCGGCGCGGACCGACAACCAGACCGCAGCACGGCTCACCGACACCGCGGTCGCCGAATGGAGAGCACAACTCGAGGTGGGCGTACCGACCGCCGCCGATGAGGAGGCATTGCGGCGGCTGCGGCAACAGATCGCATCCGGCGCGGTGCAGCTGCGGCTGCACACGGCCCACCGGCTGCACGCCAAGCTCTATCTCTGCCATCGCAGCGACACCGCGGCGCCCCGAGTCGGCTACGTGGGCTCGTCGAATCTGACTGCGGCCGGGCTGCGCTCCCAGGGGGAGCTCAACACCGACGTGCTCGACACCGACGCCACAGCGAAGCTCGCCGCATGGTTCGAGCACCGCTGGGACGACCGCTTCACTGTGCCAGTCGAACCGCAGATCGCCGAGATCATCGAGCGGTCGTGGGCGGCGCCCGATCCGCTCGACCCGTACCTCGTGTACCTCAAAATGGCCTATCACCTGTCCAAAGAGGCACGGGAAGGCTTGGTGCAGTTCGGCCTGCCGGCCTCCATGGAGGCCGAACTGTTGGCATTCCAGACCGCAGCCACCAAGATCGCCGCTCGAATCGTGATGGCCAAGGGCGGAGCGATGATCGGCGACGTGGTCGGCCTCGGCAAGACTCTCGTCGGCACGGCTGTCGCCCGACTCCTCCAGGAAGAACACGGGTTCGAAACGCTCGTGGCCTGCCCGAAGAACCTCGTGGGGATGTGGCGCGACTACCTGCACCGCTACGAAGTACGCGGCAGAGCTGTGTCGCTGTCGATGGTGCATCGTGAGTTGTCCGACGCCAGGCGCCACCGGCTGGTGATCATCGACGAGGCCCACAACCTGCGCAACGAGCGCCGACGCGACCATCAGGCGCTGCGGGCCTACATTGCCGACAACGACTCGCGGGTGCTACTGCTCAGCGCCACGCCTTACAACAAGGGCTTCGATGACCTCGCAGCACAGCTGGCGCTGTTCATCAAGCCCGACGACGATGTGGGCCTGCGGCCCGAGCGGGCCATCGCCGAGCATCGCGAAGGCGCCGCCGACTTCGAGTATCGCCTCGGCGGGCGGCACCTGACGAGCCTCGCAGCGTTCAGGAAGTCTGACCATCTTGACGACTGGCAGGCGCTGCTGTCGCAGTACCTGGTGCGGCGCACCCGAGCGTTCGTGGAAGAGAACTATGCCCGAACCGACAGGGACGGGCGGCGCTACCTCACCTTCGGCAATGGCGAGCGCTTCTATTTCCCGCGCCGGACACCGGTGCCCGTCGCCCGCGACCTCGCCGGCGACGATGCCGCTGCGCCAATGGCCGACGACGAGACGCTGGACGCCATCGGGAGCCTCAGCCTGCCCCGCTACCGGCTGGGCGACTACCTGCGCCACCGCTACCAACCAGCCGACGACACCGAGCAGCAGCTCGTCGACGATCTGCGCAATGCGGGCCGCGGAAACCTGTCCGGCTTCACCCGGATCATGATGTACAAGCGGCTGTCGTCTTCGGGGCCGGCGTACCTGGCGACACTTCGCCGACACCGCCTGCGCAACTTGGTCGCGCTGCACGCCCTCGACACCGGCCAGCCAGTGCCCGTCGGGCCGGTCGGCAATCACATCTGGGAAGCCGACGCACGGTGGGACAGCGACAGTCTCGACGCCGACGAGGATTACTACGAACCGGCCAGCGGGCCCAGCGATAGGAAGCGCAGCGCCGGACCGGGTGCCGCAGGTGCGCTCTTCGCCGACCCGAGCCTGCCAGCGCGGCGTGCCTACGACGAGCTGCGTGCCGCGAACCCGGCACGGGTGCGCTGGGTGCTCCCACAAGCGTTCCTGCCGGATCTGCGTGATGACCTGCTCGCCGACACCGAGACGATCGCTGGAATGCTCGGGCGGTACGGCACCTGGGACCCTGCCCGCGATGGCAAACTGGCCGCGCTCGAACGCATCGTCAGCGACCTCCATCCCACCGAGAAGGTGCTCGTGTTCACCGAGTCTGCCGACACGGCCGACTATGTCGTTGCCGAACTGGAGCGCAGAGGCATCGGCGCAGCAGGCGCAGTCACCGGCGACGCACCCGATCCGAGTTCGCTGGCCCGCAGGTTCTCGCCGCGTTCGAGCCGGGCGCCAAGCGTCAAAGCCGGCGAGGAACTGCGAGTGCTCGTGTCCACCGATGTGCTGTCGGAAGGGCAGAACCTGCAAGATGCACGCATCGTGGTCAACTACGACCTTCCTTGGGCCGTGGTGAGGCTGGTGCAGCGAGCCGGCCGGGTGGACCGCATCGGGCAGGCGGCATCGGAGGTGCTGGTGTATTCGCTGTTGCCCGCAGGAAGAATCGAGGACGAGATCCGGCTCAGGGAGCGGATCCGCGACCGGTTGGCAGAGTCGGCCGCCTTGCTCGGGTCGGACGAGCAGTTCTTCGGCGATGCATCCGAACGTCGCACCATCGCTGCGCTCTACGACGAACACTCCGATTTCCGCATCGACGGTGACGTCGAGGAAGTGGACCCGGTGTCGATGGCCTATGAAATCTGGCGCCACGCCAAGCATGAGCACCCAGAGGCCGCTGACGCCGCAGCCAAGCTGCCGAACGTCGTCTATGCGACCAAGGAAGCGGAATCATCCGGGCACGGTGCGGGTGCGGTCATCGTGCATTCGCGCACCGTCACTGGCAGCGACGCCTTCGCGGCGGTGGAGGCCGGCACAGCGCAAGCACGCCGCGTCACCCCCCAAGAGGCATTGCGGCGCGCCCGGTGCGAGCCCGCGACCCCGTCGGCACCGCGCCTTCACAACCACCACGAGCTGGTGGCGGCAGCCCTCGGAGGCCCGCTGCACGCGGCATCGGGACGCACCATCACCTCCCTGCAAGGCGTGCGAGGCAAGGTGTGGAACACGCTGCACAGCCACATGCGATCATTCGACGACAACCTGCTGTTCAGCGCCGACGAGCTGTCGCGAGCGCACGACTTGATCAACGAGAGCCCGCTGCTGGAGTCGGCCACACAACGGCTTGCGAACGCCGTGCGCGACCGGTCGCCGATCGACCTCGCTGCATTGGTAGTGGACCTATGGCGCGACGGCAGGCTGTGCGAACCGCCGCCGCGCTACGACGACGATGCCGCGCCGTCAATCATCTGCTCCATGGGTCTGTACTGAGCCCCCGACGCTGCTGGCGATGAGAGGCTGGAGTGGCTCGGAGCACGGGCGGCTCGGCAGCTGTGTCAGCGGGCTTGCACTGCCACACGGCAGCTTCCTGCTGCACGGGCCACACCCCCGATCTGGTCGGGGCGCGGCTTGGGATCGTCGAACTGCGGCACCAGCTCGTACGCGTCGAACAGCTGCTCTATTGCTCGCGACATCGCCGTCAGGGAAAAGGGCCGGGCCGGACAGGCGTGGGGGGCCACGCCGAAGGTGACGACCGACTCGGGGGGCAGCCCCGACGGCGACACCAGGCGAGGCCCCTGCCACCGGTCGGGGTCGTAGCGATCCAACCCTGGCCCGGCAGACATGTTCATCAGCGGCAGGAATGTCGCCAGCGAGGCGCCGGGAGAAACCTCGTAGTTCCGAATGCCGTCATCGATGGTCACGGGTTCGAGCACCATGCGCAGCATGATGGATCGCTGGCCGATGCGAGTCGATTCCAGCGCGCAACGCGACGCCAAGTCGTGATCGTCGCCCCGGCGGACCCGTACGCGGTCGATCACGTCGGGATGCTGCACCAGATGGACAAGCGACCAACCGAGCGCTGCGAACAGGTTGGACATCGACGCGATGTGGATCAGTATCACGTCGCGGGCCACGCCGACTCGTCTCTGCGCATCGGGGGCGTCTGCCCATCGTTCGAGGATCGTGTCCAGCACGTCGCCGACAGGCCGGCGACGGGAGGCCACCGAGTCGGCCAGGATCTGCTCGGCCTTGGCCATGGCGGCGTACTCGGCGGCCTTGCCCGACCGTGCGACATCTCGCATGCGGGCAGGCGCCACGAATGCCTCAGACCCGTCGAGCACATCCAGCGCTGCAGTCAGTTCCTCGAATCTGGCTGAGTGCAGCATCTCGCGGCCGCCCCAGCTGGCCAGACCCATGCGGTGGCCGAGCTGTCGGGCGAAATCGAACAGATCGATCTCGGCGCCGTGACTCAGTTCTGCCAGTTGGGCCGAGATGGCCGCTTCCAGCGAAGCTCGCAGGCCCGACTCCTGGGCTCGGGTGAACATCTCGTGGGGCAGGGTCCGCCGACCGTCGAAGAGCTCGTCGGGAAGCTTGCGGCTGAGCATCTTCCAGTCGGCAAGGGCTTTGCTGGCCTGCTGTTCGGGAACGGCGTAGAAATGCCTGAGGCCGACCGGTGAGAACAGGAACAGGTAGCGATCGTCGCCGCTGTCGACCACGAAGGTGTCGCCGCACGCCGACCGGGCGGCGCCGATGGCCGCCACAGTGTCGCTGACGGGGCCGTCCCACGGGAGCACGCAATCGGCGACGGCGGGCATCGGAGTTATCGGCGGCAACTCGACCATCGGTTGCGTTATAGCCGACGGGTTGACGAACTACGCCACCGCGCCAGAGGGACCAACACCCGTCCGCGCCAGATGGTCGGGCACAAGGCCGTCCGCTACTCGGCCCAGGCCTTGATCTGAGAGATGACCTCGAGGGGATTCTCGGTTTCGGGCGGGATGGTGATGTCGAGGTAGCTCACGCCCACCGAGCGGTACACCTCGATGCGCTCGCGTACCCGCTCGGGGTCGCCGGTGAGGCTGGCCCTGTCGACGTAGTCGTCGGGCACTGCGGCGAAGGCCTCGTCTCGCTTGCCGGTCAGGAACAGGTCCTGGATCTTCTCGGCCTCGTCCACGTAGCCGTAGCGCTTGAACAGGTCGTTGTAGAAGTTCTTGTCGCGAGCGCCCATGCCGCCGACGTAGAAGCCCACGTTGTCACGCACGCCCTTGCGGACCCCCTCGACCATCGGGCCCGAGCCCATCGCCACGGTGCCGCCGGCCACGATCTGCAGGTCGGCCAAGTCGTCGGAGCGCTTGGCGCCGCCTGCGGCCAGCGCATCGCCCCACACGTCGTTGAACTTCTCGGGAAGGAAGTGGATGGGCTGCCACACCTCGGCGAGCTCGGCAGTCATCTCCACGTTGCGCGGGCCGATCGACGCGACCGCGATCGGGATGTCGCGGCGGTGCGGCTTGGCCATGAGCTTGAGCGGCTTGCCCAGGCCCGTGCCCCCGTCATAGGGCAGGCTGACGGCACTGCCCTCGTGGACCACCTTGTCGCCCGACCAGACCTTGCGGCAGATCTCGATCACGTCGCGGGTGCGTCCCATCGGCTTGGAGAACGGCACGCCGTGCCAGCCCTCGATCACCTGGGGTCCCGAGGTGCCGAGCCCCAGGATGAACCGGCCCTCCGACAGCGTGTCGATGGTCATGGCGGTCTGGGCGATGATCGCAGGGCTGCGCGAGTAGATCGGCAGGATGCCGGTCATGAGCTGGATGCGCTCGGTCTTGGCGGCCACGTACGCCAGCGTCGACACCAAGTCGAAGCCGTAGATCTCGCCGCCCCAGATCATGTCGACGCCAGCGGCTTCGAGGTCGGTCACATGCTGGGTGAGGCGCTTGGGGTCCAAGCTCGCGCCCGCTCCGATCGCCATGGATATCTTCATCGTCGTACTCCGTCGTGCTCGCTGCTGCATTCAGTCGGCGCGAATGCTAGGAGCAACATCGCGTCGATGACGGGGCAAGCATCGGCACAAGCCATGTTGGGAGGATCGGTGCACGACAACGACGAGGCCGCAGACGACGTCGCGGACGAGATCATCGAGACGCTGCGGCGCTGGGTTGACGAGGTGGTGGTGCCGGGGTCGTCGGCCCTGGAGCTGGCCGACGAGTACCCCACCGCGATGGCCGAACAGATGGCGGAATTCGGCCTGTTCGGGGCGACCATTCCTGAATCGCACGGCGGGCTCGACCTCGACCACGTGACCTACGCGCGGGTGATCGAGGAGCTGTCGCGCGGCTGGATGTCGCTGGCAGGCATCGTCAATAGCCACCTCATCTGCGCCAAGCTGATCGACCGCTTCGGCACCGACGAACAGCGCAACCGGTCGCTGCCACCAATGGCCACCGGCAAGCTGCGCGGCTGCTTCTCGCTGTCAGAGCCCGACAGCGGCTCAGACGCCGGAGCGCTGCGCTGCCGTGCGGTGCGCGACGGCGACGAGTTCGTCATCAACGGCACGAAGATGTGGGTCACCAACGGCGAGCGAGCGGGAATCGTGGCGCTGCTGGCTCGGGTGCCTGAAGGCGACCCGTCGGGCAGCTCGGGCATCACCTGCTTCCTGGTCGACAAGACGCCGGGCAAGCACTCGGGCGGTATCACGGTCAGCCGCAAGATCGACAAGATCGGCTACCGCGGGCTGGAGACCGTCGAGATGTCGTACGTGGATCACCGGGTGCCGGCGGATCGGGTGCTGGGCGGCGACGGCCTCACGGATGCCGCCAGCCGAGGCCAGAGCGGGGGCGACGGTGCGGGTCACGGCGGCGGCATCGGCAACGGGCTGCGGTGGGCGCTGGCGGCACTGGAGCTGGGGCGCATCAACGTGGCGGCCCGGGGCGTCGGCGTGGCCCAGGCCGCCTATGACGCCGCGGTCGCGTACGCGAAGGAGCGTGAAGCCTTCGGCAAGCCCATCGCCAAGCACCAGGCGATCGCCTTCAAGATCGCCGAGATGGCCACCAAGCTGCACGCGGCACGGCTGATGACCTACGACGCCGCCCGCAAAGCCGATGCGGGCGAGCGGGTCGACCTGGCTGCGGGCATGGCCAAGCTGTTCGCATCGGAAACGGCTGCAGAGCTGTCGCTGGACGCCATGCGCATTCACGGCGGGAACGGGTTCTCCACCGAGTACCCGGTGGAGCGCTACTACCGCGACGCCCCGCTCATGATCATCGGCGAGGGCACGAGCGAGATCCAGAAACTGGTCATCAGCCGCGCCCTGCTCGCTGACGACTGAGACCAGGCTGGCGTAGGTTGACGGGCGCATAGCTGGAGGTACAAGTCATGGCAGACCGCAAGTCGTTCTGGGCGTGGTGCCTGGAGTCCGAGGAACCCACCGACGCCGAGCGGGCTGAGCTGGCCAAGAAGCTCTCAGCCCAGTACGGCACCGAGATCACTGCGAAGCCGGTGCCGTCGGTGGACGATGCCGACCTGCGTGCACCACGTATAGCGATTCGCGACTCGGTCGCCGGCTGGTGCTCGACCAGCACCTACGACCGAGCCCGCTACGCCTACGGCGCCCACTTCACCGAGCGGGTGCGGGCCTTCAACCTCGACTTCCCGAACCCGCCCGACGTGGTGGCCCACCCCCGCAACGACACCGAGGTCGAGGCCACGCTCGACTGGTGCGACGCCAACGGCTACATCGCGGTGCCCTACGGCGGCGGCTCGTCGGTGGTCTGGGGCCTGACGCCGCCCGAGGACCGCGGTCCCACCGTGGTGATTTCGCTCGACCAGCTCGATCAGGTGCTCGAGATCGACGACGTGTCGCGCGCGGCTCGCATCCAGGCCGGCGTGTTCGGCCCGCACCTCGAAGATCAGCTGCGGCCCAGCGGCCACACGCTGCGCCACTTCCCCCAGTCGTTCCGCTTCTCCACCCTCGGCGGATGGATCGCCACACGCTCGGGCGGCCACTACGCCACCAATCACACCCACATCGACGAATTTGTCGAATCGACCCGGATGATCACGCCGTCGGGCTGGTGGGAATCGCGCCGGCTCCCCGGCTCGGGCGCAGGGCCCAGCCCCGACCGCATGGTGATCGGCTCCGAAGGCATCTACGGGATCATCACCGAGGCGTGGATGCGCATCCAGAAGCGGCCCACGTTCCGCGCCACGGCCGGCATCACGTTCCCCACATGGGAAGCCGGCTACGACGCCGTGCGGCACCTGGTTCAGGCCAAGCTGTGGCCGGCCAACCTGCGCATCTTGGACCCTGCCGAAGCCGAACGCGCGGCGGGGATGGACGGCGAGCACGCGCTGGTGATCGTGTCGTTCGAATCGGCCGAGCTGACCCAACGCCACAACATCGCCCAGGCGGTCGAGATCGCACGTGAGTGCAACGGTCACGTGCCCGACGACGAGATCCAGATCGACGACGGCACCGGCACGCCCACCGGCCGCGGCGGCGCGGTGGGCGCATGGCGCAACGCGTTCATCGGCGTGGGCAACGGCGTGGAGACGTCGCTGGGCCTCATCAACGACACCTTCGAGACCGCCATCACCTGGGACCGGTGGCCCGAGTTCGATGCCGTCGTGCGCGAGAAGGTGGGCGCCGTGCTGGCCGAGGTCTTCGGCGATCACCACTCGCTGTCGTGCCGCTTCACCCACGTGTACACCGACGGCCCTGCGCCGTACTACACGTGGTCGGGCATGGGCACCCACGGCGGCGAGATCGAGCAGTGGCAAACCGTCAAGGACGCCGCCAACGAGGCACTCGAAGCGGCCGGCGGCACCTGCACGCACCATCACGCAGTGGGCCGCATGCACCGCCCCAACGCCTATGACCGCCAGCGCCCCGAGCTGTTCGCCGAAGCCGTCCGGGCCGCCAAGAAGCGGCTCGACCCCAACGGCATCCTCAACCCCGGCGTCCTCATCGACCCCTGATCAACACCTGGCGGTCACCCGAACGCGACGGGCGGCCGCCGCTGCCGAGATCGCTCCCGGCGGCGACGGCCGCCCTGTATCGCTCAATCAGCCGGAAAGGATCAGCGGCAGCCGCCGTTGTCCTTGTCCCAAGCGCAGTTCGGCGAGCCGCCGTTGACATCCACGATGTCGCCGACGATGTTCCACGTCTGCTCTGTGGCGTCGTACTGGCTGAAATCGGAACCCTCGATGTAGTAGCCGTCCACAGCGCCGTCGGCTGCGAAGTTGATGCCGTCGAGCAGCAGCGGGTGGTAGATGTCGAGCGAACGCGCAGCCAGGATGAAGTTGGTCCTGGTCAGCCCGCCGGGCAGCTCTGCGGCCACCCGGATCGCCTCAGTGTGCGGGTAGGCGAAGTAGTAGCCGGTGCCCAGCAGCGAGATCTCGGGATCGAGACCACGATCTGCCAGCTCGGCACGCAGGAACGCGATAAACGGCTCGTCCACGTGCTTCGGGTCGGTGGAGTCCTTGACGCCGCCGCCCACGATCCACCAGTTGTGAGCCGAGTCGCCCGCCGGCGCCATATAGGCAGCCACGGCCTTGCAGACCGACGGCGTGAACGCCACCGACAGATCGTCGAGCAGGCCAGACGCATCGACCTCCTGGATGGCGAGCAAGCACGGGTTGCCGGCCGTCATCGAGATGAACACGTTGGGGCTGCCGGCAGCGATCGTGGTGACCTCGTTGGTCAGCGTCGGCGCAGCCGGGTCGTGGCGCACCGGGATGAACTCGCTGACGACATCGGGGTTGGCGTGCGCATAGGCCTCGAAGCCAAGCTCATAGGCCAAGCCGAAGTCGTTGTCCATCACCAGACCCGCGACCTTCACTGGCAGTTCGTCGGCCAGATTCTCCTTGATCCAGTTGCCCCACAGGATCGCCTCGGTCGAGTACGACATCTGCATGCCGGTCGTCCACGGGTGGTTCACCGGGTCGCCCCAAGCCGGGTGGCCGGTCGCGACCATGACCTGCGGGATGCACTCATCGTTGATCTGGTCGTACACGGCCAGCGTGTTCGGCGAGCCCAGCGTGTGCAGGGCGAAGACGTTCTCCGACTCGATCAGCTCGTCGATGAACTCGATGGTCTGCGCGGCCACATAGCCGTCGTCGCGTGAGATCAGCACCATCTCCTTGCCGGCGACGCCGCCGGTCGCGTTGACGTACTCGTAGTAGTTCTCCCAGCCGACGGTGATGTCGCCGTAGGCAGCCAGGTTGCCCGACTTCACCGTGGTCTGACCGATCCGGATAGTGTCCTCGGTGATGCCGGTGGTGTCCGACCAGTCGGACGGGCACTCGTTCATGTCGATCTCGAAGCCTGACGGACCGCGCAGGATGCCATCGCTGCCGACGCCGTAGTCGCCGGCCTCGATGCCGGCAGTCAGATTGCTGACGATTGCTGCACGCTGCGCCGCGGCCAGCTCCCAGATGCCGTCGATGGAGGACAGGTCGAAGTCGTCGATGTCGACGCTCATCATGCCGTCGTCGGCCATGTCGTCGTCGGCCATGTCACCCTCGTCTTCGGCGGCGTCTTCTTCCAGCGCCTCCTGGGTGATGCCGCCGCCGATGGAGCCCTCGTCCTCCGGCTCGGCCTCGTCGGCCATCTCCTCGTCGGCCATGTCCTCATCGGCCATGTCCTCATCGGCCGTTTGCGTGCCTGCGTCGGTGGTGCCGTCGCCGGCGTCGTCGTCGTCACCGCCGCCGCACGCAGCAGCTATCAGCGAGAACGCGAACAGCAGCGCCAGCAGGCGCCACAGCCGTCGGTGTGATCCGGTCATGAGTACTCCCCCTCAGTGGTTCTCAGCCCCAGAGACCGAACGGCCCACTGACGCCCAACTGTCCCGCCGAAGCTAATCGCTCGCCACACGCAGCACAGACGCGACGAGCGGCCGCCGCTGCCGAGATCGCCCCCGGCGGCGACGGCCGCCCGTCTTGTTCAGTCAGGTTCTCGACGCCGGCCTGACGCCAGCCCCGAGTCCCACCAGGCGCCTGCCTAGCGGCAGCCGCCGTTGTCCTTGTCCCAGACGCAGTTGCCCGAAGCGCCGTTCACGTCGATGACGTTCGAGACGATCCAGGAATGCGTGGACGAGTCGTACTGGCTGATATCGGTGCCCTCGATCGGGAAGGCATCCGCGTTGCCGTTCATGGCGAACGTGATGCCGTCCAGGAAGATCGGGTGGTGGATGTCGATCGCCCGCACGGCCAGGATGAAGTTGGCCCGGTTCAGGCCCGCCGGGTTGTTCGCACTCGCAGGCATCTCCGCGGCGATGCGCAGCGCCTCCACGTACGGGTAGCCCAGCATGTAGCCGTTGCCGAACATCGAGATGGTGGGATCGAGGTCATTGGCCTCGAGGCTCTCGATGATGAAGTCGATGAACGCATCGCTGCCGATCAGCGCCGGGTCGGTGGTGTCCTTGACGCCGCCGCCCACGATGAACCAGCCGTCGCCGTCATCGCCTGCCGGGGAGACCCAGCTCGCCGGCGCCTTGCACACCGACGGCGTGAAGGCTGCCGAGATGTCCTCCTTCAGGCCCGACGCTGCGACCTCCTGGATGGCCAGCAGGCATGCATTGCCCGCGGTCATCGAGATGTAGACGTCCGGATCGCTCGCGGCGATGGTCGTGATCTCGTTGGTGATCGTCGGCGATGCAGGGTCATGGCGTACCGGCACGAACTCCGACACCACGTCGGGGTTGTTGTGGGCGTACTCCTCGAAGCCCAGCTCGTAGGCCAAGCCGAAGTCGTTGTCCATCACCAGGCCGGCCACCACGACCGGCAGCTCATCGGCGAGGTTGTCCTTGATCCAGTTGCCCCACAGCACTGCCTCAGTGGAGTACGACAGGATGCTGCCCGTGGTCCATGGGTGCACCTCGGGATCGCCCCACGCCGGGTGGCCCGTCCACACGAACGGCTGCGGGATGCACTCGGCATTCAGCGTGTCATAGACAGCCAGCGTGTTCGGCGAGCCCAGCGTGTGGATCGCGAAGACGTTGTCGTTCTCGATCAGCTCGTCGACGAACTCGATGGTCTGTGCAGCCACGTACGCGTCGTCGTAGGACTTCATGACCACATCGCGGCCCGCGATGCCGCCTTCGGCATTAACGTGCTGCAAGTAGGTCTGCCAGCCCAGGCGAGCATTGCCGTACAGCGCCAAGGTGCCCGACTGCGGGCCGGTCTGGCCGAGGCGAATCTCGTTGTCGGTGATGCCCTCGGTGTTGGACCAGTCGTCGGGACACTCGTTGAGGTCGATGGTGAACCCTTCGGGACCGCGCAGGATGTTGTCGTCGCCGACGCCCCACTCGCCGGCCTCGATCTGGGCGGTGATCCGCTCCACAACCTTGGCCCGCCGGAATTCGGCCTCTTCGAAGATGCCCTCGATGGTGGAGCGGTCGAACTCCATCATCTCCTCATCGTCCATCATCTCGTCGTCGGCCATCTCCTCTTCTTCGGCGGCCTGCTCGATCACGTCCTGGCTGAGACCGCCGGCCTCTTCCTCAGGCTCGCCCTCGTCCATCTCCTCGTCGGCCATCTCCTCGTCGGCCATGGCCTCGTCCGCTTCCACCTCGGCCATGGCCTCGGTGGTCTGGGTCTCGCCGGCGTCATCGTCGCCATCGTCGCCACCGCAGGCGGCCGCGACGAGCGAGAACGCGAAGAGCAGCGCTAGCAAGCGCATAAGGCGGTTCTTGGATAGTTGCATGGGTCCCTCCTCGGTGGAACAACAGCCACCGCGGCGTCGCAAGCCGACAATCGGCAGGCGTGGCCCGCGACTGTCCCCCATGACCGCTGCGGCGGTGAGCGCGAGAGTAATCGCGCTGCGCCGAGCCGTTCTGGGCTCGGGTACGACGATTGCATGACAATCCCCATGACGAGATCCCAGACGACCTAGCGGCGGAGGCGGCAGGAGACTCTGCGACGTTGCGACCTGCCGGATCGCTGGTCGCTGAGGTTCCTGCCGTCTCCGCAGCGGGCGCACCCGGCAGGCGTGGCGCGAGCGGCATAGCGTGTCGGCCCATGGAATGGGGAGTCACTCTGCCGCACTTGGGCCGCATCGGATCTCGCGATGGGCTCATCACGTTCGCCTCGGAAGTCGACCAGCTCGGCTTCGCTTCGGGCTGGGCGTCCGATCATGTCTGCTGGCCCGCCGAGCTGGTGTCGAAGTACCCGTACTCTGACGACGGCTCGTTCCCGGCGCCACCGAAAACCGGATGGCTCGACCCCATCGGCACACTGCTGTTCGTGGCCGCCGTCACCGAGAACCTGCGGCTGGGCTTCAGCGTGCTGATCCTGCCGTACCGGCCGCCAGTGGAGACGGCGAAGCGTCTCGCGACCATTGACGTGCTGTCGAACGGTCGGCTGATCCTGGGCGTGGGCGTGGGCTGGATGCGCGAGGAAGCCGAAGTACTGGGAATGCCGTGGGATCGCCGCGGCAAGCGCTCTGACGAGCAGCTCGAGGTGTTCCGGGCGCTGTTCACCGAAGACGACCCGAGCTTCGACGGCGAGTTCTACTCGTTCCCCTCTGTCGGCTTCGAGCCCAAACCGGTGCAAGACCCGGTGCCGGTGTGGGTCGGCGGCAACACGGCTGCCGCCTACCGGCGGGTGGCGCAGTACGGGCACGGCTTCCATGCGGCGTTCGAGACTGTCGACGAGGTTGCTTCGGGCTGGAGCGGGGTGGGCGCGGCGTGCGATGCCGAAGGCCGGGACCGCAGCGAGATCACGCTGTCGCTGCGCTACTACCTCGATCCGGCATCGGCAATGAAGCCCGAGGTGTCGATTGCCGGCAGCGCCGAGCAGATGATCGACAGCGTCGGGCGCGTTGGCGAGGCCGGCGTGACGCATTTCGTGCTCGACCCAGTGGCACGCGGCGGCATCGAGGGCCGTCTCGATGCGCTGCGCGCCTTCATGGCCGACGTGGCGCCCCACTTCGCGTAGCGGCTCGGCCACCTGGCGCCGCCGGCGAACGAGCGCTTCCGTCGCAGCTCGGCGGCAGGCACAACTGCTCCAGCGGGTGATGCGCCGCGGTCCGGCGGCAGACTCGGGCTGTGCTGTGGGGTTCCTCGCTTGCCAAGTCGTACCCGCCGCGGCGGCTGTTTGCTGATGTCAGCGTGCAGCTCGCTCCTGGCCGGCGCGTGGCGCTGGTGGGCGGCAACGGCATCGGCAAGACGACCTTGCTGGAGATCCTGGCCGGCATCAGCGAGCCGGACGAGGGCGAAGTCCACCGCCAGAGCGGGCTGACGGTCGGCTACCTGCCCCAGGAGCTCGCCGAGATCACCGAGGGCACGGTGCTCGAAGCGACGCTGGCCGGGGCGGGTGACATCACCGCGATGACGGCCGAGCTGCGATCGCTGGAGGCGAGGCTGGCCGAGGTCGACGCTGCCGACCATCACGACGTGCTCGCCCGCTACGGCGAGCTGGAGGCTCACTTCCGCCAGATCGGCGGCTACGGCTTCGAAGCGGAGGCTCACCGGGTGCTCGCCGGCCTGGGCTTTGCAGCCGATGATGCGCAGCGCCCGGTGGCGCAGCTGTCGGGCGGCTGGCGGATGCGGGTGGCGCTCGCCCAACTGCTGCTGGCCAAGCCCGATGTGCTGCTGGCTGACGAGCCCACGAACCACCTCGATGTCGATTCGGTGGCCTGGTTGGAAGACCAGCTCGCTGCCTGGGAGGGCGGGCTGCTGTTCGTCAGCCACGACCGCGACTTCATCGACGCCGTCGCCAACCGCGTGATCGAGATGGACGGCACGAGGGTGCACGAGCACGTCGGCGGATTCGCCGAGTTCGTGGTGGCCCGCGAGGAGCGGATTGCGGCTGCCGAGGCCGCAGCGGCGCAACAGGCTCGCAGGCGTGCTCACACCGAGCGCTTTATCGAGCGGTTCCGCTACAAGGCCACGAAGGCTCGGCAGGTGCAGAGCCGGATCAAGGCACTGGAGAAGCTGGCGCCGGTGGAGGTCCCGAGCCGCAAGGAGCTGGCGGCCCGTTTTGGCTTCGGCACGCCGCGGCGCTCGTCGCGAGTCGTGGTGGAGCTGATCGGCGCTTCGGTGGGATACGCCGACGGTGACGCTCCGGTGCTCGAGGGCGTAGACCTCGTCATCGAACGCGGCACCAAGGTGGGCGTGGTCGGCCCGAATGGCGCCGGCAAGACGACACTGCTGCGGGTGCTGCAGGGCGAATTGGGCATCCTCGGCGGTGAGCTGCACCGTGGCCGCAATGTGGACATGGCCACGTTCGCTCAGCATCTCGCCGAGGTCATGGATCCTCGACGGTCGGTGGCGGAGGAGTTCACTGCATCGGTGGGTGATCAGCCCGGGCGGAATGTGCGCACGATGCTCGGCGGTTTCGGCTTTGCCGGCGACGCTGCGGACCGCAAGGTGGCCGATCTCTCAGGCGGCGAACGCACCCGGCTGGCGCTCGGCATCACGATGGCGAACCCGGTGAACCTGCTGGTGCTCGACGAGCCCACCAATCACCTCGATCTGCCCAGCTGCGATCTGCTGGAGGATGCGCTGTCGGTGTACCCGGGCACGGTGCTGCTGGTGACCCACGACCGTCACCTCATCCGCAGCGTGGCCGACTCACTGATCGTGGTGCGTGACGGCACCGCCACCCTGCACCCGGGCGTCGACGAGGATCTGCTGCGACCGCCGGGGCTGAGCACGAGGAGGACCGCCGGCGGCAGCACTGCTGGCAGCGCCGGCAGCGGGAGTGCCAGTGATCGGGGCGCCGGCAGTGAAGACCTCGGCCGCTCGACCACGACCGGCCGGCGCGCGGGCGGTCGCGGCGCCGGCGCAACGGCGCCGATGTCGCGGCCGAGCGCCGCCGAGCGCCGCCGCGAGGGGGCCAGCAAGCGCCAGGCGGTCCACGAAGCGACCGCCGCCATGCGCAAGGAGCTCGCCGCAGCAGAGCGAGCCTGGGAGGCCGCCGAGCACCGCGTCGCGGAACTGCAGGCACTGCTCGGCGAGCCAGCGACCTACGACGACCCCGAACGTGCGCGCCAGGTCGCCGAGGATTACGGCACGGCCAAGTCCGATGCCATGCGCCACATGTCCGCATGCGAGGTGCTGCAGCGGCGCATCGACCGCGCGGCCGCTGGCTTGTAGACGATCAGCGATCGATGCCTGCGAGCGCTGTCGCGCGGCGGCTGAGACCGCCGCTGCGCCTTCTCGTTGCCGCCCTGGCTCGCTGCGGCCTGCGGCTCAGCCTCCCTGACCGAGCAGCCGCTGCCTAGGCGCAGCCGCCAGAGGGCGCGGCCACAGGCACATGGGTCACCGCGACCGAGCGGTCGGCGCCGTCAGCACCCCGCGAGAACGTGACGAGGGAGGCCGTGCCATTCGATGGGACACCCATCGGAGCGCCGGGATACCACGCGGTCACTTCGCCCACCGAGACATCGGTGGTGACGTGCCAGTGGCCCAGCGCCACATAGTCGGCCCGGGTGGCCTCGATCTCTTCGGCGGCGATCGGCGATGACCGGTGCGCATCGTCATCTGTGCGCTGGAAATGGCCGTGTCCAGCGGCGATGAACCAACCGTCGTCAGGGCGGGCCGGCACGCCTGCAAGAGGTCGGTACTCGGAGTGGTGCAGGTCCATCGCCCGACCCCACAGCGTCAGGTCGTGCTCGCCGAAATGCAGCGTCGCGCCCTCGGGATCGTCCAGGAAGATCACGCCGGCGCCGGTGACCTCGAGCCGGTGCTCATGGTCGGCATGGGTACCCCACAGCGACTGCTCGTCATGGACATCGTGGTTGCCGGGGATGATGACGACCGACGCGTCGACGCCACCCAGCAGCTCCATCGTGTGCGCGACATCGGATCGCTTCAGCCGGGCGTGGTCGAACAGGTCTCCCGCGATGAGCAACACGTCAGCCGCGTGGGCGGCTACGGCATCGACGAGGGCATGGATAGGGCACTGGCACACGTCGCGGTGACTGCCGTGCGGCCCGCGCACATGCCCGATGTGCACATCGGACGTGTGCAGGACGCGCAACTGGCACCCCGTGCCCGTCTCCACACGCTCCTTCACAGCGAGACAGCTTGCCACGGCACCGACACTCCCCGTTCGGAAGCCATACATCCACGCTTCACTTGCGGGCAGTACCTTCGACACGGTGCGGATCCTGGTGACCAACGATGACGGAATCGAGTCCGAAGGACTGCACGTACTTGCGAGCGCCATGACCGCTCATGGCGATGTGGTCGTCGTCGCGCCAGATTCCGAATACTCGGGCGCAGGCGCCGCGATCGGTCCACTGCATCTGATGGACCCAGAAGTGCACAAAGTGCGTTTCGAGGGGGTCACCGATGCCTGGGCCGTCTCGGGGGCGCCCGCGTTGTGCGTGATGTTCGCCCGGCTGGGCGCCTTCGGCCCGGTGGACTTGGTGGTGTCGGGGATCAACCCGGGCGCGAACGTCGGCCGGTCCGTGTACCACTCGGGAACTGTCGGCGCGGTGCTGACCGGCCGCAGCGGCAACATCCCGGGTCTGGCGGTCAGCCAGACCGTCGAGGGATTCGGGGTGGAAGGCCAGGGCTGGGAAGACGCCATTGCCGACCAGAAGTGGCACGCCGCAGCCGAAGTTGCCAGCGTCGTGCTCAGCGGCCTGCTCGCGGACGAACACGAATCGGCGTGGGCAGTCAACCTCAATGTGCCGAATTGCGAAGTCGCCGACATGAAGGGCTGGCGGTTCACCGAAGTGGGCACACTGCCGCCGCGCTCGATCACCTCGGTGAGCCTCGAGCCGCATCCCGACAACGCGGATGCGTTCCGGGTCGCCATGGAGTGGGGCGACGCCGTCGACATGCCCGCCGACGTCGACACCGGCGCCGTCATGGGCGACTTCGTCTCGGTGTCGTTCCTGTCGCGTCTCACTGCGCAAACGCCGACGGCCGACGCCAAGCTGACTGCCTGCCTCAACGGCTTGTTCTGAGACCACGCGCACGCGTCAGTGCCTGCGCCCGCTGGGAGGCGGCAGGATCCTGGGCTCTGTCAGCTGTGCTGAGCCGATGATCAAGCCGTGAAGCGCCGCGTGACCCGGAAGTTGCGCACCAGCATCACGACGGCCGCGATGCCGAGCGCCACGGCCACCCACGCTCCCCAGTTCGCGAGATCGGCATAGGAGCGGTGTTCCACCGCCAAGCCTGAACTGACGCCGGCGGCGGCGCCGAGGGCGGTCATCAGCACGTCGGCGGTGGCCTGCACGCTGACTCTGCGCTCCACCGGGAATGATGCGGTCAGCAGCGAGCTGGCGGATACTACGCAGCAGCTCCAGCCGATGCCGATCAAGAACAGCCCCAGCAGCAGACCGGTGGCTTGTTCGGCGTCGGTATTCGCGGCCATGACAGCGCCGACGGTGAGCACGAGCGCACCCGCGACGATGATGAGCTGGCCGCCGACGCGGTCCACCAGCCAGCCCACATACGGCGAGAACGCGAACATGCCGGCGATGTGCAGCGAGAGCATGACGCCGATGATCAGCGGGTTCTGGCCGCCTTGGGACATGTGAATCGGCGACACCGTCATGACGCCCACCATCACGGCCTGCGACAGCATCATGCCGATGAGCGCAATCGACGCCACAGGATGGGCCAGGATGCGGCCGGCCTCGGCCAAGCTCGGCAGCTTGACGCTCGTCGAGCCTGAGTCTGCAGCCACGACATGCAGCGGATCTGGGCGCAGACGGCGCCAGATGTTGAGGGCCCCGAGGCCGAACAGGCCGAGCGCCAGTGCGTACGGCAGCGCAAATCCGCTCAGCCCTTCGGTGTCAGCGAAGATGCTCTTGAGACCGAGCGCTACCGTCGGTCCCAAGACCGAGCCGACCGTGCTCGCCCACAGCACCAAGCTGATCGAGCGGGCCCGGTTCTCGTCGGTGGCCAGGTCGGCGCCGGCATACCTCGCCGCCAAATTGGCGGCCTGGCCTGTGCCGATCAGCACCATGCCGAGCACCAGCACCGAGTATCGACCCATGAACGCTGACAGCAGCGCCAGCGTGGCGCCGATTGCCCCGACGAAGTAGCCGGTTGCGAGTCCGGCACGGCGGCCGTGGCGGGCCATGAGCGCAGCGAGCGGGATGCCCGCGAGGGTGCCGCCGATGCTGAGGCACACGGCGGCCAGCGAGGCTTTGGTCTCGCTGCCCGTCATCTGGTCGGCCAGCAAGGTGGAGGCGGAGAACGATGCCGTCATGGCCAGCCCGCCAGGGATCACTCCGAGCTGCAAGACGCTGATGGTGCGGCGTGCCAGCTCGTCGCGTTCGGGCGAACCGGGGAGGTATGCAGATCCCTCGCTGCCCTCCGACAAACTCTGCACCATCGACCTAGCCTCCGGACCGGCCTGCCGGCTTGGCGGCGAGGCCGATTGCGAACGCTACTGCGGGTCACGCAGACGCGTCGGAATGACCCGGCTGCCCAGCGGGAGGAATGCGAGATGCGAGACATCACCGGTTGCGCAGCGATGATCAGCGGTGCGAATCGCGGCATCGGCGAGGCCATCGCCGCAGCTCTGCATTCCGATGGATGGGCGCTGTCGCTGGGTGCACGCGACGTGGCCTCGCTGGAAGTCTCAGCTGCTGAGTACCGAACCGACGCCAGCGGCGGGCCGGCGGTGAGTCTGCACCGCTATGACGCCACCGATCCCGAGGCTGCCGAGCGCTGGACCGCAGAGACGATTTCGGCGCACGGCCGGATCGACTGCCTCGTCAACAACGCCGGCGTCGCTCACCCTGATGAGTTCGAGGAGCTGACCGAGGACACGCTCGACGAGATGTGGGAGGTCAACGCGAAGGGGCCGTTCCGCATGCTCCGCGCCACGCTCGACCACCTGCGCCACAGTGGCGAGGGTCGCATCGTGAACGTGATCTCGATGTCGGGCAAGCGAGTGCGAGGCACCTTCGCACCCGGTTATGCCATGAGCAAGCACGCCGCGATGGCGCTGCACCACTCGGTCCGCCACCTCACCTTTCCTGACGGGATCCGCTGTACGGCCGTATGTCCCGGCTACGTGCAGACCGACATGACCTCGGGCTTCGGGGTCGACCCGTCGATCATGATCCAAGCCGACGATCTGGCCCAGGCACTGGCCACGATCCTGCGCCTGCCGAACACCGCATCAGTCGCCGAACTGCTCGTCACCACCGAACCAGAAACCATCGCCTAACGAGACATCGC
>JAJDZE010000210.1 GCA_022824805.1 Acidimicrobiia bacterium | reverse complement strand
CGCATAGCCAAACTCGACACCCAAACCGCCTAAAACGCACCCCAGCCGGGCCGACACAGCCCACCAGAACCCCCAACAGGCACCCCCAAACCCGCCCGCACACACCCAAACAGCCACAAACACCGAATTTCAGCAGCCTGCTAGTGCCTCGGTGGCCTGCTTCGCCAGCGGCCGAAAGTGCTCAACCCACCCCCCGTAGACGGTGGTCTCCAAGACCAGTGCATCGCGCCTCACGACCAATGCGGTCGCTTGGTCACGGGCACAGAACCTGGGCGACAGGCGCTGCTCCACCTGCGGCGGCATCGCCGCGTCGATGGGCATACCGATCTGGTGCTCCACCTGCGGCGCCATGACCGGCAAGCTCTCGCGCACGGCCTCCTTCATCGCCGACACGGCAGCATCGGTGAGACCCCCCGCAATTTCGGGGTACCGAATCTCCAGCACTGTCAGGACGAGCGGCGGGTTCCGGAGCGGCGGCGTGCTACCGGCGCGATGTTCAGCGATAACCAAAAGTGTAACCAAGTGTGTTACGCATCCGCGCCGCCTGCGCTGACTAGATGGGCTGACACGGCCACAACCGGGACGAGTCACATCGGCCCGCATCAGGCACCCCTGTCACTACCCCGTCGAATCGGCACACCGACCTCACTGCTGGTGTGCCAAGTGCAGGGCGCGGCACGAGATTACGGCGATCAGAACCACCCGAGCGAGCAGGTAGGTCAGCCCCTCAGATCGTGTATTCCTTCCACGGGACGGCCTCCAGCGGAACGTTCGCCATGAAATTCACGATGTCGCGCCGCCCGTAGTACTCCGGCACACCTTGATGGTCCTGAGCCATCAGCACCGTTGGTATGCCGCCGAACAGCCTCGACGCTTGTGCCTGGACTGAGTCGCGCTCTGCCGCGTTGTTCAAGACATGTCGTTTCACGACCAGAATGCCGAACGTGACGCCCTGCTCCTTGATGACAGCGCCCTCGAATCGCATCCTGCCTCCCAGCGTCCAGACCCGACGCCATGTCGTAGCACACCGGCCAGTGAGCTCTGCCGCCAATTGACCGGAGTCACCAGTTCTCAACCTCGAACTTCAGGACCGGTGGACAACGGCAACCGTCGCCGGCGGCGGGGAGACATCGGATTCTCGGGCGAGCAGCGAGCTCGATCAGATGTTCGTCGGGTCGGCCAGCACCTCAGCGCGAGCAGCAGTACTGGCACGCCTCTCCAAATCGATGCCAGTCCTCCAACCCAAGTTCAGGCGCGCTAGCGCAACCCCTCGAGTACGGGCTGGAGATCCTGATCGGCAGACCACATCTTCTGGCGGAATGAACGGGTCCTGCGAGACCCTTGGCTCTTGTTCGCAATTGCGTCAATGAGCGACCTTCGGATGTTGTAGTCGCCAAACTCCTGAGCGAGGTCCTCGGCCCGGCCTCGACGGTACGCCCGTGATTGCGTCCAAGCACGCGCCGCAGCTGCGCGTACTGGCCCTTGCCGCACAGCGCTGTCCGATGATGCCGTGACTACTTCTTCAAGGCGTTGCCTGTTCGCCTTGCCCAGCCCGACCCGTGAGGCGGCCTCACACGCATGCAGTTGGGCGGCCAAGCCGAAATCGCCATGATCAGCCGTCGCTCGCTCGACCAGCCAATCCTGGTCAACCTCGCGGCGGGTCGGGCGGTTCTCGGCCAGCTCGCTCAGATACCTCCCAACCTGTCGCGGCAAGTTCAACAACACCTCCGGGCAGTCGTAGATCTTCGGCAATGCACACGGACTGCGCCGGTAGCGAAGGCTGCCGATGCAGAACGACACGGCCGTCCAGTTGGGCTGATCTCGATTCAATTCCTCGGCGAGAGCGGCCACGAGATGTCGGTCATCTCCAAATGGCGTGGGGTAGCACTGCAGCGCCGAGACCGTCGGATCCTGCACGGCTGACCACGCGCTGCCGTCATCAACCGAATGCTCTTCGTACTTGGCCGAGTTCGGTTCCAAGCCGATCGAGCCGAGTGCCTCACAGTAAGTGTCATAGGCATGAGTCGTGCTGGCGCCATGGGGGACGAGCACGAAGCTGTCGTCGGAATAGCGCAGGTGGGCCAACCCGGCATTTGCCATCGCCTGATCTACAACGCCAAGCACGAGACCTGCAACCACTGCTGATGCCTCAGGCCCGATCGGAAGCCCCTTCGGCGCGCCGACGAACAGCAACGCACGCAGCATCTCCACGAGCGGAGCAATTCGCTTGGCATCGAATCCCTGCCACACCAATGCCTGTTGAACCGCGTCGGCCGTGATACTCGGATAGCAGCGTCGAACGTCGCACTTCACAAGCGTCGCGAACCGCCCGGAAGCGATCATCGCCGACGCGCAATCACGAAGGTCTTGCCATGCGCGGTTGCTTGATTCGATCTCCCAACCCGGCGGGCCACTCACCAGCCGCGCCCCGAATGCGCGAGCGTGGACCTGAAGCGACGCCTTTTTGAGCATCCGGTCGACCAGCAAGCGCAAGCGCAAGTCGTCCATTGGATGCAAGTGGGCCAGTCGTCGCAATTCGTCCTTGCCCGGCTTGGGCAGCGGGAAGCTGCACACAGCTCCAGGCACGCGCCCTTCCGACACCCGCCGTTCAACGGAATCGGCCGTCGCGGCAGGATGAGCAGCGAAGTCCTTCCACCACAGCACATCGGGTACATCCCGGCGGCGAGCCCACTCCAAACCGGCCTGCACATTGGCCTCCACAGAGCGGTGCGATTTCTTGCTGCCGTTCGGCGGCTTGCCTGTGGGCATGGTTTCATCCTTCGTCGCGAGCGGGAACTACATGGCTGTCATTCTACGTACCCCCCTGCTCCGCGAGATTTCGGATTCCAGACTCGCGGGGCATTCGAATGTGCAGACACGACCGCTCCGGCTGCCGGGCTGCCGCCAGATCCCCCTCGGGGCAAATCGCCGTCTTCCACGCGGGACCATCAAGCGTCCTGCTTCACCCGTCGCCGGGATCACCTATCCAGCGAATCCGCCAACCTCGGTCATGGGCAGCACCAATTGCCCGCCTTGGGTCCTGAGTTCGAATCTTGCTCCCTCGATTCGCAGCATGGCGAAGGGACTGAGCACTTGCACGCCGACGGCTGCCGCGGCGTTGGGGATCTTGATGCGGGTTCGCTTGGTGCCCGGTACTTCGTGAGTCACGACGCTATGGCGCCCAGCGCGTGCATGGCCGATAAGGAACGAGTCGGCCGCAGCTGCGAAATCAGCCTTGGCACCCTCGTTGTATTGCGGCGATTCCGTGGCCCAGCGGTTCACCTCGGACACCGCGAGAATGTCGGCATTCGTCGGAGCCGAGAACATCTGGCGATGGTCGCGCGCCCACTGGGCGAGGTCGTCACCCTGGCCCATGAGTTCTTGGTAGACCGCGTCGACGCTGCCGACGATGCCTGCGCGGCCAGCTTGATCGAGCCAGCTCCAGAACCCAGGGCAGATGTCGAACCCATAGTGCAGATTCTTCGCGGCGATGAAGACGTTGGTGTCCAGCAGATACGCCACTACAGGACTCCGAGGCGCCGACCGAGCCCTTCGAGCGTCGAGACCTTCTTCACACCGAGCAGCCGGAGTGCTTCGGTATAGGTGGTTCGCCCTTCGAGTGTGCTCGCGATGAGGTCGCGTGCGAAGCGTTTCCCTACCTGCACCGGCTTGGTTGCGTAGTAGTCGCCGCCCGAAGTGCTGCGCCTGATGTCGAGGGACTCGACCCGGGTACGTTCGATGTCACGTTCGAGCATGAACTGGTCCCAGCTCATCGCGCCGACCTCGCGGGCCCGAGCCAGGATGACCTGTGTGGACACTCGATAACGCCGCGCCAATGGCTCAAGCTGAGGAGACAGTGCCTCTGCGGGGTCGAACACCTGCTCGAAGTCGGACCTCGGCACCAGCAGCTCCGCTGCGACGGCGTTACACCAGCGTTCCTCGGCAAACTCACGGCCGGATTCCGCTTCGGCATCGGACAGCCCAGTCGCTCCGAGCCACAGATGCGCAAGTTCGTGAGCCAATGTGAATACCTGCGCCGACTTCGCATCCGCGCCGTTGACGAACACGAGCGGTGCGTAGTCATCGACGAGGGCAAAGCCTCGAAACTCGTTCGGATCCAACGTGCGATGGGTATTGGAACCGACGATTCCGCTCACCATCACGAGCACACCCAAGGCTTCGGCACGCTCGCGAAGCTGCGTCACCGCCTCCTGCCAGCTTCTCAATCCCCCGCGAACGTCGCTAGTCCACCCCAGAGCGTCACGCATCGACGCGACAGCCTCCAACGGCGAGGTCGACAACGTGACAGAGCCGACGAAGCTGACACGCGGCTCGTTGTGCAGCAACTGGTTGTCGCGGTACCACTCTTGGCGGGCTTGGCAGATGCGCAGCACATCGAGCAGGTTCCCAGTCGCCGGCATTGACCTGCCGGGCCCGGCGGGCGTGCGAAAGTCCGCGATGGGGAGGGTCTCGACCGGCGGCGCCTCCAGCAACAGGAATCCGACCGATGTGTATGTCTTGGCAGCGAACTCCTGCAACTGACGCACGGTGGGCTGCACGTCGCCGGCCACCCAGGCGTCAAAACGCGGGAATCGCCTGTGCCAAACCGTGTCGTCGATGCCCGACCGGACACGCGCCCATTCCAGCAATGCCGGCCGAACCTCGACCCGGACGCTCACCGCGCCAGTATCGCCGCTGGCCCGGCGCCACGCGACGACAGCGCCCGCGACCTGCTCGGCAAAGCGCCCGAATTGCTCGGCGGCTCACTGCGTCTGCCCTGCCCGGAAGCGAGGCTGACGAGAGACTCCTCAATTCGGTGCGTGCCCGCACTCGCTGCTAGCAGGCTGCTGAAATTCGGTGTTTGTGGCTGTTTGGGTGTGTGCGGGCGGGTTTGGGGGTGCCTGTTGGGGGTTCTGGTGGGCTGTGTCGGCCCGGCTGGGGTGCGTTTTAGGCGGTTTGGGTGTCGAGTTTGGCTA
>JAJDZE010000137.1 GCA_022824805.1 Acidimicrobiia bacterium | reverse complement strand
CGCCGAAGGCAAAACCAAAAAAGAAGCCATCCGCTGCCTCAAACGCTTCATCGCCCGAGAGCTCTACCGCACCCTGCGAGCCGACCTCGCCACCCTCAAAACACGCACTTGACACCTATAGGAACGTCCCAGGGTGAATCAACAACGCCGCCACCACCGACGGCGGATGCGACGGACGGCCCCGCCCCGACACATACAACCCGTCAAAATCAGAATCACAGAACAACCCGCCGCGAGCCGCACCCACCGTCGCCAAGAACCCCTCCCCCTCAAGCAGATCCCCCACCATCACATCCACATCAAAAAACGAACCCTGACCATCAGCAGAACCACGCACCCCCACAGTGTCCCGCGCGCCAACCACCAACACCAGCACCCACCCACCGACTTTCCGACCACCGTCCTAGGAGACTGCTGATTTATCCGATTTCGGCGACTGCCGCAAGCCTCTGACCTGCGGTTTTACGTGGCCGAAGACGAAGATTCGGCAATTGCTCAGCGGTTCTAGATCGCGGGCGGTATTGATCGTCTCGTCACATGCGGCGGGACTGTCAAGATTTGACAGTCCCGCTACCGGGCGGCCCATGTCGCCCGGGCCGTCACCGCGGCGCTCGCCCGCCAGCCCACCCATCTCGTGCGCACCCTGACCTGGGACCAAGGACGCGAGATGGCCCGCTGAGCCGACATCGAGGACGCGCGCGGCATCAAGGTGATCTTCTGCGATCCCCACAGCCCATGGCAGCACCCGACCAACGAGCACACCAACGGGCTGCTCAGAAGATGGTTTCTCAAAGGCACCTCCCTTGACCTCAACCCGCTGCGGCTCGCAGACATCGAGGACAACCTCAACTGGATGCCACGCCGACTCCACCACTGGCACTCAGCCGCCGACATCTACACTCAACTCACTCGCAACCACCAATAGAGCTTGCCGGGCCTTCGACGGACGGATCACGGTCGGCCATCGTCACCTCACCAGCCGTATCCGAAGGTTATCAACCACCTATTCGACTGCTTCGCTGCCTTTTCCGTTGTCGCTGGGCTCTTTCTTCTCCCAGGATTTCTTGAGCAAGAAAATCAATCCTATCAACAGAGTCACGCTAAACATGCCCAGGCCGTAGATCAGAATAGCGTCGGTCAGGTTTTCGACAAAACGGAGTCCTTCGAGCGATGTGAACAACACTAATGAAATGGCGACGAATATACCGAGGATCTCGATCACCCGAAGGACCGTCGCGTCGATCAGTTTTCGGGTTTCCTTTCGGTTATCTTCGTCCAATTCCTCGCTCAGTTTTTTGAGATCGTTCTGTTCCGAAGCCTGTTTTTCTTCGATCTCTTTTGTGAATTTCTGAATAAGTTTGTTGGTTTCGCATTTCAATTTAGCTTCGGCGTCTCTCGTAGCCTTTTCAGTGATGTCTTGCCGTGATGCTTCTTCGATCTGGATCGTGAACAGGAGTTGTTGACAGCGCTCGACATGGAAGCGCATGTGAGGCCGAGCATATTCAATCGCTTGCAGAACCCGGCGGCGTGCTTCCTTGAGTTCATTACGCGCCAGACTGATCTGGCTCATTGCCAACTGGTACTGCGAGTCTCTCTCACCGAAGAAATAGTCTCGGCCCCGTATTTCTCGGTCCCCTTTTTCAGAGACATTTTCCAGCCGTTTAGCCCAACTGTAATAGCCGTTCACGTCTTTCGATTCGGCCGTTATCTCGGAATCCACATATTGGGACATGCCGTGCTGACCCGTATCCGTTGTACTTGGATCCTGCAAGAACTCGGCATCCATTGTGGCGACGGTGTATACTGGCCCCAAAAGCAACCCTCGCAGGAGCTGGTATTGTTCAGTATCGTGTGTGTCGGTTGGTGATAAGCCGAGTGCTTTTCGGGCTTCCTCTTCGACTACTTTCAATTCATATGGCTTCGGTACATTATCTGAGACGAAACGGGCGAGTAATTTCGTGGTCCGCCATACGATGTTCTTGTCATATGCCCTTGGAAACACTTCTGGTTGACTGTCTCCCCAAATCTCCAGGTTCCGGATTGCTTGGAAATTGCCATCGATACGGGCTGCTTGTGCGCCGACGATAATCGCTAGCAAAGTAGCAGCCCATCTATCAATACCTAGCCCTGATTATTCATGAGTATTGGGGTGGTGGGGTTTTCGCGTCCGCGGAAAAGCCTTTCTGACCTGCGACGATGTGTGTTGTCGAAGCACACAGTGCGCAGATCGGAAAGGCATCTCCGAGGTGAATCTTAGAAGCGTGTCGAATGCGGTGCTGGCATCTGGCGGGGACCGGGTCGTGTCGGGTGCGGGGCTGTTCGTGCTGGGCGGTTTCGCGGACCGGGTGGGGCTGGGGGGGGAGCTGTCGGGGGCGCTGGTGCGGCGCGGGGAGCGGGCGCCGGCCCATGACCGGGGGGTGCTGTTGTCGCATCTGTGTCTGGTGCTGGCGGGGGGCGGGGAGGCGTGCAGCGACATTGAGCATCTGCGCGCCGAGCCGGAGCTGTTCGGGTCGGTGGGGTCGGACTCGACGCTGTGGCGGGTCCTCAACGGCATCGGAGACGAAGAGCTTGCCGGGCTGTGGCAGGCCGCGGCCGCGGTGCGCGAGCGGGTGTGGCCCCAGATGTCGGCGGGGCCGCTGGTGGTCGACATCGACTCGACGCTGGTGGAGGTGCACTCGGAGACCAAGGCCGGCGCTGCGCCGCACTTCAAGGGCGGCTTGGGGTTCCACCCGATGGTGTGCTCCACCGGCGAGGGGGAGCCGCTGTGGGGGATGCTGCGGCCGGGCAACGCCGCGGCGAACAGCATCGACGATCACCTGCGCGTGCTCGAGGGCGCGATCTCGATGCTGCCAGCGAGCGACGCTGCGGGCCACCGGCGCGGCGACCCTGAGGACCTGGTGCGGCGGCCGATGCTGGTACGCATCGACGCGGCGGGCTGCTCGGCCCATATCGCCCACGGGTGCAACGAGCGCAACGTCGGCTTCGCCGTCACCGCGCGGGCCACCGACGGGATCGACGCAGCGATAGCCGCTGCCCGCTTCGACGAGGACGTGTGGGCCCAAGCGATTCCGAACCCCAAGCACGCCCGCAAGCCCAGCCGCGCCCAGGTCGCCGACCTCTCCGCGCTCGTGGACCTGTCGGACTGGCCCGACGGCACCCGGCTGATCGTGCGACGCGAGCCGCGGCACCCCGGCGCGCAGCGCAGCCTGTTCCCCTCCGACAGCTGGCGCTACTGGGGATTCCTCACCGACGCCCAAGGCAGCCCCGCCCGTGTCGACACGCTCATGCGCCGTCACGCACACATCGAGGACAGCGTCAAACGGCTCAAGGACTCCGGGCTGGCACGAATGCCGTTCACCGCGTGGAACGCCAACCGCGCCTGGACCGTCATGTGCCTCATCTCGCTCGCGCTCGTGACCTGGTTCCAGACACACCAGCTCACCGGCGCCTTCGCCAAAGCAGCACCCAAACGGCTCCGCTGGCAACTGTGGCACCTGCCCGGCATCATCTGCCGCCACGCACGCCGCACCCTCATACGCATCCCCGCACGGCACCCCGGCGGCCAAGCGCTCCTCGCCGCCCAGCACCCCCGCTGAACCCTCGCACCCCAACACACCACCGCCGTCCCCAGCGACGGCCCCACCCCACACGCGCGCCGTTCGCTGCGCTCGCCCCGACCAGCCCGCCGGCACCCAACACCCCAGCCGCCAGCACCCCACCACCCCCGCCAACCCACAAACCGACGCCAAAAACAGCCCGAGCACCCCCCACCCACGCCCTCATGAACAATCAGGGCTAGATCATCGTATTCCTCTGCAAGCCTGTCGCGCAGACGTTCGATGAGGGGCATGTTCAGTTGGTTTCGGCGGCCCGACGTATAGAGTAGATCCTTCTCGGCATCGTGTTCTTGTCCCTCGTCGTCGGATTGAATAGGTAGGCCTGACGCACCTAATTCATTTAGTGCCTGCGCTAGCTCGAAACGTGGACTCAAGTTTCGATGCTGCCATTCGTCGAACAGCATGCCGATATCGGTATGTATTATGATTGCTATTTTGTCTCCGTACGCTAAGTGCTGCCCCGCCTCGGTCTTGTCGCTTTCCTCAGCTAGCCGGTACGCTATCGCATCAGTCAGTTTCCCCAAAAAGTCTCTAGGTTGTGGTTCAATGTTCGTTTCTTCCTGATTTTGGCTACTTGAGTTCATGTTGTTACTCTTTTGGGTGGCTGCGTAACTTACGTGTGGTCTCGTATATATTACTCTTAACTGTTGCCAATAGTAATCAATTGGGGGACAGAGGGACTCGTTTCCTCCACCGATTTCCCCGGGCTTCTTGAGGTATCCGAGCGTTCGTAGCGGTGGCACCATCAGCAGAATGTATAGGTCTCTCAACTCGCGGCGCTGATATGGGCGTCTGTGAGTCGGTCATAATCGAGGGGAGAGCAACCGCTTCGTGTCGGTACTGATCGTAACCAGTGCCTCGTACATGAGGTTCGGCGTGAAGCAGCTTGCGCAGTCGGGTAATCTTGGCTTCGTCCCAGCCGAGTGCGTCCCAGACAGCAGCGTCCCAAAGCCCGCGGATGTCGCATTCGCCGTCTCGGAACTGAGGGACCGATACTTGGGAGGTCGCGCTCCAGCAATCAGCGAGCGTCGAACAAATTCGCGGGTCATAGAGGTCCGGGATAGGCAGCCCGTTAATAACAGCCGGGCGGTAATTCGGGAAGTTGAGCTTGCGCCCAGGATTCCGCATCAGAAGTAGCCGGCCGGGCGTCGAATTGAGAAACAGGGCGGCGGCCTTGGCCTGATCCCTACTGACGCCGGAAACCGGCATCCAACCGTGACCTACATATCGGCAGTCAGATGCCACAGCGGTCAGTCGAGCGGTGCCGGTGTCCTGCCCGGCCGTCACGAGCAGGTACGCCGCCTTCTCAAGCACCGGTGACGAACCAAGTTTCTCGTGCACCCAGTACTCGTCAGGCACGGCTTGGATACGTAGTTGACCGTCGGCGCCCTTGCTCTTGATAATCGGGAATGACCCTTGCTCAGCAGCGGTCGAGCGACGATGTGCAGTAGTGAGAGACGGACTCACCAGATGGGCCGACATTCCGAGTTCGCCCAACGGTCGGAGCTCAGGATGCGCCGTGAACTCGGCCGCTGCTTCGGCGAGGAATGGCGAGCGCCATATGGCTGCCGTCCAATCACCTTGCCGCATGCGATCGGCCGGCCACTCTGAGACTTCACCCCAACCGCTGCCGAGAACCCCGACGCCGCGTTCCTCAATTGCCATGAACAGCTCTGCCACTTCTAGGTCATCGCTGGGAAAGCGATCAAGTGTGATGAACCGCGTAGGCGAGTTGTCGCCACGATGCCGTCGCAGGACGATGAGGCTCTCGTTGATATTGGTGTTCTGACTGAGATTGATGTTGCCGGGCTGATGGCAGGTGAGCACAGTTTCGACAGCGAACCGATCTGCCAACATTCTGCGCTCGAAGACGCCTGAGTGATTCGCCAAGGCAACCGTCGGGAGGATCATCGCCAGTACACCGTCATCGTCAGCGACGCACCGGTCCGCAAGTGCGACGAACATCGGACGGAGCGACCTTTTGGTTACGAATCCTTCGAGGGTGGGATCAGCAGCTACGAGCGCGGCGTCGAGGCCGTCGACGCGGTTCCGAAGCCGCCCCTGTATTTCCTTCGGGAACTTCTCCCCCATTCGTTCTCGTTCGGTGAATGGAGGGTTCATGATGGCAATGCGGGCACCCATGGCTGCCTGGGCTGCACGCTCGACTTCGGGGTCGCCGAGGCTGGCCTTGACGGATGAGCCTTGAGCAGCACTGGCGAACATCTCAGGATCAAACGGAGGCACGACCTCGTCCTCGGCGATCAGCTCCAGCGTCCCGGCGGCGATGGGCACCATCGAATCGCCGGTCGGGCCGTATGGCATCAGGTAGAGGCCCATCCCGCTGTATTTGATATCGGTGTTACCGGCAGTCAATTGGGTGGCGGCCAGTTGCAGCGACACCGAGTTGATGTCCATGCCCTTGAGCACGTCCTCGACTGCGAGCTTCTGGAGGCTCGCCAACTTCTTGGTCGACGCGCCCTGTTCGCGGGCCCGGCGCTTCATTTCACTCAGGAGAGCGACCAGCAGGGTGCCGCTGCCGCATGCGAGATCGACCGACTTGTGGGCGCGCCAAGTGGCCGGGTCGGTCCAGTCCTGATCGCCGCAGGCATCGAGCGCCAGCCGGGCTGCCATGGTGGCTGCAGGCGGGCGCGTGAAGTAGGCGCCATCGGATGCCTGGTTGCCCATGACCTTGTTGAACAGCGGGCCGGCGTGGTCGGCACCCATGTCGGCGTAGGTCTCGGCGATGCGTTCGGCTTCGGCTGCGAGGTGGCGCAGGGCCCGCTCGAGACCGTCGAACTTGCCGGATCGGCGGATTGCGTTGATGACCTTCATCGCGGGATCGATCACCGGCAGGAAATCCCGTCGCGTGATGTTCTGCCAGTTTTCGCGGAGTCGCTCGACCACGTCGGGGTCGTTCTTGATCTCCGCCAGCGATTCCACATCGCGAAGCCAGCCGCCGGCGGCGATGCGCTGGTGCAGCATGGCTGCATTCATCAGCAGCAGCGCCGCAATGGTGCATCCGTCGGCCTGACGTGAGCGTTCTTTGGCGTCGAGTTGGTCCAACCGGAAGTGTTCGTCCAGTGCGGGCTTCAGATCGTCCCGACGCAGCTGGTATGCGGCCTCGTAGACGGTTTCCCGCAGCAGGTTGAGGTCGCGGCCTACACGGTCGCGCCGCAGCCCGGAGCGTTCGAGCAGATTCACGGTGATTCCCGACGCGACTTCGCTGCTGAGCAGGTCGAACATTGGCTGCATTCGACCTTCGTTGCGCTGTTTGCGCCGCTCTTCACGCGCTGCTGCCTGCCGGTCTCGCTGGCTATGTCCCGTGGAGTGGTGGGTTTTGGGGTTGAGCCTCGGTGTTGGTTGCCGGTGTGAGTTCGGCTGTGGTGACG
Organism: Acidimicrobiia bacterium; assembly: GCA_022824805.1. Classification (GTDB taxonomy): domain Bacteria; phylum Actinomycetota; class Acidimicrobiia; order Acidimicrobiales; family Poriferisodalaceae; genus Poriferisodalis. Next base: position 62 of record JAJDZE010000137.1, on the reverse strand, counting down.
GTAGCGGGTTCGCGTCGGAGTTGGCTCATGGAGTCTTCTGAGAGGTAGCGGCGGTCGGTGGC